>NZ_JBEYXZ010000001.1:0-455357 GCF_040645305.1 Streptomyces sp. NPDC046831 | reverse complement strand
TGGGGCGGAGAGCCTGAAGGCTCTTCAGTTGGCCTGGCGGCCAACTACGGGCCTGACGGCCCGTCAAGTGCTGTCGCCGTGCCTGGCGGCACGACTGCGTGTCGTGTGCGGGGTTGGCCCTGGCGGGCCAACTTGGTTGGTTTCTCTAGGAGTTGGCGGGCCTGGCGGCCCGCTCGGCAGGGGATGGGGGTGTCCTGCCTGACGGCAGGACAAGGGGTGATACAGGCCCCTCCCCTGACGGGGAGGAAGCATGGGAAGTGAGCGCCGGCGCCTGTCGGCGCCGGTGATGTCGAAACGGGGTGGTTGCACAGATATTTGGGTTGCTTGCGCTCCCCTGCCGGGGAGCTTGGGTGTTGGTTGTCCGGCTGCCGCCGGACTGACGTGGGTTTGTTTTCCCATCACAGTGAAGCTGCCTTTGGGTACTCAGTCGCGAATGGGGCCCGTCGTGAGGGGTTCCCTGCCTTGGGGGTTGGTGTGTCGGCGCCTGCGGTGCCGTGATGTCGTAGGGGTTCGTTGGACAGTTATCCGGTTGCCCCGCCCTTTTGGGGTGCCGGGGCTGCGGAGTCCTCGAAGTAAGGCCGCACCGGGCGGCGCTCCGCCTTCACCCTGCCAGGCGGACGCGATCGACAAGCTCGCCCAGGCCATGGCCGACGCCCTCGCTCCGTAGGAGCTGCTCCGCACCTGCGCCAGCATCATCAAGATGTACATGACCAAGCCGCCCGCCTCACGCTGATTCGCGGGTTGCCGTCACGATCAGCACGGCTACTACGGGCGGCTGGCCAACCGTCATAACGGTTAGGCAAGTTCGGCAGTCTGTGTTTTACCTGCGGCGCGGTCATGGAATGATCGCTGCACTCGGTAACCAGAGGGAGGCGGTGGGTGCATGACCAGCCCGGAGAACCCCTTCGAGGCATCGGCGTCAGCGCTCGGGTACCTCTACCAGCTCCGCGTGGCGCTCCAGCGGTGTGTGGAGCTCTCTAGGGGCGGGATCGAGTGGAGTGTGGCAATTGAGGCAACGGACGATGTCCAAGCTCTCATCGGGTCGCACACCGAGCTGACGCAGCTGAAGAAGCGGGCAGACAACGTGAGACTGACGGACCTCTCGTCGGACCTGTGGAAGACAATCAGGATCTGGTCACACGCCGTCACCGAGGGGCACATCGACCTTGCCGAGACAAGCCTCTACCTGATTACCACCGCAGAGCTGCCGGACGACAGCGCGGGGTTTCTCTTGCAGCCCAAGGCCAGCGGACACCGTGACGAGCAGGCTGCCGAGGCCCTCCTTGTCCAGGCGCGGCAGTCTTCGAAGAGTACGACGTTGGCCAAGGCCTTCGAGGCGTTCGACGCGCTCGGGGCGCAGCGCCGGGCCGAGCTCATCAGCCGGGTGGAGGTCATCGGTGACGCGCCGGGGATGGACTCCATCAGGGAGGACCTGCTCGGCTACGCAAGCCTGGCCGTCGAGCGCCGGTACGCCGAGTCCTTTCTTCAGCGTCTTGAGGGCTGGTTCTTCGAGCGGGCGTCCGTCCAGATGAGCTTCCCGGGGTCGGATCCGGTGACCGGCGCCGAGTTCGACGAGCTGTTCAACGATCTGCGCAATCAGATCGGTGAGCACAATCTGCCGATCGACCCTGATATCGCCGCGCTCACGGCTGCGGCCCCGGCCGCTGCCGATGCCGCCGACAAGGTGTTCGTGCATCAGCTTCGGCTGATCGACGTGGGCGCGGAGCGGATCGGCTACGCGGTCCGGGACTGGGTGAGGGCCTTCACTCAGCGCTCCCGCTGGGCGAACGAGAACCTGCTACGTGCCGGCGAGATCGGCGCGTATGAGCGCAGGCTCGTGGAGGAGTGGCAGTCGCGCTTCGCCGAGATGCGTGAAGATCTCGGCGATGAAGCCACCGAAGAAGAGATGAAGCGTGAGGCCAAGCTGATCTACAGGTGGGTCGATCGGGAGGCCCGGCTTCGCATCCGCACTGGCTGTGAAGAGGTGTTCGTCGTCAAGGGGTCGTACCAGATGCTCGCGGACGAGCTGCAGGTCGGATGGCATCCGGACTTCAGCGCCCGGCTGGCGGCTCTGCTGGAGCCGGCGGGAGCCGCTGATGGCCGAGCGTGACCTCAGCCGCGAGGAACGCGCCCTGTTCAACCCGGCCTTCACAGCACTCTTGGGCGTCCGGGCTGTGCAGGGCTACGAGAAGCAGTACCGCTCCGCCTGCCCGCTTCCAGTCACCATGACCGCCGCAGTGATGGCTCTCCAGCCGTCCATCCGGACGGCGCTGCCCGCCACCATCCGCACCGGGCTGATGAATTGGCTCGACGAGAACGACGCCGTGCGCGTGGCCATGGGTCTCAACGCCGCCGCCCTCGCCGCCGTCGTGCGACCAGGCCTGCTCTTCGCCCTTCAGAGCGATGTGCTCAGGCTTCAAGGCTCCGGGCTGAGAGTGAAGCCACGGGCCGTGACGGCCCTCAAGGACGGCCCCGAACAGAACACCGCGATCCAGAAAGCCGCCCACCAACTCGGGCGCTGGCTGCCCAGCACCGGCAGCATCAGCACTGTCCTGACACTCCTGGGAGTCCAAGCGTGACCTTTCAGATCCAAGCGGTCACCGTCTACGGCAAGCAGCCCGGGCAGGTCCGCACGGTCCCGTTCGACACCGGCACCCTGAACATCGTCACGGGCGACTCCCGGCGCGGGAAGAGCGCGCTGCTGACGATCATCGACTATTGCCTGGCTAGCTCCGACTACCCCGTCAAGGCTGGCAAGGTCCGCAAGTACGTGGGCGCCTACGCCGTCACCCTGGCGAAGCCCGGCCAGCAGCTCTTCGTCGCCCGGCGCGCCCCGGAGCCGGGGAACGCCGTGAGCACCGTGCAGTGTGTCCTGTCCCAGGCCCCAGAGACCCCGCCTCCCCCGCTGGAGGAGCTGACCTTCGCGACGCCCCTGGACACCGCCAAGGACATCCTCAGCGACTTCTGCGGCATCGACCGCACCGTCAAGGTGCCCGCGGTCGCCCGCGCCCAGACCATCGCTCCGTCGATCCGCCACGCGCTGTACTTCTGCTTCCAGGCGCAGAACGAGGTCGCCAACCCCGACCTGCTGTTCCACTCCCAAGGTGAGGAGTGGCGGCCGAACACCATCCGGGGTGTGATCCCGTACTTCCTCGGCGCCGTCGACCCCGAACAGGCAGCGCTGCGCAACCGGCTGCGGCTCCTGCGCCGGGACCTTTCCGACCTTGAAGCCAAACTCGCCCAGGCCCGCGACCTCGGCCCAGCGTCGGGCCAGGCCCGAGCACTGCTCACCGAGGCGGTCGAGGCAGGGCTTCTACCACACCGCGACAGCGAGCCGACGGCCGAGGAGGTCCTTGGCCTTCTGCGGTTGGCCCTGGATGGCAACATCCGGCTAGAGCTGGAGTCCCGACCGGACAACGACGGCGACCCGTTGGCCGCTGCCATCGGTCGGCGTGCCCAACTCCGGCGCGCCGTCGGGCAGTCCCGGGCCCGCATCGCCGACCTCAAGCGCGCGCTCGAGGAGAATGACGACTTCGCGGGCGAGGCAAGAGAGCAGCGCCGGCGTCTGGCGTCTCTCGGGTTGATGCGGCTGTCTCCGGACACCTCCCAGGCTGCCCAGTGCCCGGTGTGCGAAAGCCCGATCGCCTCGGCCAACACCACGGTGGCGACGATCATGCACGACCTCGAACGCCTAGACGGCGATCTGCAGGTGATCGGCAGCGACACACCCGCCCTGCATCGCCAGATGGCCCTGGAGGAGGAGCAGCTGCAGCAACTGCGCGCGGCGCTCTCCCGCAGCCAGGACGAGATCAACGAGATCAGCGCCGGGCTGCGCGCGCTGCAGCAAGAGCCGGACCAGGCGCAGCGGGCCGCCCATGTGCGCGGCCGTATCAGCCTTTACCTCGACACCACCGCCCAGCATGTGAGTGCCCCGCAGGTCGAAGACCGCCGCGACGACCTCCAGCGACAGATCGCTGAGCTGGAAGAGCTCCTGAGCGACGACACCCAGGGCGACCGGCTCACCAGTTACCTGTCCCTGATCAGCCAGAACATCCGCACCAAGGCTGCCGTGCTGGAGCTCGACCACTCGGACGCGCCCATCCGCCTCGACGTCAACCGGCTGACTGTCGTCGCCGACACTGCCGACGGTCCCGTCCGGCTCGCCGACATGGGCAGCGCCGAGAACCACCTCGGCTACCACGTCGCCACGCTGCTGAGCCTGCACGAGTGGTTCAGCGAGCACCGCGGACCTGTCCCGCGGACGCTGATCCTCGACCAGCCGTCCCAGGTGTACTTCCCGCCCGACTACACCGGCGAGCCCACACCCCAGGGGACCGACCTCAGCCACCTGCTGAATATCTACCGGACCATCAACGACACCGTCCAGGCACTCGACGGCGCGCTCCAGGTCATCGTTGTCGAGCACGCCGACCTGGCCGACCCGCTCTTCCGTGACCACGTCGTCGAGCGCTGGCGCTACAGCAATAACCAGGCCCTCGTACCTCCGGAGTGGATCACTGAACCGATCGACGACGAGGACGAGTAGCCCGGCACTCGACGTTCGGCGTCCGCTCCACGCCGAGTGTGCTGCGAAGTGAGGTCAGGGCGGCGCGCAGCCGGCGTCCGTCGGCGGTATCCGGGATCTTGAGGCGACCGGGGTCCATAGACACGAGGCGGCCCAGGACCCTGCTGGCGGGGACCGTCGCGGTAAGTGGCCTGCAGCCGGTATAGGGCCGTGTAGAGGGCCTGGGAGATCCCGCCGGCGGTCTCGTCCACGAAGGGCGTCATAGCCTTGGTCAACTCCGCCACCGGGTCCGGGACATGGGCTGCCGGGCGGGCGGCGGTGCGGCGGCGGTAGGCCTTCTGCCGGCACGGCGGTCCGCAGTACGAGGAATCCGCACGCCCAGCCGTAACGGGCCCCACTAACCGGTCGTACCCGGTGGAAACCGCTCGGGCCTCGGCGTCTTTCGCGCCGGGGCCCGAGCCGTGCGTGGCAGGCGAGTAGCGTTGGCCCATGCACTTGCTGTGGGACTGGCTGCATCCTGTGGTCCGAGTGCCGTACGTGCCGACGATCGGCCCCGTCCACCCCGACACCCTGAGCCCGGGCCTGTTCGGTGACGTGCTGCGCGTCGCCGGGACCGGCGCCTTCCTGCTCTACGACAAGGACCAGCGCTGGGCCGAGACAAAGGACGAGACCGTACTGCTTGATCACATCGAGCACACCAGCACGCGGACCCTGATCCCCACCCTGCGCAGCCGCGGCAGCGGCACCCTCACCGTCTACACCTACGGGGCCGCCGTAGAGGAAGCCGCGGACTTGGCCGCCAAGCTCGCCGCCGGCCACCACACCTCCACCGCCCGCGTGGTCACCTTCCACGCCCCGCACGAGACGCCACCGGTCGACACCGCGACCACCCGCGTACAGATGATGTCCTTCCACCACCCCCGGCCGGAGGACGCGCCCGGACTCGTCCGCGCGGTGACCGACCTGCCCGAGCCGATCCGGGAGACGTTCGCCGCGTTCGCCGACCGACTCACCAGCGACGGGTTCGCGTTCCTGCACACCCAGATGCAGGCCGGAACCGTCGGCCCCGTCCTGGCCGCCACCGACGGCGGCCGCGTCGTAGGCGCGATCGGCCCCATGGAGACCATGACCGACTCGGCCGGAGCAACCCGGCTGCTGCCGCAGTACTTTGGCGTCCTGCCCGAGCAGTGCGGCCACGGCCACGGCCGCGCCCTGTGGCGCGCCGCCATGGCGTGGGGTGCCGCGCGCTGCGCCGACTACCAGCTCCTCCAGACCGAGATCGGCGGCGCATCGGACCGGCTGTGCCTGACCGAAGGGCTGCGCGCACTCGGATTCGTCAGCGTCGCCAAGCTCTGAGCCTCACCGCCCCCAGACGGCCCCGTCCGCCACGGAGGGAGCGGACAGGCGGGGCCCTTTCCCGCGCGGGAGGCTGCAGGTACCGGTACCGGTGGGCGGGGAGGGAGAGGTGTAACAGAACTGGGCCGTTGACGTTCCGGGGGTGAAGGGGAGTTGCGCTTTACGTCACCCCCGCACCACGACAGCTCCCCTCACGCCCGCCGTTAGCCGTTCTCAGCTGCAGGAGAGAGCTTGTTTGCTTGGCTCGAGGCCCGAGGTAGCTCCCAAGCCAAGTACGCCCGAGTCGGAGCCCGCGCTCGACACCAAGACCGTCGAGGAGGCATCTTGTGGGCTCCCGGCTCCTACTGCGGGAGAAGGGCAAGATGCTGGCTGCGGATCCGCGCGTTGCCGGGGCTCGGCGGGCACGCTCTGAACAGGCAGCGCGCGTTTTGGGAGGCGCGGGTCAGGGTCGCAGGCTGGGTGCCAGTGAATCGAAGGCGCCACAGCGCGGGCATGTCTGGGGATCGGTGGTGATCTTCGCTGTGCGGCCATCGCTTCGCAGGCAGGGTGAGGAGATGCCCCCTGGTTGCGTTCGAATCGCTCGACTCAGGGTGAGTGAAGGTTTTCGGCGGCGCCGGTTTGCACGATGGCCGCACTGCGCCGCGCCGCTTGATCGGCTGATCACGCCGATGGCAGATCATCGCCCGCGCCTAGCGCGCTGCGCGGCCGTCCAGGCGCGGCGGTGCGGGCTGGCGGCCATGGGACACGTCACGGCGGTCCAGGAGTGGCGCCTCCGGGCCGTGATGTAGTGGTCGACGAGCGCGCAATGCTCGGCAGCGGCCGAAGCCTCCAGGCGACCGCTGTCAAAATCCAATCATTTTCGGTCCTTTGTGATCGACCGCCGGGAAGCAGAGGCTTTCCGCCCTAACCTGACCATGAACCTTCATGGCCCCTTGCGGCCGACAAAAGGCCCGAGGGGGACGGGAGTGGAGGAAGGGTACTTCGATGGCGACGATGGCCTCGAAGACGACTCGGACGAGCGGCGCGATCTGTTCCGGTACGTGACGGTCGACCGTGCAGACCATGCGGCCGAATATCTCGCCATCATGGACCAGTTCACGCAGACGCTGCTGACCGATCTCTCCGCCGCGGAGGTCAGCGAGGGGCTGGCACAACGCGGCATGGTCCTTTCCCCGGAGGAGGCGGAGGCACGCTGCACCAGCCTGGTCCGCTGGAAGAACCTCATGCCGTCCGCCCGCGACCCCCGTGTCCCCACGGTCGCCGCGCTGCGCCACACCCGCGCCCGCTTCCAGGTCACCCGGCTCGGCGGCACGGTCCACCGGCAGGTCGCCAAGGTTCTGCAGATGCGCGACGACGCGCGGGAGGTGGCGCGGGAACTCCTCGGCAGTATGGCCGCACTGCTGTCGAAAATCCTCCGCCAGGCACACAACCCCCGCTCCATCGACGCCGAGGCCCTGGCGGCCGATGTCACAACCGTCTTCACCAACCAGAACTACTTCGTCGACAGCATCCGCGACTTCTACGCGTACCTCTCGTCCGTGCTGGTCCGGTACGACCTGGCCGGCGAGGAGTACGCGTCGTTCAAAGGCCTGCTGCTGGAATACGTCCACCTCATCGACACCGACGTCTCCCGCCACTCCCCCGCGGTCCTAGGACGCCTGGAAGACCTCCAGCCGGTCCTGGACCGTGTCCTTAGCGCCCTGGACAACCTGCCGGGTCTGGCCTCCGCGGACGGCGCCCCCGTCGAGCGACTGCCCGGACGGCGGCGCGGCGACTGGGCAGAGTTGCTGGCCTGGTACAGCGGCGGCAACGGCGGCATGTCCGGGCCTGCGCAACTGCGGGCCGCAGCCGAGTCGGCCCTGGGACAGCTGCTCACCAACGCGCGGCGCATGCTCACCCCCGGTGGCACCGGAGGGGCCAGGCGCAGCGACCTGATGCACCTGGCCGGCCTGTTCGCACAGGCCAGTGTCGAGGAGGCCCACCGCGGCTTCGCGGCCGCTTTCGGCGCCTACCCCGCGCGCCACGTGAGCTTCGGACCCGAGGAAGCCGACCCCCGCGACACCGCTTCGACCTCGTGGTGGGACGCCAGCCCGGTGGACGTCCCGGTCTCCTTGCGCGAGCGGGGCGACCGCACGGCGCGGGGACGCACCGCACGGGTGCCCGACCCGGGCATGGACATCGCCCGCCTGCAGGAGGAGGCCACCCGGGAGCTGGCGGCCCGGCAGGCAGCCGGAGCCGAACTCGCGGCTGCCGGTGCGCTGAACGGGGCACACCTCAATCCCGCAGCCCGCGACCTGCTGCTGGAACTGGTCTCCGCGGCGCTGGCCAGGGAGCTCAGCCCGTCCCACGCTGTGCGCGTGGACAACGTCGATCTCAACGTCGCCGTACACGTCGCGGAGTCGGACACCGACACCGTGGTCGGATCGGACGACGGCGACACGACCTTCTCGCGTCTGGCCCTCAACGCCTCTGCCGCCGACGAGGGCCATTCCGGTGACGCGCCAGCAGCGGGTACCGCAGACGAACACGCTGACGACGCGGGCGCGGACCGGCAGCCGCCTCCGGCCGCAGGAGGCACCCAGTGAGGGTGATCAGCATGCCGCACGGCACCACCATCCAGCACGAGACGGCGGAGCGGCGCCTGGCGGCCCGCATCCTGCTGGCCAACCCCGTACTGACGTTGCACCGGCACCCCGACGACCTGGCCGTGGTCCGCCGGCATTCCGCCGCATTGCGGTCCACCTTCGCCAAGCTCCTGAGCTACCACCTCATCGTCGAGACCTCCTTCGCCCGGCTGGTGAAGACGCCCCCGAGCCCGGACAGTCCGCTGCGCCCCGTCCAGCGCGGAGACAGCCCGTTCTTCACCCCGCAGACCTATGCCCTGTTCTCGCTGGCCTGTGCCGCATTGCTCACCCCGGGAACCGGGGAATGGCTGTTGATCTCCTCGCTGGTCGAACAGATACGGGCCGATGCCGCCTCGGCCGGTGTCGAACTGCGCAACACCCCCGCCGAGAACCGCCGCCTGGTCCAGGCCGTGGGCCTTCTCATCGACTGGGGTGTGCTGACCGAGACCGACGGGTCGCTATCGGCGTGGAGCGAACGGCACGAGGAGGGTGTGCTGCAGATCCACCGTCCCTTGCTGCCCCATGTACTCCCCCGCCCGCTGCGCAATGTGGCCTCCCTGGCCGACCTGGCGGCCCAGCTTCCGAGCGGCGGATCCGAGCCGCGGCGGAGTCTGCGGCGTCGACTGGTGGAGAACCCGCTGGTGAAGCGGGAAGAGCTCCCGGAGGACGAGCGTGATGTCCTATCCCGGGAACGTTCGGAGCTGACACGCCTCCTGGAGGAGCACTTCGGGCTGACGCTGGAGGTCAGAGCGGAGGGAGCCCTTGCCTACGACACCGAGGGGACCCTCAGCGATGTGGCCTATCCGGGTCCGGGCACCGTGCGCCAGGCAGCGCTGCTGCTGACCGACGCACTGACTGATCTCGGCCGGCCGACGGCGGGCCACCACGCCCCAGGAACCGGGGCGGACGTCCCGGGCCTGATGACACCGTGGGACACGGTCCGCAGTGAACTGGACACCCTGGCCTCACGCCATGCCAGGGCCTGGGCCGGGGCCTACGTGGCCGATCCGGCGCGTCTGCAGAAGGAGGTCGTGGCCCTGCTGGAATCCATGTCGCTGGCTCGCAGTCTGCCCGAAGGTCTGGTGCTGCATGCCGCAGCGGCCCGTTACCGGCCCGAACCGCACGCTCAGCCCACGCGCGCCGCACGGCGGCTGGGCGATGCCCGGCCCGACAGGGCAGGCGCGCCTTCCGAGGCGCTGTTCACCGAGTCCTTCCTCGGGGAGGCGCTGTGAGTGCCCTCGCTTTCCCCGGCCCGCGCAAGCCCGACAGTCCTACAGCCGGACGAACGCGCGCTGCTGGCGCCCATCCCCACCGGTGGCGGCTGAACCGGGCGGGAATCGTCAACGTGTGGTTCTACTTTGACCAGCGCTTCGTTCTCTCGGGCGGTCGCCTCGTGCTACGGGGCTCGAACGGATCGGGCAAGTCCCGGGCCTTGGAGATGCTGCTTCCGTTCGTCCTGGACGCCGACCGGCGCCGCATGGATGCCACCGGCTCCGGCAAGGTCCGGCTTGAGGACCTGATGCGGGCGGGCGGCGACGGTCAGGCCAACCGGCTCGGGTACGTGTGGCTGGAGCTCGTCCGTGACGTGGAGGACTCCGGCAGCGAGCAGCGCGCAGAGTTCCTTACCGCGGGCGCGCTGATCCGCTTCTCGCACAGCACCGCGGAGGCGAAGGCTTGGTACTTCCTCACCCCGCAGCGGGTCGACGAGGACCTGGTCCTTCTCGACACCAGCCGGGTGCCGCTGTCGAAGGAAGGCCTGGCCGCCGCCATCGGAGCGGACCGTCTGACCTCCTCTGCCGAGATCCACCGCGACCGCGTGCGCGCGGCTGTTTTCGGGCTCCACGGCGACCAGGGACGCGAGCGGTACACCGGGCTGCTGCAGTTGCTGCACACGCTGCGCTCACCCGATGTGGGGAATCGCATCGACGAAGGCCGCCTACCGCAGATCCTTTCCGACGCCCTGCCCCCTCTGTCCGACAAGGCCATCGCCACTGCGGGTGAGGAACTCGACGGGCTGGAAGAGACCCGGGCCGCGCTGGCCCGGCTGGAAACCGCCTACGGCCACGTCGCGGACTTCCTCAGGGTCTACACCCGTTACGCGGCCGGCGTCTGCATCGCCGCCAGTGACCGTACCCAGGCCGCGGCCGTGCTTGCCCGGGAGACTGACGCGGCAGCCGTGCAGCGGGAGGAGGCGTACCTCCGGCTCGTGCGCGACCACGCCGACGCGGTGGCCGAAGGCGGTGAACTGGACGGTTATCGCGAAGAATTGGAAGCGACCGTCGCCGGGATCCGGCAGTCGAGCGAGTACAGGGCCGCCCGGGAACTCAGCGAACGCCTCAGCACCCTGCAGGCTCTGGACGCGGCCGCCCGAAACGCCATGGCGACCGCGCAGGGAGCCCGTGCGGAGGAACAGCGCGGCGTCGAGGCGTGCAACGAAGCGGCCCAGGACGTCAAGAACGCGGCGGCCGAGGCCGCCGAGATCGCCCAGCAGGCCGGTGAACTGCTGCGCCAAGCAGGTCTCAACACCCCGCTGCCCCCTGCTGCACACGTCGAGGTGCGGTCTCCGGAGCCCGTGGTGGAGGCGGTGCGCACCACAGCCGATACCGACCCGCAGCCCGTCAGCCGGCCGGCAGCGCTGGTCCTCGTCCCTGCCCCGGACCGCATCGGCGCGACCGTCGAAGAGTTGCTCACGGCGATTCCCGCCCTGCGCTCCGCCGCAGCCACCCGGGCCCAGCAGGCAGCCGCACGCGCCGACGAGGCCAGAGAACTGACATCGGCTCTCGAGAACGTACGCCGCGCGCAGGACCGAGCCGACGACGCCGCCGAAGACGCTACCGCGAACGAAGGCAGAGCCGAGCAGACGGAAGCCAGCCGTGATGAAGCCGCGGCTCAGCTGGCCGTGGCCTGGCGAACGTGGACTGCGTCCTCTCGGTCGCACCATCTGTTGGGGGACATCGACTGGCACAGCACGGCTGTCGCCGCCCTCCTGAACGACGTCGAAGCCCTCTGCGGTGACGTGCCCCCCGGCCCGGAAACCGACCGGGAGCTGGCCCTCCTGGACGCCCTCGCACAGCAAGCGGCAGCGCCAGCCCGGGCCCTGCACGCACAGCAGATGGCGGGACTGGCCGCACAGGCCCAGCAGGATCAGGCACGACGCGAGGAGTTGCTGGCCGAAGCCGGAGAACTGCGCCGGGAACGGGACATGCCCCCGCAGGTACCCGACTGGCTGGACAACCCTCCCCCCGGGGCGCCGGCGCTATGGCAACTGCTGGACTTCCGCCCCGAGGTCACCCCACCCGTGCGCGCAGGCGTGGAGGGCGCCCTGCTGGCCTCGGGGCTGCTGCACGGCGTGCTCACCCCGGACGGAAACATGATCGCCGACAACGGCCAGCTGCTGCTGGGAGCCGACGGCCCCCCAGCACTGCACTCACTGCGCACACTCCTGATCCCGGACACGGACGACAGCAGCACCGCGGCGCGCGTCAACACCGTCCTGGACCGGATCGCCCTGAGCGCCGGGCATCCCACCTGGGTCTCCGCCGACGGCTCATGGGGCAACGGCCCTCTGACCGGACGCCACCTGCCCGCCACCGCCCGCTACATCGGCACCACCGCGCGGGCGGCCGCCCGCGCGATGCGTCTCGCCGAGATCGACGCACTGCTCGGGCAGTTGCAGCAGACGGCCCAGGCACGCAGCGAGCAGCAGGATGCCCTGACGACCCGGCTGGAAGATTTGGAAAACCACCTGCTGGACGCTCCGCGCTCCGTGCACCTCGCGACCCTGCGCCTGCAGGCCGCCTCCGCCCGCGCGGACGCCGTCACCAGCCGCAGACAGGCGGGCGCCCTCGCACAAGAGGCCGAGCTGATGCAGCGGGCCTGGACAGCCCGTCACCGCAGCCACAGGGAAGTCTGCGCAGCCCTGGGGATGCCCGACGATGCAGACGGCTTGCGGGCCATACAGGCCCGTGCGGAGCAGGCACAAACCATGTGCCAAACTCTGGACCGCGCCAGCGAGGCGATCAGCAGGCATCTCACCCGCCAGCAGCTCCTGCTGAAGCATCTACACACGGTCAGCGGACGCCGCAGTACGGCCGAGGAGCACGCCGAGGCGGCAGCTCTGAATTGGTCACGGGAGGCGTCCGCGCTTGCCGCGCTACGCGAAAGCCTCGGATCCAGTCCTCAGCAGGTGCACGACCGCCTCGACGCAGCCGAACGGGAACTGAAGCAGACCAAGGAAAGTCTGCAGCGCACCAACAGCCAGGTACTCCAGCTGACCGGCCAGGTCGCCACGGCCAAGGAGAAGGCCCAAAGCGCTCGGGAGAAAGCGCAGGAGGCACGGACAGCCCTCGTAGAGCAGGCCAGGGCGCTGCACCGGCGCCTGAGTCATCCGGCTCTGACCGTGGCCCTGGTCCCGGACACGACTGCTCCTGCGGCACTGCTGTCGGCGAACGCCGGAGCGGACGACATCCTTGCCGCTGTACGCGAGGTTCGGGCAGCGGTGCAGCGTCCGGACAGCACCGCCGACGCCACGGCACTGGCACGCGCCCAGTCGCTGCTCGAACGCAACACCACGGGCACCTACGACGTGACCGTCACGATCGAGGACGACCTCCATGTCGTGGAACTGACAGATGCCGTCGGCCGGCGCCATATCGCCGACGCCGCAGCCGATTTGCGGGAACGACGCGACCGCGGACGCAGCGCGCTGACCCAGCGTGAGCGCACGGCCTTCCACAACTTCGTCCTGGGCGGGATGGCCGAGGAACTCCGCAACCGTATCGTCGAGGCCGAGAAGCTGATCGACGCGATGAACACCTCGCTCGAGCCCATCACCACCAGCCACGGCATCGGTGTCAAGATCCGCTGGCGTCTGGCCGATGCGGCCAACGAACACGTCACACGGATCAAAGAGCTGATGAAACGCGACGTCCGGGTACTGCGTGAAGCAGAATCCGAAGAACTCATCAGCCGGCTCAAGGCACTCGTCGACGCCGCCTACAGCAACGATCCGCAAGCCGGGTACGCCACCCACCTGCACACGGCGCTCGACTACCGGGCCTGGCATGTCGTGGATGCCTACATCACCGGTCCCGGACCGGGCCAGGAACGCAAGATTAGCCGCCGGGCGAAACTCTCACAGGGCGAAACCCGCTTCGTGTCCTACGTGACCCTGTTCGCCGCAGCCGACGCCTACCTCAGCAGCCTGCCCGATACCGGCCGGGCCCTGCGGCTGATCCTCCTGGACGACGCCTTCGCCAAGGTCGACCAGCGCACCATCGGTGAACTGATGGCCCTCTTGGTTCGCCTGGACCTGGACTTCGTGATGACCGGGCATGCCCTTTGGGGTTTCTTCGCCGATGTCCCGCAGATGGACACCTACGAGGTGCGGCGGGCCGAGGGAACCGCCGCCGTGACCACACACATCCACTGGGACGGTCACACCCGCCACCTGCGGACCGTCTCATGACCTCCGCTTCCCCCGCGCTGCCGCCTGCGCTGCGCACCTACCTCAGCGATCCCAGTCTCACAGCGCTGTGGGGCAAGACCCGGGACCGCCTCGAACGCAACCGCCTGTCCCCTACCGGCACCCTGCAGGTCCACCTCGACGCCGAGGGCGCCCAACGGTTGGGCGGGCTGCTGGGCACCCCCGTGGAACCAGGATTGCGCCGCATCCAGCTCGCCGCCCTCGACACCGCGCTGAGGGCGTCCTCCGCCCGGTGCGGACTCGTCGCTGTCGTCGCCGACCTCACCGGCCGGACCCTGAGCGACCGGCAGGCTGCCAGGGACGAGCAGGACACGACGTGGGCAGCCGTGTGGCAGGACCTGGACGGTGAACTCGCCCGCAGCGGGTTGGCCGAAGCCGTGTGGATCCCCGGCTGGATGGCAGACCTGCGCGGCAGCGGCATCCTGACCCGCGCGGGCGCCCAGACCGCGACGACAGCGTTGCAAAACGCCGTGCGCACCATGGCAGTCCTGGGCCTCGCCCGCACGCCATCGGTCGGTGGCCCTGCCGGGCAACCGGCGCGGTGGTGGGAACTGGGCGAACTCGCCGCGCATATCACCGGCGACGCGCACGGCCTCGACGAGGGGCGTCTCGCCGGCACGCTGACACTCAAAGGGATCGCTGCGGCGTGCGCCTTGCCCGGATCTGAGTCATCGGCAGGCCGACGACTTCTCTGGGAACAGGTGGGGGTCAGTGCCGACATGCTGTCGGGCACCGTCATCGTGTGGAAGTTGTCACCGCCAGGACCCGATCCCTGGGCCTCGATGATGCGTGCCCGCGGCGACCTCGGCCTGGCCACCCACCTGACCATGCACGAGTTGCGGACCGCCGCCAGCAGCGCGCCGGTGGCCGCGCCGCAGACCACCGTGCGCTGGTGCGAGAACCCACAGGTCCTGCAGGCAGCCGCACGCTACGGACTCCCCGGCATCCTGGTCTGCGGGAGCGGCAATCCCTCAAGCGCCGGATGGGAGCTGCTCCAGCGTCTCCTCACGGACGGCGCACACGTCTACTACCACGGCGACTTTGACTGGGCGGGAATCACCATCGCCGAGCGTGTAGTTCGGCTGGGCGGCCGCCCATGGCGCATGAGCGCCGCCGACTACCTCACTGCGCTCGCCGACCTGTCGACAGACCGTCTCGCTCCACTGACCGGAGAGCCCGTGGCCACCCCCTGGGATCCTCTCCTTGAGCAGGCGATGAGCGAGAAAGGTCTCGCCGTGCACGAGGAGGCACTCCTGCCCCGCCTCCTTGCCGATCTGTCCGCCTGAAAAGTCGGTGCGCCAGCGCTCAGTGGCCGGCCAGCCCGAGCTGGATGGATGCCGCGTCAACCGTCTGGGCCAGAAGGACTGCGATGGTCATGGGCCCGACCCCACCGGGGACCGGCGTGATCAAGCGGGCGCGACTGCGGGCGGTGTCGAAGTCGACGTCGCCGACGTTGCCGGGGTTGTATCCGGCGTCGATCACGACGGCCCCCGGCTTGACGTCTTCGCCGCGAATAAGCCGAGGCCGTCCCACCGCCGCCACAACCACGTCCGCTTCCCGCACGATCGCGGCCAGATCGGTCGTACGGGAGTGGCAATAGGTGACCGTGGCGTCCCGGGCGAGCAAGAGCATTCCGACGGGCTTGCCGAGGATCGCGCGATGACGGCTCAGGCCGGGGTGCTGTGGTTATGGCGCATGAGTGCCGTCGACTACCTCACGGCGCTCGCCGACCTGCTGACGGACCGTCTCGCTCCATTGGCCGGAGAACCCGTGGCCACCCCCTGGGGCCCTCGCCTCGAGCAAGCAATGAGCGATAGAGGTCTCGCCGTGTACGAGGAGGCACTCCTGTCCCGCCTCCTTGCCGATCTGTCCAGCTGAGAAGTCGGTGAGGCCAACACGTGTCGCCGACCAGGCGCAGACACACCCGCGGAAGGCTTCCGGCCCGTCCTCGCGCATCCCCTCCACCGAATGCACGGCTCAAGTGCTCATCCTCAAACGGAACCCGGATGTGATCGCCGCTGAGACGACGTCACTCGTCGGAACTAGCAAGGTCTTCGGTCAAGGTCCGGAGCACCTCAAGGCCCCTTGCCGCCTGGTTCATAGGCTCAGAGGTTCTGCGGCTGGCCTCCATCAGATGTGACAGGCGTTCGTCCAGGTGCTTCTCGGCGCGGGCCTGAGCCACGGCGTCGACACCTCCCACGACAGGCGGGAGCAGCGCGCCACCGATGGCGGCGACGGCTTGCACGGGGATCGGGATCGCGGCTCCTGGGAGGCGAACCGTGATCCCCTTCGTTCCTGCTGATTTCTCCACGACGGCGTGCACAATTTTCGAGGCTCCTACAGACACAGGGGCCAGCCAGAGCCTGCGCTGCAGAACGGTCCCGAACCGAGCACGGACGATCTCGTCGAGTTGGCTGAGCCGGCCACATACGTCTTCGAACTCCGCGCGGAACTTGGCGGTGGAGTCGGTGATCTGCCCGGCCACTGTCCTGGCGACGTCAGGCTTTCCCTCGTGGTAGTCGATGGCGACCTGAGCGAGTCCGAACTGGACGGAAGCCACATAGAGCGTCCCCAGGAGGTCGAGGTACAGCATCGCCTCCTCCACAGCGCCCTGGCTCACGCTCTTCTGCGCCTTTCGCCGCGATCCATATTGCTTGGCGCTCTCCAACTTCTGGACCGAGTCCTTGAGATGGGCCAGGCACTTGTGCCTGGCTTCACCCAGGCGGTCCTTGATGACCGCGAGCTCGCCCTCCTTGATGCCGTCCTTTCCATGAACACGAAGCCGCGCGACCAGATCCTCGACCTGCTCGACAGCATTCCCGACAGCACCGATCTGGTCGGACCGCAGGTGCTCGTAGATATCGTCCACCCGCTGCCGGATGGCTTTGATGTCCCGGGCCATCTCCGCTGCCTGGGCTTGAGTCGCAATGGCACCCAGGATGGCCGCCCCACCCGACACCGCGGCGACACCCGTGGCCGACCGGATGCGCATCAGACGTGCGAATTGCCCTCGATCGTTGCGGAGATTGGCCTGGATTTAGCCACCCTCCTCGGTGACCTTCTTGGCAGTCGACCACATTGCGCGAGAGGTCGGATCGACCTCGACCAGACGGCCGGTCAGACGCCTGGCCTCGATGAAGGCCCGGGTCGCAGGGTCCAGTGTCCGCAGGAGAGATGCGAACTCGCCGCGGGTGAGCTCCGAGATCCAGCGCCCCCAGAGCGAGAGCTTCGTCTCGGAGGGAGCACCGACCACTAGGGCCTGTGCGGGGTCGTGATCATGAGCACCGCCGGCGGCCGACTCTGGGCTCCCTGGGCGGGGCGGGGGAACCAGCGGCCACCGGGGGGCGTCGACCCCGATATGCAAGATCGGTACCTTTACCTGGCCCGCCATGGCGAGGCCACACCCGACGAAGGCAGTCTCACTGCGGCCGGGCGCCGTCAGGCTGAGCTATTGGGCAAGCGTCTGCACGGCGTGCGGCTGACGGCCGTTCACCACGGTCCGTTGCCCCGCGCGGTGCAGACGGCCCGGCTGGTCGGGGAGCGTCTGGGCGATGTGCCGCTGCGTGAGTGCGAGGCGGCCGGGGACTACGTCCCGTACGTGCCGGAGCGTGACGAGGTTCCCGCAGATGTTGCCGACGCCATGCTGCCTCGCCTCGCTTCGCTGTCTGCCGTGGACCGTGCGCGCGGAGCGGAGCTGGCCCGCCAGGCGGTCGCGGAGTTCACCGGGCCGGTCGACGGCGGGGATGCCCCCCGCCACGACCTTGTCGTCACCCACGCGTTTCTCATCGCCTGGCTGGTGCGCGCCGCTTTCGAAGCGCCGACTTGGCGCTGGATGGGACTCAACCACGCAAACGCTGCGCTCACGGTGATCCGTTACGCGCCTGCCCGGCCCGCAACCGTCCTCGTCTACAACGACGTGAGTGACCTCCCGGACGACCTGCGCTGGACCGGCTTCCCGCCCCAGCTCCGCACGCCCTGACAGCTTCCTGCCCGGATGGCGGCTTGCTGGTGGCCGACGCTGTACAGGGCGAACCAACCACTCATCGGCCAGCCCAGGGGGTTCAGTCTCGTGTGGCGGGGCGGAGGCTGCGGAGCCAGATGATCGCGCCGCGGAGGTGGAGGGCTGCGAGGTAGCTCTCGGGGGTCTTGTCGTAGCGGGTGGCGATGCCGCGCCATGCCTTCAGCTTGTTGATCAGGCGCTCGATGATGTTGCGGTCACGGTAGAGCTCGGCGTCGTGGGTGACGGGCCGCCCACCGCGGCGCCCCTTCTTCTTCCGGTTGGCGGCCTGGTCGGCCTTCTCCGGGATGACCGCCTTGATCTGGCGTGTGCGCAGGTGGGTGCGATTGCGGCGCGAGGAGTAAGCCTTGTCGCCGGCGACCGCGTCGGGCCGGGTGCGCGGCCGGCCTACCGGGCCGCGGACCTTGATGCCCTGCAGGACGGGGATGAACTGCGGGCTGTCGGCGGCCTGCCCGGGGGTGAGCACGAAGGACAGCGGACGGCAGCGTCGTTCGGTAGCCAGGTGCACCTTGCTGGTCAGCCCGCCCCGCGAGCGCCCCAGGGCAGCGGCCTTCAGCCGCGCGCGGCGCCGACGGTGAACCCGGCGCCGCTCGGCACGGGCAGGGTCGGCCGCGTCAGCTTCTTCCGCACCTTCTTGATCCTTTTGTCCCTTCCTGCGGCCCCCTTTGACTGCTCGATGGCCTCCTCCAGGGCGGCCAGGACATCTTCACTCACCCGTGCGCCCGCCGCGTCGTGATGTGCACGGGCGGTCGTGGAGTCCACGCTGACCAGCGACAGGTCCACCTGCCCGCGCCGCGCAGCCTCGGCGATCAGTGCCTCCATCAGGGCCTGGAACACCCCGGCATCGCGCCACTGACGGAACCGGTCGTAGACCGTCGACCAGGACCCGAACTCCTCTGGCATCTCCCGCCACTGGCTTCCGGTACGGAACCGCCAGACCACACCCTCGAACTGATCCCGCAGCCGGTGCGGATACGGCCCGTACCCACCTATCGGCAGCAACGGCTCCACCAACGCCCAATCGTCATCGCTCAGTTCGCGTCTGGCCACACGAATGTTCTACCGCCACGTTGATCACGACTCCGCACACGCCCTAGTGCTCGATCGTCCGTCACGCGGACGACGATCTCTTCAGGCTCGTCGCTCGAGACCACTGCGGTCTGTCTCCCCCTCGATCGGACTCGGCATGGATCGATCTTAGGGTTGCACTCCTTCGGTAAAGACGCATCGGTGACGTTCTCCCAAAATGATGACTTCCGATGCCGACATCTGATCGCACGTGCCCGTTCATGAGGGCCGAGTGGGTCCCTGAAGCAAAAGGACCGATCGTTCAAGAGTGGCGGTTGGCTCAGCGCCAGCCCGGCGAGTGCGGTCCCTTCAGCCAGGGGGCAGCGGACTGTCGTTCCGCTTCTGCAGTTTGGTGCAGTTGTCATCGAGGAGTACGGCAGCATCTCCGCAGGCAGGACCGGCGTTTCCGCTGGGGATGCCATGGAGGGACGGGGCCAACCATTGCTTTGTGTCGACATGTCACTACAGCGTGTTTCCGACCTTCGACAGAATCTGGCGAGGGGAAGGCCTGTTCCCAGGGACAGGCGTGGATAGGCCCGCTCGCTGAGGACTTGGTAGGTGCACGGCGAGCGGGCCCTGGGGTCCGGACAACCAGGAGGTTCCTATGACCCTCACGTACATTGTCGTGCTCGCACTGGGGGCTGGCGCAAGCTACTTCGCGTTCAGAAACAAGAAGGGGGGCGTCTTTGCTCGTCGGTGTCGCTGTCGTTGTCCTGCTGATGCAGATGCTCAACCTGAACAGCACTCAGCAGGGGGAAGGAAACGGCTCACCTCCGGCGACGGCTCCTTCCGTGCCGTCACATTCTCCTGCACCGTGACGCTGTGCTGCGCTGTTCGCCCGCGCCGATAAACAGTGTTCACCCAGGAGGTGTTCGACCTGGGCCGCCGATTGGGGAAGGTCCCACAGGCTCTGGCAGGTCACGGCGGCGCAGTGCGTAGTGAACTGTTACGCGGTGCGGATTGTCAGAGCGGACTTCCCGACGTCGGACTCCACTGTCATCTCCAGTCTCGAGGCCGCCCAGCCGGTTTGGTTCATCGCGTCGGCAAGCCGCACTCGCTCCTCGCTCCGGTCCACTTCCAGCCGTACGTTGCTGGCCCGCAGGCCCGGTGGGATTTTTCCCGCAGGCGATGTTCTATCCGTTCAGGGCCGACCAGGCTTGGCGGCAAGAAAGGAAGCTGGCCGAGCGGGAAGCCGCGGAGCTTGGGGTACCACCGCCTGGTCCACGTGCGCGGCGGACGAGGCCCAGGCACCGGAGCGCTCGGCAGAAGACGGCTCAGACGCTTGGATCACAGTCCGAGCTCGTCCAATGCGGCTCGCCGCTGCGGGCTCAGGCTGGAGCGGCGGCGGCGCAGGTTACTCAGCCACTGTCCTAGCCGTACCTGCTCGCCGTCTATCTGTTCGACATGCCGCTGCGGGACATGGAGATGACCCTCTCGTTCACGGAAGGCACGAGCAGCAGCCAGAGCGCGCTCAAAGGCGCGCTCCCTTGCCGACAGCGCAGGTTTCTTGGCGCGGGAGGCGGGTGTGTTCGGCAGGTCGAGCCCCAATTTCCTCAGGAGGCGGCGCTGCTCGCGATGGAGGCCGTCGGCACGCTGGCCTTGGGCTGTAAGCCACTTTTCCCCTGCCGCATTCTGTTCTGTCCGCCGACGAGCGGTGTGGTAGGCACGCTGCCAAGTGATCGACCAGGGCGGATTCCACCACGGGTCCAGAGCGGTGAGGGCGGCGGTGCGCTGTGCCGTGAGGTCATGGGCGCGGGTGCGCTGGGTGGCCAACCAGCGGCCGAGGGGAAAGCCGTCGTGGACCTCGTCAACGGGGACGGCGAGGTGGCCGTGGCGGGCGGCGTAGGCGGTGGCGTGGGAGAGTCCTCGGTCGAAGGCCTGCTGGCGGGGGTCCCAGATAATGCCGAGGCGTTCCAGGGCCTGGGTGCGGGCCGCATCGAGGGCGCCGGTGGTGTGGAGGTGGCGCTGCCAGGTAAGCCAGCGGCCCAGCGGGTAGCCGGTGGTGTCTGCGTAGGTCTGGGGGACGTCGAGGTGGTGGTGGGAGTGGTGGTAGCGGCGGGCGGCTTTGAGGCCGCGGCGCCATTCGGCGCTCTTGGGTGCCAGGACGCGTAGGGAGAGGGCGAGGGCCACTTCTTCGGCCTGAGTGGGACGGTCGAAGCGGAGCCATGCCTCGGGGTCCTCGGAAGGCATGGTGGGGCGGTGGGTGCGGGGGTCGGCGAGGCGTGCTTCGAGACGGTCGTCGTGGGCGCGCAAAGCCTGGATGGTGTGCCAGAGCGGGGTGTAGGCGTCGGCGCCGAGGAGGTCGTCGGGGTCTTCGCCGGGAGTGAGGTAGACGGGGACGACGAGGGTGGCCTTCTTGCCGGCTCCGGGGGTCTGGCGCAGGGCGCGGCCGACGGCCTGGACGGTGTCGACGGGGCTGTTCTTGGGGTCGGCGAAGACGACGGCGTCGATGGCGGGCACGTCGATGCCTTCGCCGAGGACGCGGGCGTTGGACAGCACGGCTGGGGTGTGGGGGTCGGTGTGGGAGGCGAACTCGAGCAGAAGGCGGCGGCGCACCTGGGGGACGTGGTTGCCGCTGATCCAGTCCGCCCACAGGCCTTCGGGGCGCAGCTCGGTGGGGAGGGTTTTGGCGGTCTCGTGCAGGGTGGTGGCGAAGGCGCGGGCGTCGGCGACGCGGTGGTGGAAGGTGAGGATGCGGCGCAGCCGGTGGTCGTGGATGGCGCGTAGGGCGGCGACCTGTCGGCCGGCCAGGCGTAGTCCGTCGACGCCGGCGCCGGGACCGGTGGCGAGCCAGTCGCGCAGGTCTTCGTCGGTGACGACGGGGACGAGGATTTGGTAGTCGGCGAGCAGGCCGAGGTCGATGGCGTCGGAGAGGGTCAGCCGGTAGGCGACGGGGCCGAAGAGGGTTTCGTCGTCCATGGAGGCCACCGCTTCCGCGTCGCCGTCCTGGGCATCGTCGGGGCTCCAGAGGCGGGGGGTAGCGGTCAGGTAGAGGCGGCGGGCGGCGGGGAGCTGGTCGTCGTGGTGGACGGCCGCCCAGGCCTTGCCCAGGCGGCCCGCGGTGCGGTGGGCCTCGTCGACGACGACCAGGTCCCAAGCAGGTAGGCCGTGGTCGCGGTGGGCAGCGACCACGGCGGGCAGGGAGGCATAAGTGGCGTAGGCGGTGACCGGGCCGGAACGGGACGGCGTGGCGAGGGCCGTCAGCTCGCCGGGGTCGGTGGTCAGCGGGATGTCGGCACCCACTGGTTCGTGGTCGAGGGCCTGGCGTGCTGAGCAGACCGCGATAGCGGCGCCTTTGCGTCCCGCAGTGCGCCAGGAACGGATCGTCTGGGACAGCAGGTCCAGCGTCGGCAGGAGCACCAGCACGCGGCCGCGCGGGGCGATGCGGGCGGTGGTGCGGGCGGCGATCAGAGTCTTGCCCGTGCCGCAGGCGGCGATCACGCTCGCGCGGGCGTGGTCGCGGAGCGTGGCGGTCGTAGCGGCGACGGCCTCTTTTTGGTGAGGCCGTAGCTCGATGTCGGGGGCCATGGAGGTGTAGCGCTCCGTGGGGTCGGCTGGGTGCTCCAGGAGGGCGGGGGCTCCGCTCTCCTGGAGTGCAGGTTATTCGGCTGCTTCGGTCAGGTGGGCGAGGGTGGAGCCGGTGGGGCCTTTTCGGACGTGCAGTCGCTGGGTGATGCGGCGGCGTAGTTCGGGGATGTGGCTGATGACGCCGACGGTGCGGTCGTGGGCGCGCAGGGAGTCCAGGACGTCGAGGACGTTGTGGAGGGTGTCGTCGTCGAGGGTGCCGAAGCCTTCGTCGATGAAGAGGGTGTCCAGGGGGTTGCCGCCGGCTTCGTGGGTGACGACGTCGGCCAGGCCGAGGGCAAGGGAGAGGGAGGCGAAGAAGGATTCGCCGCCGGAGAGGGTGTCGGTCTTGCGGGGGTGGCCGGTCCAGGAGTCGGTGATTTCCAGGCCGAGGCCGGAGCGGGCGCCGTGGGCGGCTTGGTGGTCGGAGTGGCGCAGGGCGTAGCGGCCTTCGGACATCAGGTGCAGGCGGGTGTTGGCGGCGGTGACGACCTGTTCGAGGCGTGCGGCCAGGACGTAGGCCTCCAGTTGCATGCGGACCCGGGTGCCGGAGGCAGTGCCGGTGGCGAGGTCGGCGAGGTGGCGGGCGGTGCTGTGGGCCTGCTCGAGTGCCTTGAGGCGCTCGACGACTTCGGCCAGAGCGGTGGTGAGGTTGGTGAGGTTGGTGGTGCGGGTCTGGGCGGTGCTGGAGGCGGTGACCGCTTGGGCGTGCTGGTCGTCTGCTGCGGCGCGCAGGGCTGCCGCCGTTTCGATGTCGGCGGCTGGCTGGGCGGCTGCTTGCTGTAGGACGGGGTCGTCGAGGACGGCTTGGTGGGAGGCGCGGGCCTCGCGCCACTTGTTGATCTCTTCTTCGATGTCGGTCAGTTCCTGCTCGCTGAGCAGGGCCTGTTCGGCTTCGGTGAGCGTGCCGAACCCCTGGGATGTGGCAGCGTCGGTGGCTTCGCTGGTGCGGGTGTGCAGGGTCTGGGTGGCGGTGGCTGCGGTGCGGGATGCCTCGGCTGCCTGCTCGAGATGGTCGGCAGTGCGGGTGAGGTCGTCGATGCGGGCCGCAAGGGTGGGAGCGGTGCCGCGGGCGGCGTCGAGTTTTCCGGTGAGCTCTGCGTGCTGCTGGGACAGGTTGTCGTAGTGGGCGTTGCGGTCGGACAGGCCTGCGGTGGCAGTGCTGTCCTGCAGAGTCATGGCCGCGTGTTCGCGTTCGAGCGCGAGGAGTTCCTCCTCGGCACTCCTGCGGTCGGCGGCTCGCTTGAGGGAGTCGGCCAGCTGCTTGGTGAGTGTCTCGTGGTCGGCTTTGAGGCCGGCCAGCGGGGTGTCGCCGGCTTCGCCCGCGGCAGCGGCGGCGTCCTCGCGCAGCTTGTGCAGCTCGGCCGCGATCTTGTCGCGCTGCTGCTGGAGGCGCTGGTGGGTCTTCTCGGCGGCTTGTTCGTCCTCGCGCGTGGGATGCCCGTCAGGTGCCTGGGCGGGATGGGGGTGGGAGCAGGAGCCGCACACCGGGCACGGAGCGCCGTCGGTGAGGTCGATGGCGAGTTCGGCGGCCATTCCCTCGGTACGTCGGCGGCGGATGCGGAGGTGGGCCTGGGCGGCCTTCTCGGTCTCCTCCTTGGCAGCGTCCAGGCGCTGGTCGGTGGCGGTGATTTGTGCCCGGTGGGCGTCGCGGCGTTCGGCGGCCGCCACGCGGCCGCTCAGGCTCTCCAGCTGGGTCTGCTGGCGCCGGCTTTCTTCCTCGGCCTCGCGGGCCGCCTCCCGGCGGATCTCCAGGGCGGTGCGCTGGGCGGTCTCCCCTTCGAGCCAGTCGCGTGCGGTGCGCTGCTGGTCGGCGAAGTCCTGCCGCTCGGCGTCGATCCGCTTCAGCTCGGTAGTGAGCTGGTTAAGTCCGGTTTCCTCAGGAAGGAGGGCGTTCAGCACGGCGATGTCGGCGCGGATGCGCTGTCCGGCCGTGACGAGGCCGGCGGCCTGCAGTGCGGCATGCTCGGCAAGGAGCCGGGTGCGGGCATCGCTTTCACGGCTCTGGGCGCGGCTGTGGTCGACGCGGGCGGTGCTGAGAACGTGCAGCAGTGGTGCCAGCTGCTGGGCACGCCGAGCCTGATCCCGGCGCCGGCCGAGGGCTTCTTGGTGCGGGGTCTGCTCGTCCAGCCGGTCCAGTTGTTCACGGGCGGTGGCGTAGGTGGTCTGCTGCCTGTGCAGGTCGCGGGCGGCGGCTTCCAGCTTTTGGTGGGCGAGCTGGTTCTTCTTTGCTTTCTCGGCGTCGGCCGCGGCGGTGAGGGCGTCGGCCTGGCTGGCCTGAATGAGGTCGTTAGCCCAGGTCAGGGCAGGGTCGGTCAAATCGTGTGCGGCGTCGGGGGTGGGAGCGTCGTACTGGGATTTCAGGTCCGGGCTGGCGGCCTGGTGCATACGGGCGGCCAGGTGCAACACCTCGTCGCGGGCGGCGTCGCGGTTCTTCTGGGTGGTGCGGCTGTGGTCGCTCAGCCAGCGTTCGATAAAGGCGTACCGGTCGGTGTGGAAGAGCTTGCCGAGGAGTTCGCGGCGCTTGCCGGCATCGGCGTAGAGGAACTTGGTGAACTCGTTCTGTGGCAGGAGAACGACCTGGCAGAACTGGGTCCGGCTCATGCCGAGCAGGTCTTTGATCTCCTTGCCTGTCTCCTGGTGGGACTTGCTGGAGGCCTCCCAGTGGCCCTGGCCCGAAGAGTCGGTGGTCCACCGGCTGAGCCGGGTCTCGGCCTTCTGGAGGGTCTCCCCCGTGCCGTTCTTCTTCGGGCGCATCTGCTGGGGAACGCGATCGATGAGCAGCCGGTGGCCGGCGATGGTGACGTCCAGGGTGACCTGGGTGAGCAGGTCGGCTGGGGCGTGGTGGCTGCGCAGCATCAGGTCGCGGTCGACCGGGGGCTCGCCGTACAGGGCGAAGCAGACGGCGGTGAACAGGGTGCTCTTCCCGGCGCCGGTGTCGCCGTGCAGGAGGAACAGGCCGTCGGCGGACAGGGCGTCGAAGTCGACGGTGTGGGTGCCAGCGAAGGGGCCGAAGGCCTGCAGGGTGAGGTGGTGCAGGCGCATCAGACGGTTTCCTTCTGCAGTTCGTTCACGCGGGCGGCGTCGACGGCCTGCTGGAGCAGGGCGTGTTCGTCGGGCGTGGGTGCGCTGCCGCGCAGGTCGGCGATGAAGTCGCAGGCGATGTCGAGTTCGCTGCGGCCGCGGAGGCGTTCGGTGTAGGTGGGGCTGTCGGTGGCCTGGGCGGGGATGAAGGCGCGCTGGTGCTTGAGGCTGAGTGTGTGGGGGAAGCGGCGGCGCAGCCGGGCCATGGCCTCGAAGGGCAGGGCCGGGTCGGTGAGGGTGACCTCGAGCCAGGCGTCCTTGAGCGTTTCGTGGGCGGGGTCGTTGAGGAGATCTTCGAGGAGGCCTTGGATGCGTTCCAGGCGGTGGGGGGTCGGGCAGGGCAGGCGGGTGACGGCGGGGGCCGTGCCGGGGGCGAGGTCGACCAGGGTGAAGGACTTGGTGTGGGCGGCCTCGGAGAAGGAGTAGGGCAGTGGGGAGCCGCTGTAGTGGGCGCGGTCAGTGATCTTCTGAGGGCCGTGGAGGTGGCCGAGGGCGACGTAGTCGATGCCGTCGAAGACGTCCGCGCCGACGTGGGCGACACCGCCGACGCTGATGTCGCGTTCGCTGGCCGACTCCTCTACCCGGGGTTCCTCGCTCTGGCCGGTGCCGGGGGTGACGAAGGCGTGGGCGAGGACCACGGACCGGGTCCCGGCAGGCTGGTGGTTGGTGAGGTCGGTGTGGATCTTTTGCAGGGCGGCGGTCAACACTGCTCGGTGGGAGGCGGCCTCCGCTTCGAGTTGAGTGCGGACCATGGACGGTTCAAGGTAGGGGATGCCGTACACGGCGACGGGGCCGTAGCCGTCGTTAAGGACCACGGGGACGTCGCAGGTGTCCGGGTCAGTGCGCAGATGGATGCCGGCGCGGGCGAAGAGGCCGGATCCGACGCCGAGGCGGTAGGCCGAGTCGTGGTTTCCGCTGATCATGATGATCGGCACGTCGAGGTCGGCGAGCTGGTGCAGGGCGCGGTTGAACAGGCGCACGGCGTCCAGGCTGGGGATGGCACGGTCGTAGATGTCGCCGGCCACGAGGATGGCGTCGACGGCCTCGGTGCGGGCTGTGTCGACCATGTGGTCGAGGAAGGCTTCCTGGGCGGGGATCAGGTCTTCTCCGTGGAACCGGCGGCCCAGGTGCCAGTCCGAAGTGTGCAGAAGCCGCATGAGCACAGACAGTAACTACTGTGGGAAGGGTTGTGGGTGGTTTTCCTGATAAACACTGCTCTCAGGGCAGTCGTGTGGTGCGGATGGTGAGAAGCTCCTCCGCTTGGCGCGCGTGGGCTTGCACAGTGTTGTGCCACCGGTTGATTGTCAGTGGTAGGCGGCAAGATACGCGGTGGGGGGAAGGAGGATGTGATGTCGTTATCGCGTTCTACCGGTACTGGATCCACCGTTGCGCCGGGTGGGTGCCGCTGGTGTGGGATTGAGGCGCGCGGGCATGGCCGGCAGCATGTCGCGGGGGTGGGCTGGCATGTCTGGACGGCGCCGACGTTGCAGCAGCGCAAGGAGCGTATGTTGCAGCGGCGCGCTGTGAGGCCGGTCAGGAAGCTAGGTTCCGGAGGTCGCTGAAGGCCTTTGTCAGCTGTGAGGGGACGTCTTCGCGGGTGGTGAGGGTGGTGACCAGGCCGTAGAGCATGTCGTCCTTGCCGTCAGGGCTGGTGTGCTCCGCCTGCTCTTTGATCATGGTGAGGACGTGGGCGCTGAACTTGCCACCGCGGTGTGCGGTGAAGTTCTCGGCGGTCCACTGGACGCCTTGGGGGCGTGGCCAGTGGGTGTTGGCGGCAGTAGCCCACTGGGCGTCGGTGAAGAGTTCCTCGAGTTCGTTGAACCCCTCTGCCTCGCCGATCCAGGTGACCTGGGTGTCGAGGTCGAGGCCGGCCTTGATCAGGCGTTCCGTTCTGAAGTGCTTGTTGGTGCGGCTGTCGGCGTCGACCATCAGCATGACAGTGCGGCGATTCTTGACGAGGTATCCGGCCAGGTGGAGGGCGCCTTCGTTGTTGCCGCAGGCCCACAGGGCAATGCCCGCCGCTTGGAGGGGCAGGCCCTGGGAGAGCCGGAACAGCAGCGGCAGGCACTGCTGTTCCGTAGGGCCCTCGACGGCGAGGAAGCACCGTTCGTGCAGCAGGACGGAGTTGCGCAGTCCTACGGCGGAGGCGATCTGTCCGAGGTGGAAGTCGACCCCTTCGTGAGATGCGTCCATGAGACGTTCGACGATGGTGCGGCCACTGTCGCTGAGGCGGAGGTGGACGACGTCGGCGATGTCGACGCCGTCGATGAGGTTCATCGAGTGGGTGGCGACGACGACGCTGACGTGGGGCAGGGCGCACTGTTTGCGGATGATGTCCATGACGGTGCGCTGGTGGCGGTAGTCCAGGTGGGTGTCGGGCTCGTCGTAGACGACGATGGTCTGGGTCGGCTCCGCATGGTTCTCCTCCCCCGCGGCGGCGAGTTCGCTGTTCTCGAGCAGGTTGCTGGTCCATTCCCAGACCGCCAGAGCAATCCGGCGGTTGCTGCCCTGCCCGGAGCGAGTGAGGTCCACCGGCTCGCCGTCGGCCTTGGAGACCTCCAGAGGTGCGCGCTTGAAGCCGCCCTTGAAGGAGACCTCGGGCTTGACCTGCACGCCGACAAACTCCCGGCAGTGCTGGCGGATGTGCCGACACAGCGAATCGGCTTCCTTCTCCAGGCGCTGAGTGATCTCCGTTTCGATCTCCCTGACCCGGCCCTGGAGTGTTTCGTCCTCCAGATAGGTCTCGTAGCAGCTGCTCAGCGCGGTCCGCACCGCGTCATCGGGCCTTTCATCCTTTCCTCCGAACGGCAGCAGGCGCGGGAGGCGCTCTTGGAGCTCCTTGGGCAGCTGCTGCCACTGCTCCACCTGCGGTGCCGTGGCCGCGTAGGCGGTGAGCGCCTGCAACAGGTCGTCTTTCAAGGGTCCGGCCGGGGACAACGAGAACTCTGCGACCAGTTCGGCGAGTTCGCTCTTCAGCAGGCGTGTGAGGTCGTGGAGCCGGTCGTCGGCCGGCCGGGAGCCGAAGTACTGCCACTGGGCCGGCTGGCCCTGCTCGGAGATTCGGCGAATCCGGGCAGTCGACGGCAGGCCGGTGGCAGCCCGTTCCGTGGCGTCGAGGCGGAAGTGCCCTTCGACCCAAGTGCGGGCGCAGCGACCGCCTACAGCTCCTTCCGCCTGCTCGTAGGTGCGGTCTTCGTCCGTGAGCCGGTGGCTGCCCAGCAGGAAGGCCAGTGCCGTCAGGACCGCGCTTTTCCCGCCGTCGTTGTGGCCGGCCAGGATCGTCGGACTACTGACCGGGATGTCCTCGATACAGGCCAGGGAACGGAAGCCGCAGGCGGAGAAGCGGGTGAGGTACACAGTCGACGTGCTCCGTATCTCCCCTTCCCCGGCCGGTAGGGGTGACGTGCGGTGTTGGATGGGCAAAAGGGGACGCTCGAGACGTGAGCGCAGACCGTCATACTAGAGGCATCCTTCACAACAACCGCACGGTTTCCACCAGTTGTACTAGCTCACCGCTGGTGAGCCACTGAACAGATGCTCGACGCCCTGCTCGTCGGGCTCGCCGTCTCCATTCCGGATGCCAGGCGGCGCCCGAGCCGATCGCTGAAGCTGAGGGGCGAGTAGGAGGACAGCGGCCTCAGCAAGCGGGCTGCCGGTCAGGCGGCCCGCTTGAACCGGCCGCTGCGGGCGCGGGCGGGCAGTCTGAGCAGCTCGTGCAGCGCGGCGCCGTCCTCGGCCCAGCGCCGCAGCTTCTCCCGGTCGACCCAGTGGACCGTGTACCGGTCTCCCCACGCCATGGCATCGCGAGTGAGGAATCCGTTGGTCACAACCACCGCGTGGTCGGCCCTGTAAGCGGGGCCGGCCGTCCCTTTCACCGCGTACATCACCGCGGACCCGACCTCCGCCGACGCGCGTGTGCTTGGCCTGCACGACGATCCGTCCGAGGACGGCATGGTCACCAATGACATCGGCGGCCTGGTCCCCACCGCCGCCTACCCTCCGGGCCATCCAGCCGTCACGGACAAGCAGGTCCCTCAGCGTGTACTCGATACGCCGGTCGTCCATGGCATCGAACTCGGTGAGCGTAATCCGCAAGGCAGCCAGCCGAGTGGTCAACTATGAGGCCCTGCCCGCCCACCCCGACCTGCAGATCGGCCTGCTGCTGCCCCTCGGCTCCTCGCTGGCGCTGCCGCACGCCGCCTTCCACCAACTGCGACTCGCACCGCGCGACAGTCAGGCCATCGCTCACCTAGCGTAGGCCGATGGGTCAACATCGCCGACCACGGCGCCTCATCGCCGTGCTGCGCCCTTTAGACCGTTTCCCCGGTATCCACTTGGATCTTGTGGACAGCACCGGCCTCTTCCGGTTCCACCCTGTCGCCAGCTACCTCGGCTCCGCGGCAACGGCGGCCGCGGTCGCCCTGTACCTATGACGCGCTCCGACCCACCGATCACTCGGTGTGCGAGCCCAGCTACGAGCCGCCTCGCGCTGGCGCTGTTCGGCCTGGCGAGTGGTGCAGCTGTCCGACAGGTGAACGAGTGTTCATACTTGCCGCAGAGGTCAGGGGCACACCCGCCCAGCTGACAGTCCGGGCAGAAATGCCGCCCGCTCATCCTGGGTGAGATCGCGGCCTAGATTCTGGCAGATGGCGCGGACAGCCGCGCCAGGCTTGGGAAGGTCCGTGTCCCACAGACGTACGGTTCGGTCGTCCCCCGCGGACGCGAGCACGCGGCCGTCGCGCCGGAACGCGACGGGCCACACCGGACCCGTGTGGCCGGCGAATGTGGCGCGGACCTGGCCGGTGCCCACGTCCCACAACCGCACCGTCTGGTCGTTGCTTCCGGTGGCCAGGGTGTTCCCGTCCGGGCTGAACACCACCGAATGCACCGGACCGGTGTGACCTGTCAGCGTGTTACGAGTCCTGGCAGTAGCCACGTCCCACAACCGGGCGGTCAGGTCCTGGCTTCCCGTGGCAAGAGTGTGGCCGTTCGGGCTGAACGCCATCGACCACACCACGTCCGTGTGGCCGGTGAATGTGGCGCCGGGCCTACCCGTGATCGCGTCCCACAAGCGCACCGTGGTGTCGCCGAGGGCTGTGGCGAGAGTCCGTCCGTCCGGACTGAACGCCACCGAGTGCACGACGAAGCCCGCCCCTTGAGTGACGGTGATCGAACGGCGGACCTTACGTGTGGCCATGTCCCACAGCTGCGCAACGTTGTCGGTGGTGCCGGTGGCGACGGTCCGGCCATCGGGGCTGAACGCCACCGTCAATACGGCTCCGGAGTGCCCGTGAAGCATGCCGATGGCTTTCCCAGAGGCCACGTCCCACAACCGTACGTTCTGGTCATCGCCACCGGCGGCGAGCAGGCGCCCATCCGGACTGAACGCGACCGTGTTCACCGCTCCGGTGTTCCCGGGAAGGGTGCCGCGGGCCCCGCCCGAGGCCGCGTCCCACAGCCGCACCGTCCGGTCACCGCTGCCGGTGGCGAGCAGATGCCCGTCCGGGCTGAACGCGACGGCCTCGACAAAGCCCGTATGACCAGTAATTACTCTGCGTGCCTTGCCGCTGAACAGGTTCCACAATCGGACGGTCTTGTCGTCGCTTCCGGTGGCGAGCGTGTGCCCGTTCGGGCTGAACGCCACTGCCTCCACCGCTCCTGTGTGACCGGCGAGGACCTCACGGCCGGTGCCGGTGGCCACATCCCAAAGCCGGGCGGTCTGGTCCGCGCTTCCCGTGGCGAGAGTGTGGCCGTCCGGACTGAACGCCAGCGCCCATGCGGCATCTGTATGGCCGTTCAAGATGTTACGGGTGGTCCGGGTTGTCACGTTCCACAGCCGCACGCTGGTGTCCTCGCTACCGGTGGCAAGGGTGCGCCCGTCAGGGCTGAACTTGGCCGCCCAAATGGGCGCCGTGTGGCCTCGGAGGGCGGCCAGGGGCTTATGAGTGGCCACATCCCACAGACGGGCCGTGTCATCTTTGCCACCGGTGGCAAGGGTGCGACCGTTTGGGCTGAACGATACGGAATACACCCAGTCACTGTGCCCCCGCAAGACGGCCCGGGACCTGCCGGTGGCCACGTCCCACAGACGGGCGGTGTCGTCCTTGGCGCCGGTGGCGAGTGTGTACCCATCTGGGCTAAAGGACACGAAGTTGAGACCGTCCGTGTGGCCGGTGAGGATTCTGCGGGTGTGTCCCGTCGCCACGTTCCACAGACGGGCCGTGCGGTCGGCGCTGCCGGTGGCCAGGGTGCGTCCGTCCGGAGAGAAGGCGACCGACCACACCTCACTCCTGTGGCCCCGCAGAACGAGCCGGGTTCTGCCGGTGGAGACGTCCCACAGGCGTGCCGTGCCGTCCGTGCTGCCGGTGGCTAGTGTACGGCCGTCCGGGCTGTACGCAACCGAGTACACCGGCCGCGCATGGTCGACAAGACTGCGGTGCAGCGGCAGAGCCGCAGCGTCCTGCAGACTCGCGAAGGCTTCGGGAGTGTGACTCGTACGGTATGCCTGGACAGCCAGCAGAGACGCCAAATCGGGATTGGTGTGTATCAGCTGACCGGACTTCGCGGCGATCTGTCGCGATAGGTCGGCCCGCTGCTCGATCCTGGCTGTCCGCCCCTGCCACACCGCTACTCCCGCCGCGATCAGTGCCAGAGCCAGCACCGTGGCCAGGACCACATTGAGGCGTCTGCTGCGCCGGATGACCTCCTGCTGGCGTTGCCGACTCACGGTCAGATAAGCGGTGAGATCCGTCGGCAGATGGCGTCTTTGCGCCCACTCGAGGCCCTCTGCGAGTGCTGTCCCGGAGAGCAGGTCGCCGGGATCGGACGTCTCGGCCCAGCGGGCCCGCGCGACGCGGGCGTGTTCCAGCCATCCCTGGAAGCGGTGGTCCTGGCGGACCCACTCGTGCAGCGTGCCCCAGTCGCGGATGAGCGCGTCGTGGATCAGTTCGGCCATGGGTTGCGCCGACGATGTGTCGGCGTCCTGCGGTGCCCCCGGCGTGTGTGTGGTAACGATGCGGTGTGCGGTCAGTGCGGTCAGAACCTCCTCGAAGGTGCTGTCGCTGTCCGGCTCGGTGTCAGGGTCGCTCGCTAGGTCGCGCAGTTCCCGTAGGGGGACCTGCGCGCGGACGGCAGGAATGCGGTGGACGGGGTCCGCGGGGCGCACCAATGAGGTCAGGATGCGCTGCGCGACGGGACGTTGGTGCGGCGCTAGCTCGTCCAGGGCGGTGTCCGCCCAGGTGGCGAGGCTGCCGGTCACCCCGCCGATGCGCTCATAGGCGTCGTGGGTGAGAAAGCCCTCGTGGCGTCTTGTCCACAGCTGGTGCAACGTCACTTCCACAAGAGGGAGCATGGTGGCCGGTGCCTGACCGGCGGCCGTGCCTTCGGGGGTGGCGGCCAACACTTGGGTGACGATGTGTCCGGGCAGTCCCGGCTCGAAGTGCGCTCCCGCGTCGCCCGCGGGCAACGTGATGATGTCGTGCAGTTCATGCCGGCTGAGCACCGTCGGCACGTTGAGGAGCCCTGACATCGCAGCCTGCAGCAGCCGGGGGGCTGCGGCGGCGAGCCGGGGATAGAAGTCGTCGCGCATGATGAGGAGCACGGACAGCTGATGGTGGTCCTCAAGCGCCGCGGTCATCTGCTCCGTGATGCTCTGGCGGCGGTCCGGTGTGCCGGTGCCCCGCTGGGTGAACAGTTCCTCAAGCTGGTCGACGATGAGCAGGAGGCGCTGTCGCGTGGGATGAGCCGCGAGCGTACGGTCGACCGCTGCGGAGAGCCCGTCGGTGCTGGCCCCGGACAGTCCAGCGCGCTCCCATTCTGCTGGGAGGTCCTGCCTCGGACGGACGACCAAAGGAAGCCAGCTGTCGCTACCCGGCAGCTCGCCCGCGGCCAGCGCGGGCAGCACACCGGCTTGAATCAGAGATGTCTTTCCAGAACCGGAGGGCCCGAGCAACAGCGTCAGCCGCCGTCCGCGCGCCAGGCTCGCCAGCACTTGCCGTACTGCATCCTGCCTGCCATGGAACCAGCGGGTATGTTCGGCCTCGAACGACTCCAGCCCCCGGTACGGGGACGCTTCCTGCTCGATCAGCTGGGGCTGGATCTCTCGGAGGGTCTGCGCGGGGGTGACGTAGGCGATGCCCTGGCCCCTCGCATGGGCGTCCGGGGCGGTGATCTCGGTGAGCATGCCGATGACCAGCCCAGTCACCTCGTCGAGTACGGGCGCGCCGCTGAACCCGGTGGTCAAATCGTTGGCAGCGGTCAGTTGTAGATGGCTTCCCCTGCCCCCGGCAGCGCCTAACAGGTCACCGCACACGCCGAAGCCGAAATGGCCGCCAGGTGGGGCCTGGGCCGGGAAGCCGAACGAGCGCACCTGGTGCCCGCGGCAGCCTTCAGCGGAGCCCAGGGGCAGCGCGGTCACGCCTGGCGGTGTGCTGGCCAGGCGCACCATGGCCACGTCGTCCTCGCCTTGGGGACGCCATGTTGCCTCCAGGACTTGCCCCGGCACCTCAGGAGCGCCTTCTGCGTGTGGAAAGCGCAGTTGCAGTGTCTCGCCTGGGGCGGACTCGGCGGCTTGCACGACGTGCGCGCAGGTCACCAAGAGATCTTGAGCGACCAGGAACCCGGCACCGGCCACTTGCCCTTGTCGTCCCAGCACCTGTGCCACAGCAGTGGGCAACTCTTGTGCGTGTCTGCTCTCCCAGCCAGATCCCGGCGCGTTCATCGGGTCACCCTGAGTTCCCGTCATCACTGGGCGGCGGAAACTCGTCCTTCTCCCACCGGACAGTTACGTGCAGGTGAGCATGCGCTCCTGCCCTCGTGATCACGGCCCCGGCTTCCACCGAAAGGTCGACACCGAACTCGACGGTGATCTCGTGAGGGCCCGCCCTGCGCAGCTGATTCACCGCGGCGCGAGCCGCCGTGCCGACCGGTACCAACGCTGCTTGAAGACTCTCCGGAAGATCACGGACGGCCTCGTCAACGCGGCCCGCCTTGATAGGGCCGTCCGCTGTGGACGACGCCTCTACCAGGATTGAGCCTCCACCCTCCAGCGGAACCCGAGCCAAGTGGACCAAGGCACCTCCTCCCTCTACTCCGACCATGCACTTCGCCATGAAAGGAGCGCAGGTCCAGCTCTGGCTGCGAGGAAGAACTCACGCACAGCTAACCCGATCATCATCTAATCCGGAAAGGGATGCATCTCCGGTGAGTCGTCTGATTGCCGCATCTGAGGGATGGCGCCCCTCTGGCAACACGGCCGGGTTCCCGTCGCACACCCCATGACTGCGGTCACCGATGCCTGCCTCAACGTTCGCCAGCCCCGTACCTCCCCACGACGTGGAGCTATCGACCTAAGAGTTGTCCCGTAATTGATCACGGTCGTTCTTGCTGACCTGCCTGCCCGCGGTTCAGCCGGTGACGATGAGGTTGTGGAGGCGGGCTATGCCGAGCATGGGGTGGTGGACGCCGTCGCCTTTCAACCGGCAGTCGCAGAGGATCTTCCAGCTCTTCATCCCTGCTCGACGCGGGCCCTCACATTGCGGTGCGAGGCGTTGTGTTCCTCTTTCCAGGCCGGAAGTTCGGCCTGGCCGGGTTCACGGCGGTGAGGGATGATCAGGCCAGTGCCCTGGTAGCCACCGTCAGCAATCACGATGGTCCGGCCGACGGCGTCCTTCGCACCGGACAGCTCCCATGCCTTGCAGTCGTTGCGGTTCCCCGGGACCGGCCGGCCGACGGCGACGACCAGGCGGGTGTCGGCGTCTATGACGACCTGGTGGTTGGTGGAGTACCGGTAGTTCTTCGACTGCTCCGCGATCGCGTGGTCACGGGTGGGAACCAGGGTGCCGTCAACGATCAGCACGGTGCCCCTCCGGAACCTCTTGCGAGGCTGCAGGGCGAGCAATGGCCTGAGGTGGGCGATGATCCGGTCCGCGGCGGACTTCGAGACCCCGAACAGCGGGGCCAGCTGCCGCAGGGTGAGGTTCGTCCGCCAGTACGCGGCCACCAGCAAGACTCTGTCTTCCAGCGGCAGGCCCCAGGGGCGGCCTTTGCGCACCGGGTCGGCGCCCTCCCGCCGCAACGCGCTCACGAGCTTCCCGAACGGTCGCGAGCTCAGCCCGGTGAACGGGGCTATCCGGGAGGGTTCCGACGCCGTGATCACAACAGCCACGGTGAGATCGTCTCACCTTGATCATGCTCCGGGCCGCAGCCTCTGGCGGGGCATATCTCAGTCGCCCGGACGGGATCCGCGTGAGATCCTCCCGCCCGTGGCTACGGAGATCGAGGTGGGAGAGCTGCTGCACCAGCGCGGCTGGCGGACGGCATTCACCGTCGCAGAAAGAGTGAACGCGTGGGCCGCCCTGGTAGGCGTCATTGAGCGCGGCTACGGCGACGACATCTACGAGTACACCAACGACCTCTACTGCCGAAACTGGCTGCACGAGGCGTGGCTCCTGTTGGACGACTACATCGTGCGGCTCTGGACCCCGCAGATCAACGCTCTGGACGACCGGTACAAGGCGGCGACTGTCGACGACGACGGCCAGGCGCTCGAGCAGTTCCACAGGTTGCCCGGCCCCGACCTGTGGTGGTGGCGACGACACCCTCGCATCCTCACCGGAGACCTCGGGCGTTCGCTTCGCTCGGTCAGTGCCATCGGCGCCGACCCTGACACAGCATGACCCTCAGCCTCGTGATGTTACGGAACAACTCTTAGGCCGCCCGTCCGGGCTCTTCGGTCTCGGGGGCGTCGTCACGCAGTGCTCTAGCGGTCCGCTCGCACGCGCGGCCGATCTGCTCGCGGAACGGGGCGGCCTGCGGGTTGGCCGTCGCCTCGCAGCGCAGGACCGCGAACGCCTCGCCCCTCGCCCTGGACGGCAGCTGGTAACTGCTGAATGCCTGGGTGTGAAAGCCCGGCAAGCTGTGGCGGTGGGGAGGTGGCCAGGGCGTCACGCATATGCGACCCCAAAGGTCGGCGTGATGCCCAGGCTGCCCTCGTCTTCTTACCGGTTGCCGTCTACTGCGAAGGCGGGCGTCGGCAGGTTACTGACTCCTGGTGGGCAGGGATGTGCCGGAGCGCAGAGGTGTGGTGGTGGACGGAGCGGGTGGGGGTGGTGCGTCGTAGTCCATGTCCTCGTCGGGTTCCCAGCGGGCGACTGGAGCCGGGGGGAAGAGCATGTCACGGGCTTGGCGTGCGAGTTCGGCACGTCCTACGGAGTCAGCGAGGTAGTTCTGGCGAGGCTTGCCGCCTGTGTGGGCAGCTAGCCAGGCGCGGGTTCTCGCTTCTCCTTCCGCTTGGATGAGGGATTGCACCAGGGCGTGTGCTTCGTGGATGCCGGCCAGGGAGGCCGCATTAGGGTGGAAATCGCCCTTGATCCAGTTGTAGTAGTTGCGGCGTTGGCCCAGAAGCCGGGCGGCTTGTGTGTCGGAGACGCAAAGCCAGCGGGCGATGTCGCGGATGGCTTTTACGGCGGCCCGCGTGCGCTGGCGCCCGGGGTCGGCAGCGGCCGAGGTGTCGTGGGCGGTCTCTTCCTGCGGGGAGCTCGTCCAGTCGGGTGTCGGGTGTTGTGCGGCGGCAGGGGGCAGGAGCCGCTCGGTCACGGTGAATCCGCCGTGGACCATGGCTGCCCACGTCTGTGACCAGGTCTGGGGCTGCTGAGCCTGCAGGAAGCGCGGCAGGTCGCGGCGAATGGTCTGGGCTGCGGCCTGGGCAGGCTGGAGGTTGCGGTCGGGGCCGGGCGGGTGCATGGTCACGGGTGTCTCGTCGATGCACCAGTCTCTGCTGTAGACGCCAAGCACCCCTTTTGCTACGTCCATCGTTGTCCCCCTAGGCGTAGTACGTGCGCAGGTCTTTGGTGGTGGCCCAGACAAAGGCGCTGCGGGCCATGCGGTGCAGGTGTTCGAGCGAGGCGATGATGGCCTCGGTTTCGAAGGTGCGCTGTTTTTGACGGGAGCAGTCGCTGTCCAGGACGTAGGCGAGGCCTTCGCGGAGCTGGAAGCCGTGGCGCATGACGATGCGGTGGGCTGGGTCGGGCTGCAGGTCGACGACCTGCATGGCGGCTTGTAGGTCGGCGCCGACGGAGGTGTAGAGAGTCTCCTGGTAGAGGGCGTCGCTGATGAGACTGCGCCAGTCGGCGGGCTGAGCAACGTCGGGGTGCTGCAGTTGATTGACGTAGCGCAGGCCGATGCGCTGTTCGATCTCCGGCTGGACGGTGGCCTGGACAGCCTCGACCAGAGTGCGCGCTCTACGGAGGAACGCCTCCCAGCCCGGGTAGCAGGAAGTCTCAATGGTGAAGTGGTCTGCCTGGACGGTGACGCTCCACTCTCCGTCGACGGATTGCATCCGCCAGCCACGCGCGACGGTACCGACAGGCGGGGCGGCCGGAGTTTCGGTGTCCGCAAGGGGGGCGGGCAGGGGCTGGTGTTCCTCGAGTCGGGTGTCCCAGCCGAGCGCGGCGTCGATAGCCAGGGCCGCAGCGGGGCTGCAGGCCGCTGGCAGGGTTTCATGGCGGACTTGGCAGACCACCAGGGAGACCGGGGGACGGGTGAGGTCCAGTTCGTCCACTGGCAGGGCGGAGGGCTTGGCGTTCATGCCTTCCCTCGCTTCCTCGGCCGGCCATCACGTGGGGTTGGGCAACAGACTTTCACGAACTTTCACTCCCGACTATCTCGCGCGGCAACCTGCTCGTCAACACAAAACAGGCAAATTGGTGATTTGGACTATTCGTGCGTCAACTGTTGCTGAGATCGCTGTGCGGGCGCCCTAAGACGGTCAGCTGCAGATACTCGGCGGCCGGATAAGTGGAGAGGTCGGCAAAGACGGGTCCTGTGATCGTCAGACCAGCCATGGCGGCCTGCTCACGCAGCCCGTCCACCGCAACCTGCCACCACTCCCGGCATTCCCCGCTGACCCCTCCCCCGCTGATGACAAAGATCGCCAGCCGGTGAGGGTCCAGACGGCTGTCCGCCTGCACCGCCCACTCGCTCACTTCCTCATCGATACGCACACCGAGCTCTCTGTTCTCAGCAAAGAGCCTCTGGAACGCCAGCTGCAGCGGACGCTGCACATGATCGATGAAGACCTGTCCCATCGCAGGACGGTCCCTGACCCAGGCCAGTGCCTTGCCGAACTGATCACGCTGCGCTTCGTTATCGAAGACCTCCACCGGCTCCTGCCCGGCGAGCCAGCTCTTTTCGACCGGCTGGTCGTAGCGCAGGTCAGCCACCCACAGATCGCTCTGGCGCGCGGCCAGGGCCGGCAGGTACACGAAGTGCCCGACCCTGTTCCGGCGAACGTGTCCCTGCTGCCCGCGGTCCATGTGTTCAAGGTTGACCACCGGTGCGACCTGGACGAAGGGCTTCTTCGGCTTCTTCACGCCCGGTTCGGCGATGTCACAGGTCGCCGTCGTGATGATCGCCCACTGAGGCGCCAGGTCCTCGGGGACCTGCATGACCATCTCGCCCTTGAACTGACCGCTGGCGGCAAAAGCGGCCGATACCGAGTTCAGCGGCTCCTGCACGCTTCCGTAGAAACTGAACGTCGGCGCCGCGACCACATGCCCCTGCACAAAGCGTTCCAGCTTTTCCCAGATACCAGCCGGCCACGACTCACGCGCCGGCACACCATCCACGAAGCTGCCCAGGCTCATGGCGCCCCCGCCCCCCTCAGCCTCACAAGAAGGCCGGTCTTGCTGTCCGTACACCCCGCTTATGCCACTGAGTTACCCCACCAGCACGAACCGTCACCCTATGGGACTCGTCGACACGCGCGCATCCAGCCCCGCCACATCGGCTCGCCGCACCTCAAAGACCAGCGCAAACGCACCGCTCCCCCACACCCAATCACCCGAATGGGCGAATCCGTCAGGCTGCAATTGACACCTGCGCGTAGGCGCCAGGTCACCCTTCTCCGGTGGCGAGACGACGCGCGGCGCGACGGATGCTGTCGCAGCCGGGCAACGCACTCTCTGCCGGCGAGACGGAGCATTCGGGAGAGGTGGTGCCGACCGGGGACGGCGTGTTCTGTGCGGCGGACTCCTCTGGGGTGATGGCCGGCATCTCGAGCCAGCCACTGTGAGCGAGCGTGAGCTGTGCCAAGGAAGGCGTAGGCCCCGAGGCCCGGCTGCCTATCGGGGGCGTCTTCCTATGGGCCACAGGGCCTTCTTCATCCTCTTCCTCGGCGTCACAGGTCTTCGTCGTCGACGGGTTCGGGTTCGCGGGTGTAGGCGAGGTCGAGGACGTATCGCTCGGTGACGGGGCAGTTGATCCATGCTTGGGTGAGCCAGCCGTCCGGGGAGTCTTCGGGGAGCTGGGCGAGGGTGGTGTTGTAGTAGTCGGCGGTGGCTTGGCGGTTGGTCCACCAGGCGTGGCCTTCGTAGACGCCGGGGCGGGGCAGGGGCATTTCGCCTGCGGGGCCGAGGCTGAGCTGGTTGATGACGAGGATGCCGGTCTCGGATTCGATGCCGATGTTGATGTGGCCTTCGGCGTCGGAGGGTGGGGTGGGTGAGGTGTCCCAGATGCGGATGGTGACGTCGACGTCGATGTCGGGTTGGAGGCTGCGCAGGTACAGGTGGTAGCCGTTGCCGGCTACCACCTGTGTGCGGGCGGCTTTCATGGCGTCGTCGTCGCCGAGGTAAGCATCTGCGTCGTAGACCTCCACGACGCGGCGGCCGGGGGTGGCCTTACAGCTGTATTCGGCGAGGAGCGCCATGGGTGGCTGCCTTTCCTGTTAGTTGGTGATCTTGACGTAGAAGGGGTCGTCGTCCAGCATGCGATTGAGGGTGTACGTCCCGTCGAGCCTGCGGCCGCCAGCCTCATTGTCGGCGCCCTCGATCAGACGGACTGAGAACCGGTTGTCGCCCTTGGCGGATCCTTCCTTGGTGGAGGCGAAAGGGTACTCGTCGCACTGAAGGTCAGTGCCGTCGTATTTTCCCCACACCTTCTCGCATTCCTTGATCGACCGATCCCGGTTGGCCTTCTGTATGTCCTTGTTGATCAACCGGTGCAGGGGCTCTTTCGCGCCCGGGACGGTCTTGCCGGGCCAGGAGGGGAAGGTGCGCTCAGGGCGGTTCTGGGCGTCATAGATGTGCAGGGCGCTTTCCTTGACCTCCGGGTCTTTCTGGCTCATGACGAGCTCCACGCGCGCCTGGGTGAAGACGGTGCCTTTGAACTTGCCGGCGACCTTTCCGGCGTAGTCGTAGCGGACGTTGGAGTGGTAAGCGTCAACGCCGTCGGTGTAGGGGGCCGCGTTGGGTGAGGCGACGCTGAGGTCCATGACGACGGTTGAGTAGACGCGCTGCTGCTTGCCCTGGTCGAACAGGGGGCCCTTGTCTGGGGAGGTGTAGGTGAGGCTCCACTGCGGTGTGCGGTCCCAGTCACCGAGCAGTTCGTCGCGAGCGGTGGTCTGCGGCGCGGTCACCTGGGGATCGGGGTCGCTGTTGGAAGCGTCGATGCTGTGGCGGAAGTGCTGGCCGACGCTCCATTTGGTGGCGTCCTCGGTGGGGACGGTCTGCACGCGGATGTTCTCGATGCTGGCGACGTAGTCGACACGGCGGCTGCCGTCGTAGGAGAAGCCGAGAATCCACATGTCGAACCAGAGCCGGCCGATGGAGGTGGTGCCGTTCTTGTCGCGTACGACCAGGTCGTAGGGCCGTTTCTGGCAGCTTTCGAACCGGGACTTGATCCAGCCGGTCGCGGTGTTGGCCTGCGCGGCGTGTGCGGCGCATTGCTGTCGCAGGTCCTGCGGGTCGTCCGGTGCGGCGACTGCGTGCGGGGCGGCGAGGCGCGAGCCGTGCTTGCGTGCGTAGTCGGCGAGCGGGATGGGGTGGTCAAGTCCGCGTAGCTGGTCGGCGGGGACCGATGAGGCGTCGACGAACGCGCCCGGCTTGGAAGCTTGTGCGGTGGGCGGTACGGACTGGGCGACGGTGGTGGCCGCGGTGAGCAACATCAGGGCGGCAGCGGTAACGGCGCCACGGGCACAACGTGCCAGTGCTGCACGGGTCTTCACCTGGAAACTCCTTGCGCGGGTACGGGCTTGGGCGTCGTCTGCTGCTGAGGCCGGGCGACAGTGGTCACGATGCGTCGCACAGATCACCCCAACAGGCATCCAGCAACGCGCCCGTATGCACGGAGTAGCGGGCGGTGAAGCCGTCGAAGCGCCGGTCGGTGCGCTGCAGCCCAGATGTCGAACCGGTCGAGGTCACCGTCCAGGCGGCGTCGCTGCCGGCGGCACGAAGGCGTGCCTTCGGCCCTGCTAGCGCGGTGGGCGGGATGAGGGTGAGCGTGTCGGCGGGGACATCGAAGGCAGTCGCGGCCTGAGAGCGGATGTCGGCGGCCGAAACGTCGGTGCCCGTGGTGTCCTCCAGGCCGCTACTGGCAGGCGGCAGGGCCGCGGCATTGCAGACCCGGACGGTGACCACGCAGTCGGCGAGGCCGGGCACGGTGGCCAGGCAGCTGTCCGGGTCGTTCTCCAGGCAGCTCTGAAGGGCCTGCTGGTCCACGCCGTTGAACGTGCCGGGCAGGCTGTCGGCGGCCGGGCGGCGGGCCGGGGCAGGAGACGTCGCGTCCGGTGAGGTGAGGGCGGCTGCCTGCCGACGGGGCTTGGAGATGGTCCACTGTGTGAAGTTCGTGGCATCGGCGATCTTGGTGGTGAAGCAGCTCGGCGGCTTGTCGGTGGTGCTGCACGTGGGGAGCGTGACGGACTTGGCCACGTTGCGGGTGGCCACCTGCGTCCATGCCTTGTTCTCGCCCATGAACTGCATCCGGTCCGCGATCGACGGGATGTTGATGTAGGTGGGGCCGGTCACCTCGAGGCCGACGTCGATGCGGTTTGGGTTGCCACGCGGCACCTTGAGCTGGCTGGTGGTGGAGCCGACCTTGTTGAAGTCGTACAGCACGTCCCACTGGTTGCCGCTGTCCTGGCGGACGCTCATGTAGGTGTGGTTGCGGTTGTCCGGTATTGTTGGGTTCACGCCGGCCGTGATCGCTGTGGTGCGTCCTCCGCTGGTGGTCAGTTCCGACCAGCGCGGCCCGTAGGTGGACGTGGTCTTGCCTGTTTTCTGCGCGTACAGGCCTATCTCGATGTTGGCGGCGAGCGGGCTGCTTTCGGTGTTCGGGGTGACCCGCAGGTAGTTGGAGGCCTGCACGGTCGCGCTGCCGGTGTCGGTCTGGTCGAAGGTGATCGGCACGTTGCGCCAGGTCGCGAAGCCGCCGATCATCGGCTCTCCCGGCTGGCTGCAGGTCATGGCCCAGAAGGTGATCCGTGCGTTGTAGAGGATGCTGCAGGCATCGTTGGGCGGAGCGGCACTCGCCGGCGGTGCGGTGCCGAGAATCGTGAGTGCGGTGGCTCCAGCGCACGCCAAAGCCAAGAATCTCGCGCGTGAACGCGACAAGGTTCCCCCAAGAAACGATCAAGTGTGGTCAACGGGAACCTACCGCCACACCCTCAACACTTGTCCGCTCATAGGATGAGTTGGCTCGATATCCACGCGTGATCACCGTCACTGCACCGTCATCGACGACAAGGTGAGCCAGGGCAAGCCAGCCCAGCGCCTCGACCAAGACACAGGGACTGGACGGCCGAGGACGCCGTCGTGCACTGGCACTGAAAGGGAGGCCGCAGGGTACCGGCGCGGTGTCCTGGAGGCCGATGACGTGATACAGGTGCTGGCCGGGGCCCATTTCTTCAGCTCTGACCGGGAGACGGCTGCCGGTCAGGCAGCCCGCTTGAGTCGGCCGCTGCGGGCGCGGACGGGCAGTCTGATCAGCTCGTGCAGCGCGGCGCCTTCCTCGGCCCAGCGCCGCAGCTTCTCCCGGTCGACCCAGTGGACCGCATGTCGGTCTCCCCACGCCATGGCATCGCGGGTGAGGAACCCGTTGGTCACAACCACCGCGTGGTCGGCCCTGTGAGCGGGGCCGGCCGTCCCTTTCACCGCGTACATCACCGCGGATCCGACCTTCCCGCCGACGCGCGTGTGCTTGGCCTGCACGACGATCCGTCCGAGGACGGCATGGTCACCAATGACATCGGCGGCTTGGTCCCCACCGCCGCCTACCCTCCGGGCCATCCAGCCGTCGCGGACAAGCAGGTCCCTCAGCGCGTACTCGAAACGCCGGTCGTCCATGGCATCGAACTCGGTGAGCGTAATCCGCAAGGCAGCCAGCCGCGCGTTGTCCCGGCGTCGGCCCGCGACGGCTCGTCTTCCCCGCCAGACAGCAGCAACTACCCCCAGCAATGCGAGAGCCAGGAGTGCCAGCCAGGCATCGACCAGTGCGCCGGCCGCTACGGTGACTGTTCGGAGGGCGATCACCAGCACGGCCAGCGCCACGACGGCCGCCGAGGCGACTTCGACCGGCCCGCGGGGGCGCCGCAGCCGCCATCCTCGGCTCATCGGTCGGCCGGTGCGCTGACGGCCGGATCCGGCTGCGCCGGAGTAGTGGGTGTCGCCGTGCCGAAGCCGAACACCTGCCCCCACAGCCAGGCCCCCGCCAGCAGGCCGGCGATCATCCATCCGCTCATCCGCTTAGCGCTGCTGGGCTTCGGGTTGCGGCGGATGTGCCCGCGTACGTAGTGGAATCCGTCCGGTACCTTGGCCATGTTTCCCCTCCCATCATGCGGCCCGCCAAGCGCGGCCCGTCTCCAGGAATCGGTGTAGCAGCGGGCACTGACAGCGCCTGGCCGCAGCGTGACCTGGCAGGACACCATCCAGCCACGGCCACCAGCATGAATGCGCACCTGCAAGGCCGACGGCCTTTAGTGCGCTGACCGCGCTGCATGCGGTTTCAGCTTGAGAGTTTCAGCTAGCCAGCTCTTGGCGCGCGCCTTGTGACCTATGCGTCGCTGACGCTGTCACCTGCGGGAAGAATCGTCTCGAGTCAGACGGTGTCCTGGTCGAGAACGGCGAGATGCAGCGGGGCGCAAACCTTTGTACCGCCACACGCCGGAGCCGCCCTTGGCCGCGTCTGCAGCATCGACGCCGCCTCGTGCACCGGGGTGCTCGGAGGTACGTACTGCCGCGCCCTTATGGGACGATGACGCGAAGGCCACTCCGGCACCGCGCCCTGTTGGCGGGCGGCGGTAAAGAAGCCCGCGGTCCAAGAGCAGCTATGAGCAGTTGGCGAGCTACATGGGGCAGGCATCTGAGGGGAACACGCTCAACAGGACAGGCCATCGGGGCATGCGCCGGCCTCGTGTGTGGCAGGCGCCCGTCAACGCGCGCCCGATCCCTGCAACCTGTGGGCCCGGCTCCCGCAGCTGTGCTGCGCGCACTCAACAACAGATGACTCGGACTACGAAGTGGTTGCAAGTCCACCGGCGGTAGAGCATTGACACCCAGACGCTGCGCGACGCCAGCCGCCCGCACCACTGGGCGCTCGCACTGTCCCGGGCAGCTGACGGCTTTGGGATCTCTCCCCGCGGGCTACTGCGCTAGCTCGTACGTCACCGTCTGGTCTGGGCAGTTGGCCGCCACCTCCCGCAAGGCCGCCAGCTCAGGCTCGTCGGCTGCAAGGCTCCAGCGGAGCTTGGTTGCGGTCCACTCGGCGGCATACCGGCAGTGCACCTCGGCAGCGGGCGGCAGCCACTCGGAGGGGTCCTGGTCTGCTTTGGAGCGGTTCGAGCGGGCGGTGACGGCGACCAGGCTGGCGTTGGCGCCCTGGTCGTTGGCGTACGCCTCCCGGCGTTGGGCCGACCAGGCGGCTGCCCCGCTGTCCCAGCTCTCCGCCAGGGGCACCATGTGGTCGATGTCTAGGCCGGAGGCCGACGTCACCCACGTCTGGTCGTAGTACGACCACCAGCGCCCGCCCGACAGGCGGCAGCCAGGCCCGACCACAGGGGGTTCGACGGCCTCGGAGAGCAGGACCTCCGCGCGGGTGTTGCAGCCGTCCGAGGGGTTGGTGCCGGCGTTCCAGTGGCGGAAGGCGTCCCGGTTGTAGCCGTCACGGGACTCGATACCTACCGGAAGAGCGGTGACGGCCTCGGTTAAAGGGAGAGTTTCCGCCGCATGAGCGGGAGAGGAGACGGTGAGGGGTAGGACGGCGAGGGAAGCGACGGCCAAGCGGCGCAGCACAGGCTTGAGCATGAGCCGTTGATAGCGGCCTGGAGCGGGGCACGGTCAGCTGTTTGGGCAGTGCGCCGCCCATGTGGGGGCAATGGTCATACCGCAACAGGCGCGGCACGGCGTTCCCGCAGCGCATCACCCTCAAGCGCGTCCGTTGGCCAGCGGCCAGAGCGGAGCGGGCTGATCAGGTCTCGTCATGGCTACGTCCTTCGCCAACACCCTGCTGCGCCTGCTGAAGGTCGAGCCCAAAGGACGAGGTCGCCGCCGTCTTCACCGACGACGAACTCGCCCGCTTGGTCGCCGACTCCAGCCAGGCCGGCCTGCTCGACCCGGCCGACGGCGAACGGCTGCGCGACGCCCTGGAGCTCGGCAAACGCCCGGTCGGGGAAGTCTTGGTGTCGCTGGCGAAGATGAGCGCGGTCGATCACCGCGTCACCCCCGCCGAGCTGGAGAAAGCGGCCACAGGCGCCGGCTACTCCCGGATGCCAGTGGTGGGTTCCGGCGGCACGATCATGGGATACACATCAAGGACGCCATCGGCGTGCCCGACCGGCACAAGCCCTTCCCCCGCACCGCCCTGCACCCGGTGACCCGCGTGCAGATCGACACCCCGCTCGACGGCGATCACGGTGCCAGCTTCAGTTGTACATGCCGCTGCGCAGGTTGTCGAAGAGTTCGGTCCATTCGCTGTACTCGTTGGCGAACGGCAGCGGATCGACTTCGCGGATGCCGGCCATCAGGGCCTCGACCTCACGCCGACGGTTGGCGTCGGGGTCCTCTACGTCGGCGTTGAACGAGGTGATGAAGTCGAGCCAGGTCTTTGCTGTGTGGATGAGTGACGAGATGTCTCGGTGGATGGGGATGACCATGTTGACGCCCTCTGTGTACTGGTACACGACGCCGGTGTCGGGGGCGATGACGATTGGGTTGATCGGGAAGTTTCCGATCTTGACGACGGTCTTGAGGTCGTCGGGCGTCTGCCACCCGCCGGCGGCTTTCTTGGCGGCGTCCCAGATGAACGCCGGGTCGAAGTCCTGCGGCAGGTAGAAGCCCAGCTCGTATTCTTCGGCTCGGGGGAGTCCGACGCGGCTGAGGAAGTCCAGTGTCTCTCCGCTGAAGCCGTACCTGCGGGCGGTGGGCTCGGGCAGTACGGCGACTTCCTCCACCAGCTCGACGTCTGCGAGGGCCTGGTGATCGATGCTGAAGAGCACTTGCTTGCCTCACTTGTGAGATTTACGCGCAGCTTCCATCGCGGCGCCGTCGGACTCGGTCATCATCCCGGCGCTGAGGCCGTGCTGACGATGCCATTCCTTCAGATTGTCCTTGAAGGCCGTATGCTCCACGTCCTTCTTGGGGTCCATCTTGCCGTTTTCGTCGCGTGTCTGATCGTACGAGTGCGAGTGGGTGACCTCGGTGTTCTCGCCGAAGTGTTGGGCCAGCCATTTGTCGCACCATGAGTTGGACTCCTGGCAGGGTTCACGTTCTGTGTACAGGTCGTGGATGCCGTTCGGGTTGCCGTCTCTGAGGACGGGGTAGCCGATGACCCGTTCGGAGTGAACGCCGTGGCTGTGGCCGACCAGGATGAACGGATTGCCGTTGCAGTCGGTGTAGTGCACGGCCGCGTAGTTACCGTTCTGATAGTCGCCCCTGGCGTACCGCGCGATCTGCGTGGCCTCTGCGAGATCGGTCTTCTCGTCGGGGTCGAGCCGCCGGGAGTTGACCTTGGCATCCTTTTGCGTGTCCACGGGATAGGGGTTGGTGCCGGGGTCTGTTGATCGGTATCGCCAGACCTTTCCGTCCCCGCCGACGATGTCCGGCAGGCTCTCTTCGCTGCCGGTGACGCGTGTCTTGGTGCCGTCGCGGTGCAGGCGGTCCACGTGCCCGTTGGCATTGAGCAGGTACATGGGCACCTCCCGCTTGCCGCCGTCGGGCTGGGGGGTGTCTTTGACCTTCTCGACTTGGTCGCGGACGTGATGGTCCTTGGCCTTGTGCGTGGCGGAGGCGAGTTTCACATGCTTGGGGAGGGTCTCCTCGATGTGTTCGCCGACCTTGTGGAGGGCTGTTTTGGCTCCCTTGAGTGCGCCGTGCAGGACCGGGTCGAAGACGCTTGTGAACGTGTCCCGGCCCTTGCTGCGGCCGAAGGCGTTTCGGGCGATGTCCAGGTGCGCGGTGGTGGTCTTCATCTCCTTGCCGTGTCCGGAGACCTTGCCCGCGCCGTCTTCGAACTCGAGATGGTCGATGACCAGCGGCTTGTTCGAGCCGCCGGATGCTGAGTCGCTGCCGGCGGAGGCGAGCTGCATGCCGCCGTGTCCTTTGCCGTGGCCGCCGCTGCTGTCGGCCGGTGCGTGGAAGGCGCCTTCGGCGAGGTCGAGGACCATGTCCTCGACCATGGCCTCCAGCTTCGCGTTGACCGGTTCGGTGATCTTGGCGATGACCTCGTCGACGATGCGGTCCACGGCCTCGTCGATGATTCGCTTGACGATCTGCCGCATCGCGGCCACCTCGCCTGCGCCTATCAGCGCGGAGAGGCCGCCGGTGGCCACGGCGAGTCCCGCTGAGATGCCCAGCGATGCCGCCATGACGCCCAGTTCGATCTCGGCTTTGGTCTTCATCGCGAAGATGATGTCGGCGAGGACGTCGCACGCATCCGCGAACAATCGGGCCAGTTCGGGAAGTTTCTCCAGGTGACTGCCCTTGACCTGGTTCCAGTGCTTCTCCATCGCGTCGACGGCCCAGCCCTCGGAGGAGGACAGGACCCGGGAGAACGCCTTGTGCGCGTCCGCGCCGTGGCCCTCGAACTGCTCGGCGAAGTTCCGCATGGCCGTAGCCATTTCCCGGTAGTCGTCCTCATCCACATTGGGGAAGTTGATCCCGATGAAGTCGAGTACGTCGTCCAGCCAGCCCGGAATCGTGTAGCCCATCCCCCGTCCAGCCCCCTTCTGCGGCCACTGCCCCGTGTTCCATCCAGAGCCTAAAGACCGTCAACAGCTGACGCACAGAGGGGCGTTAGGCGTTAGGGCCCATCTGTGACAATCCGGCGGTCGGGTCCGCGGGAACGTCGTGGTGCCAGGCAGACGAGAGCGTGGTCGGTACCGACGAGGAGTTGCCCCGTCGAAGTGAGGGCCAGCGCTGCTACGGGGCCTCCTGGGCGGAAGGTCCGCACGCGCCCGGTAGCGAGGCAACGGTGCTCGACCAGACCGTCCGACCAAGCGATCGCGAGGGCGGGACCGTGTTCGACGTGTTCGGCGGCGAGCGCGGTCACCGCGCCGGGACGTTCGGCGACCGGGTCGGGCAGGGGCTCGCTGTCCTGCCGCCACACGCGGACCCGCCCGTCGGCGCCGCCGCTGTAGAACAACGTGAGCGCGGCCGGTTCACCAAACTCCCGCACCTCCAGTGCCGCCAGGGCGGTGACGGGGCCGTCGTGCAACGGCACGCTCCGCGGGGCGTACTGCTGGGAGAAGACGTGCACCTGACCTGTGGCATCGCCCACGGCGACAGGGCGGGTGCCCGAGGCGATTGCCGTGCCCGGCATCGCGCGCAGGCGGCCGGCCACGGCATCGAGGAGTTCGTCTTCGAGGGTGGAGCCGTCGTGCAGGAGCGCCGCGAGCCCGGTCGGCCCCTGGCCTGTGAGATGAGCGTGGACGTGGAGCCGGCCTTGCGCGTCCAGGACGAGTGCGGTGCCGTCCGGCCGCACCGCCAGGTCCCGCGGAGCGTGGACGGGCCCAGGCAGGCGCCCCAGCGCAGTCGCATCGGCTTCCATGACCAGGCGCACGGTGTCCTGGTGGTCTGCCACGAGCACGGCGCCCAGACTTCGGCCCCGGCCGCAGGCCAGGGCTCGTACCGGCCCGGGCCACGGGGGCGTGGTGTCTCCGCGCACGCGCGTCCATGCGATCTGCCAGTCCGTTGTGTCGGCGAGAGCGTCGAGTTCGGCGGGCAGTCGAGGGTCTGCGTCCTCGCCCAGCATCGCGCGCAGCGTCAGCGCGCGGTCGGCCGGCGTCTGGTCCCGTATCAAGGCCGCTCCGGCCCGCAGCCACGCGGCGCGCAGGCCCCTGTGGGTGTCCTGCGCGCGCTCAAACGATGCGGTGGTGTGCCATGGGTCGGCACCGCAGACGGCGGCCGCGTCATCGAGGTGGATGACGGGCGCAGGGGCAATCCGCCGTCGCTTCGGGATCGTGGGCTGCCGCTCGGCGAGCCATGCCGTGTGCCGTTGCGGGTCAATCCACTGCGGTTGATCCAGGTCCATCACCGCAGCGTGCAGGTGGGCTATGTCGGATGCGCGCCCACGGCGGTCTTCGACCACGAGGCGGACGTGCTTCAGATGCAGCAGCTCGCCGATCAGTTCGCCGACGGCGGCTGGTCCGGCCGCGCTGTGCAGCTCTGGGAGCACTATCACGGTGCGGCGAGGGTCTTCGGCGACCTTGGTCACCAGCTCGCCCGGCGTACGCACGGACAGCGACAGCTGCTGCGCGAACATCCATGCCGTCGTCGTGGCGGTCTGGCCGGCCAGCGGTACGAAGCCGTGAACGCGGCGGACCGGTTCAGTGCCCGGTCGTGTGCCGTGCTGGATCAGCCACGCCAGGAGAAGGGACTTCCCGGCGCCCTCGCTTCCCGTGATCAGGCACAGGCGTGGCGCATGCGGGTCAGCCAGCCACGCCAGCAGTGCCGCACCGGCGGGTTCCCGTCCGGCCGGGGGCCTATCCCACCTCACCGGTCGTCCGCCTGCTGCTCGGCCGTGCGCTTCATCAGCGCCATCAGACCCGCCTCGCGGTTCTCGGCCTTGGAGGGGTAGTCGAAGGAGTGGGTGAAGTCTGCCTGCGGGAACAGGCGCTGCATCCACACGGCGCAGTAGTGGCCGGGCATCATGCACGGCTCCAGATCGCAGTGCACGCGCCGCACCTGCTGCGGCAGGACACCGCGAGCGGCGAGCTCGCGCCACACGATCTCTTCGGGGTGCGAGCGACCCGCCCCGGTGGAGTCGGTGACGACCTGCTTGTCACCCGAGGCGTCCACATACTCGAACGTGGCCATGAATGGGAAGCTCGTGGTGTGGCCGAGATCCTCGACGACCCGTGGCCACCAGCTCTCACGGAATTCGAAGGCCACGGCATCGATTTGGTACAGCTCGGCATCCAGTTCACGGAACACCGCTGCCGCCTCCGGCATGCTCGAAGCAGCGACGAGCTCCGCCTTGCGCCGGTCCAGCACGGTGAGCGAGCGAACGAAGGCGTCGACGCTTGAGCTCACGTACATGTCCGGCTCCTCCTCACGCAGGAAGACCGCCTGCACCGCGCCGTCCTGCCGGACGCACAGGTGCGCGAGCCCGTCGCTGCCCAGACGCAGCCAGGCGGCCTGTTCAGCGGCCAGGCCGGAAACGCCGTGATGCCCCGCATACAGGCCAAGCGTGATGCCATCGGTGGAGGCTGCGGCCGTGAAGTAGGGCGCGACGTGCAGGGGCACGCCGGTGGACTTCAGCGCGTCGAGCGCCTCGTCCGGGATGCCCACGCCGTACGTAACGGGTACGTCGAAGCGGCGCATTCCCTCCACGCCGAAATGAGCGACGGAAGGATCCGGGGAGGACTCAGACATCAGGCAACCTCTCGCGGCTGGTGGCGGTCGCCCTAGACCCTAGTAGGCCGCCTTGGGCGTCCATGGTGTTCACGAGGTCAAGAAGGCGGGTGCTGCGGATCGTCCGGGGCGGGTAGCCACAATCGTCAAGGACGTGGGAGAGATGGGCAGTCGAGGCCGGGCTTCACCCGGCCTTGGTTCCTTTGGTGACGTATGGGTTGGCCGTGGGAACAAGTGCCAGCCCCAGATGGCTGGACCAGACCTTCACCGACCCGCGCCTCTGCGCGGCCATGGTCGACTGCCTCACCTTCGGGGCAACATCATCGAGACCGGCACCGACTCCTACCGACGCGCCACCACACGAGCCCGAGCAGAACAGCAAGTTGCTGGCTGAAGCCTTCGGCGAAGTTGGTGATGGTGTGCACGGGCCGAGGAAGGTGGTGGTCAGTGAGCCCACCATGCGAGCCTGTGCCCGGCAGAGGCTGGCGTCTGGGGCGACTCTCACGGCGGCGCGGTGACCAGCTGAACCCTCTCGTATCCGAGGGGGTCATCTCTCCGTCGAGTGGCTTACGCGGGGGTGGGCTGAGATAGGCAGTAGGGCAGCCGTCAGTCCGGCCGCGCCCAGGACCGTGGCCTGGATGAGCGCGGGTGCATACCTGGGCTCGTGCAGTGGCCATGCCCAGAGTGCGGGGACTCCGTGGTGGACGCCGAAGGCCGCACAGGCGATGGGTAGGAGAGTAACGATCGCCGCTGCAGCATGAGGGGTGGTGATTGTGCACAGAAGGAGCGCGAGGCCCAGGTAGCCCAGGAAGTTGCGGGCCATGCCCACGGCGAGGACATGGCCGGTCATGGAAGACAAAAGCCAACCTGCGGACAGCATGAACACACTGCAGGCTGCCATGAAGGCACCGTCCCAGAGCCGCACCGGCCGAACGGCGGTCGCTTCGATGGCGCTGTCTCCCCGAGACTGCCCGTGCAGGATGAGGCACACCGGTGCGAGTGACAGCAGAAATGGCAGAGGGAGTGAGAAGGAGACTCCACCCACCACAACCGGCACGGGGACCTGGATGGAGTCGGCGACCGCGCCGAGCACCAAGCAGGCGGCGAGGCTGGCACAGATCGCGGGTACGCGGCGGATGTGAAGCCACCAGGGCATGGATGTGCTGTTCCTGTCGATCGGCTCTTGGCGGCGGACTCAAAAGCGCATGGGGTCCAGGACGGGCGTGAGGTCGCACCGGGTGAGGGTTTTCGTGTTCTGTTCGAACCAGGCCATCTGCGCCCGGGCGGGGCGCTGGAGAATGCGGGTGGCGACTTCTGCTTCGGCCGGTGCGTAGCGTGATGCGACGACCTGTGGGTCCGCGCCGGCTGTGATGGTGAGCCAGGCACTGAGGGGCCCGAAGGCCTGGCTCCCTGGCCATTGCCCGTGCTTGGCGCATTCCGGGATGTCTCGGGGTAGCGCACTCGAGGCAAGAAGGGAGCGAATGTCGTTGGAGGTCGGTGTGGAGGTTGTCGGTGACAACTCGGCGGCGGTGGTGACGCCGAGTGCAGCGAGACGTGCGTGTGCGTCGGTTGCCCACGCGACGACGTCTGAGGCGAAGTCATGCTGTTCGGGCCAGAGGCAGACCCGCGGCTGAGTTCCGGTGCATGTGCGGGAGGCGACGGGACGGGGCTTGGCTGCGCTGTATCCGAGCGGATGGGCGATCCACGCGGAGACAGGCACTACGGCAGCCAGCACACCCACAGCCCAGATCCGCACACCCTTTCGCCGTGCGGTCACCAGCCGGGCGGCCAGGAGCAGACCGATCGCAACGAGCGCAGGAGCGGCCATACTGCGGGGTGCCGCTGTTTGGTTAAGCGCGCAGCATTCGGCCAGATTCGTGCCGTTGAGCTGCCGGACCCAGAAGATGTTCATGGCTGCCGGATAGGCCATCCACACGAAGCTGCCTACCAGTGCCACGGGGACGGCCAGCAGCCGAGGCAGCTTGAGCCCGATGACGTATCCGATGGCGGTATGCGCGGCGACGACCAGCAGTTCCATGCCGAGGATTGCGGCAACGGTCCAGTCGGGGCTGCCGCTGGCCTGCGGCAGGAGCAGACCGAGACTCACTGTCACCGCAAGTGCTCCCAGGAGGAGGGTAGGGGTGAGGACGGCCAGAGATACACCGCTGAAGGTCCGAGTCGGCGCTCCTTGGAGAGCGCGGGACTGCCGGATGCGCTGTCCCTCCCAGGCGGCGCAGGCCGCCACCGCGGGTGCGGTCCAGACCATCAAAGATGCGCTTTGTGCGGCAACCGACTCCCAGTACCCGGTGGTGACCAGCTCGATGACGTTGCCGTGGTAGGCGAGCAGCCACAGGATCAGCAGTATGCCGATGCGAGGAGCAACAGACACACGCAGCACGGTGCGCCACGGCATGCTTACACCTCCTCCTTGACCAGGCCCGCGTAGGCCGCTTCGGCCCGGCGCTCCTTGGCGACCTGGCGGGGCGCGAGGTCGAGGAAGGAGGTGGTTGATCCCTGGAAAAGAATGCGTCCCTGATCGAGGAGGATGACCGAGTCGTAGCTGTCCGCCAGATCCTCCGTCTGATGGGTGGAGACCACGAACGTCACCCGGTCCCTGAACTTCTCCAAGAGGGCGCGGAACGCACCACGCTGTGTCGGGTCGAGGCCGGCAGTCGGCTCATCCATCAGCACCACTCGCGCCGAGTGCACGAGAGTCTGGGCGATTCCCAGACGCCGCAACTGGCCCCCTGACAGATGGCTGGCAGAGCGTTCGGCAAGCTCTCCCAGGCCGACCTGTCGGATCGCCTCCGAAGACCTGTCCCAGGCGTCCCGCCGTGAAAGGCCCTTGAGCCAGCCGGCGTACGCCGCCTGCTCTCGGACGCGCAACCCCGGGACGGGGGTCACCTGCTGCGGCAGCCACCCGACTTGTCGCCGGTATTCCTTCAAATCCCGCCGCCTGCAGGTGTCGAGGTCGCCGAGTCTCACGCTGCCGGTGCGTGGCCTGAGGGCGGATGCGAGAAGTCCCAGCAACGTCGACTTCCCCGCACCGTTGGGTCCCAGAAGCACGACCGCCCCTGACGGCAGGTCGAGCGTCAGATCTTCAAGGACGAGATCCCGGCGCCGGTAGCCAAAGCAACAGCGCGAGACGTGGATGGTCATTCTGGCCTTCTGTCAACTTCTCTTAGCGGCGCGGCCCCCAGGAAAAGCCGGGGGGCCGCCGACGGTCTGAAGCGTTATCAGTAACGGGTGACGACGCTGTTGACGTTGAGCCTAGTGGAGCCGATGTAGATGAAGTAGAACTGCGCCTTCCCCACCTCGCCCCAGGACACCGTGTTACAGGTGTTGCTCCGCTGGCCGTGGCTCACGTCCGGAAGAACGTCTCTGACGTGGTCGAGCTCCAGGGTGGCGCTGCTGGGCCCACCGAAGTTGCAGCCCGAGAAGCTCACCGTGGTGCTCGCCCCGTCAGTGTGGTTGTCCGTCCAGCGACGGGACTCGTTACCCCCCAGCCAGTTGGATATGGAACTCGTCCAACTACCCTCCGCGGAGGCGGGAGGGGCCAGCGTGAAAGCCGCAGCCAGGGCAGCCGTTGCGACGACTCCCGCCCGCTTTACCTTCATGTCCATGTAATGCCTCTTCTCGCAAAACAGCCTGGCAATGCCTTTTCGTCCGGAGAATCCGTGACCGCCAGGAACATATGTTCTAAGTCATGGTGCGGTAAAGCATCGGATGCCAATATCAGTCATCCGGACTGCACGGCTTTTCCCGGGGGTTGGGAGACAATGACCCGTACGTCCCTCCTTGCCAGGTCTGCTCGGAGTCGGTAATCCCCCAGCCAAGCGGACGCCCCATCGGTAGGCAGCCTCGAAGTATGGCCGAGTCCGCAAAGGAGACCACAGGCCGCTTGCGCTCCTTGGGACGTCACGACCGCAGCACGAAGCTGCCGAATCCGAAGTCTTTTGACGGAGGCGGAAACCCCACGGCTGCTCCGGTACTTCGGTGCCCGTACCGGAACCTGCTTCAAGCAGTGGACCTTTGCCGAACGAACATGTCTCATAGTGATCGCTAACCTCGATCTTTCTTGATGGCCCGCCGACGGAGTCGGCGGACCAACTTGTTGCGGGTGGCGGAGGCAGGCTGAGGGCCCGAGTGCCGTCTCGGGGTGGCGCCGGGTTCCACTGCTCCGGGGTGGGTGAGTTGCTGTCGCAGGTCGGGGAGCCCCCCCACGCCCCCGGGTGGCAACCGTCTTCGACGACGCCCGGGCGGTACACCCGTTTACCCGCCGACACATCCGTTCGATGTCCGGCTGGCATGCCTGCGGCGGTACGGTCATCAGCTCAACCAAGCGAACGAGCCTTCCTGACTTCAGCGCCCGGCGATTTGCGGTGTCTCTCCACGTCCTGATCCCCAGAGCCATCGTCAAGTCCTGTGGATCATTGATCAGAACCAGTTGACCGTGTCCTTTAGGAGACGGGCGAACTTCGCGGGGATTGTCGCGTTCACTCGCCAGGTCTTCTCGGCCTGAACGCTGGTAGTTGTCACGCCGGCCTGCCCGATCGGGTTCTCCGCCGCTGTCAGGTGGCCGTTGGCGATCAGCATCCCGACGCTGATCAGCGCGATCCCCAGGTGGCGGGCGGCTTCTGGCTGGGACATCCAGGCGTCGTCCTCGACGCGGTCTGCTTTCAGCGGGAAGTAGCCGCGCTCGCTTCTCCGCCTCGACCGCTCCTGCCGGCGTTCTCGGCCCGTCATGCGGCCGTCGCCTTCGACCGCTCAGCCAGCAGGCCGCGTTCGAAACGGGCGCCGGCGCGCACGAGGGCAACAAGATGGGGTGCGTTCACGACGCGCCACCGCTGCTGGGCGGACTCGACGAGCTTGAAGACCATGGCCAGGGCGGCGGTGCGGGAGCCTGCGCCCCGGGTGACCCGGGTGCGCAGACGGACGGTGGCGAACGTGGACTCGATCGGATTCGTGGTTCGCAGGTGGATCCAGTGCTCGGCCGGGAAGTCGAAGAATGCCAGCAGCTGCTCCTGGTCGTCGGTGATCTTCTTGACGGCCTTGGGGAACTTCGCGCCGTAGAGCTTGGCGAACGTCTTGATCGCCGCCTCGGCGTGGTCGCGGTCCTCAGCGTTGTAGATGTCCTGGATGGCCTTCTTCGGGCCCGGCTGCGCGGACTTCGGCATGGAGTCGAGGACGTTGGCCGTCTTGTGAACCCAGCATCTCTGCTCACGGGTTTCGGGGAACACCTCGGCCAGGGCCTTCCAGAAGCCCAGGGCGCCGTCGCCGACCGCCAGGACCGGGGCGCGCATGCCCCGTCGGGCGCAGTCGCGCATCAAATCGGCCCACGATTCGGCGGACTCGTGGTAGCCGTCCTTGAGCGCGACCAGTTCCTTGGAGCCGTCGGCGCGAACCCCGATGAGCACCAGGACGCAGGCTTTGGCCTCCTCCAGGCGGACGTTGAGATGGATGCCGTCGGCCCACACGTATACGTAGTCGACCTCCGCGAGATCGCGGTCCATGAACGCGGTGTGGTCGGCCTGCCACTGCTGGGTGAGCCGGGTGACGGTGGCAGGCGAGAGCCCCGCCGCGCTGCCGAGGAACTGCTCCAGGGCCGGGACGAAATCGCCGGAGGACAGGCCCTGCAGGTAGAGCAGCGGTAGCACCTCGCTGATCTTCGGGGACTTGCGGCACCACGGCGGCAGGATCGCCGAGGAGAACCGCTTGCGCTCGCCCGTGGCCTCGTCGACCCGCTTGTCGTTCACGCGCGGAACCTTCACCTCGACCGCCCCGGCCGCGGTGGTGACCTTCCTGGGCTGGTGGTAGCCGTTGCGGACCACGAGCCGCCGACCGCTGTCGTCCCGCTGATCGGATAACTCAGCTATGTAAGCGTTGACTTCGGCCTCCAGCGCCGCCGCGAGCATCCGTCGCGCCCCCTCCCGGACGATCTCGTCAATCAAGGAGGAGCCGTTGGCAGTGGTGCCGTCGTCGTTGACTACGCTGAGCACGGGCGTGCCTTCCCGACCGGTGCTGCGAACACCGGCCTACTCGATGACCATCAGTCGATCACTCGGGAAAGGTACGCCCTTCACGTGCTCCCCGAGCTCGATCCACAGGTCTTGAGCATGGCTCTGATCCCCACCTTGGTGATGCTCAACAGTGCGCGACAGCATGCTGTTTCCTTGCGGCCGGGGGCGACGCTCGAGGTGAGACAACACCGGGGCAGTCTCGTTCTGGTGAGTAAGCGGCGTCACCAGCTTGGTGCGTACCGGGGTAGCATCCAGCGCACCCAAATACGGATAAGGAGTGTGATTCGGCATGACTGATGAAACAGGCGCCAACACCATTCAGGACCGGTACGCACAGCAGGTCACCACCGACCTGGAGAAGAACCGTGCGGAACAGCAGGAGGTGACTGCACAGCTTCAGACGCTCCACACGCGTCTGGAGCACCTGCGCTTGGAGGAGACATGGCTAGCCGGCGTCCAGGCGTCCCTGGCCGGTCCGGGCGGTGCACAAGACAGCAGCCCCGCCGACGACGAGGCCGACTGTGGCTCCTCCGAGACGCCTGAGCAGTCGTCCCTGCCGCAGCAGCTCGGCAGGACGCGGAAGAAGGCGGCGCAGCCTGCGGGAGGCCGGAGGACCGCGCAGAAGAAGACCGCGGCAGAGACTGCGACGAAGAAGGTCACGGCCAAGAAGACCTCGGCCCAGGCTGCTGGGGCGAAGTCCGCTGTGAGCACCACGACCACCCCGGTGTTGGGGGTACTGCTCAAGGCGATTGTGGACGGCCATGCCGGACAGCCGCGCACGGCCTTGGAAATCGGTGAGGAGTTGGAGCGGCGATACCCCGAGCGGGCGCGTGCTGTCACGATCGTGCGCAACACCCTGGAACGGCTGGTCGCCAAGAGCGAGATCGAACGGACGCGGCAGAAGCGAACTGTGCTGTACTCCAGCACCGACCGATCTGCTGCTCAGACCATCACCGACGGGTCAGCAGCCGAGGGTGAGAGGGCTGCGGCTTCGGCATAGGAACGTTGCACTACTCAGCCAGTCCGGGCCTGTGGATCGTGACTGGTCCGGTGAAGGCAGCACCGAGGACGTTGTTTCGGCGTCCCGCGCGACGTGCGAACGAAGCGCGGGGCCGCCACGCCCTGCCGTCCTGTCTCAGCCGGGCGATTTCACCGTATTAGAGGCCGTCAGGTGACGCACGCTCATCGCCGCGTACGAGTGAGTCACCACTCGTGAGCGGCAGTCAGCCCCGGCCGGTGAAACACCGGACGGGGCTGATCAGCACGGTGCCGCCGTGGGGGCGGTCGCCCACGCGGCGAAAAGGCTTCGCAGGGCTTTAATCGAACGATGGCCCCTGCCTAAGGACATGGTCTCCTTCACGACCACACCCCTGGTCGTGCCTGGACCGATGGTCTGCCCCCTCGTAGAGAGGAGGAGATGTGCCGTCGGCCGCTACGAAGGCGGCCGGGCTCCAGGGTCAGCGAGAGCCGGTGGGTCAGTGACGGCCGCCGTGGCGGGGGCCCCAGGAGTAGTCGTCGACGAAGCGGCGGTGGTCGTTGCGCAGCGTGGCGGTGTCGGAGCGGTTGTTCCACACGTATGCGCGGCGGTCCTGGTAGAGGTCGGTGCGGTTGTCGCGGCCGATGCCGGTGTGGATCCGCACGCTTGCGCGTCCTTGCAGGCGGTAGTCGTGGAAGGTGTAGGTGTGGCCGGCCTCGTCCTTCAGGGTCCAGCCGTTCAGGTTCACCGCGCGGCGGGTGTTGTTGCGGATCTCTACCCACTCGGCGTTGAGGGAGCGGTTGGAGCGGTCGTCCCGGCCTGGGGAGTCGTACTGCACGCGGCTAATCTCCACGCTCGGGCGGGGCGCGCGGTGGTCGGCGGCTGACGCCGGTACCGCGACTGCGGCAGTGATCGCTGCGGTGGTCAGCGCGGCAGCGGTCAGGCGGCGAGCGGTGGTGGATACGGTCACAAGGTCCCCCTGCATGGTGCGGGCACCACCACCGGACGGACGGCTGCACGTGGCCCGTCGGGAGTGGTGCGATGTGCGAGTGGCGGCCGGCTGGCCGCGCATCCACACCCTGTCCGCCCCGTGATGAGGAGGTGGGTGAGACATGAACTGTGTTACAGGACGTCCACATCTGCGTGACTGTCCCATGCATCGTCCATTTATGCGCTGAATGCGCCAGGTTGACGGTTTGCTGTAACGGCAGGCCTTGCAGGGGTTGGCCTGCGGCAGTGGCTCGCTATGGTGCGTCGAACTGGCAGCGTCCGCCCATCACCCGAAAGTGGGTAACGGCTGTCCTGGCTGTGGGCCTACAGCGGGCACGGGGGCAGCCTCGTCGGGAGATCGCGGGGGGGGAACACCGCGGCGGCCTATCCCACGGATGTCTGAGACGGCGCCCGCCCTGCCGTCCTGACGCCATGCTCGCCCGGCCAGCTCGGGCTTTTGGCGAGCAGGTGTTCGGAGGACTAGGTCAGTTCTCCGAGGGGATACGTGCGGCGATCTCTTTGGCTAGCCGGTCTGCCTCTGGTGAGAGTGGCCCGTCTTGTTGCGCGATGGTCGTCAGCAGTCGCAGCAGGTCGTGTGCCTCCTCCAGCGTCAGCAGCGCCAGCCGGGGCCCGGTGCCCTCCGACGGAGCGAAGTCTGCCGCTTGCAGATCGAAAAGGCCGTCGTCGTCCATGACCGGGGCAACGCGCTCTGGCCCAGACGGTTACGCCTTGGGCGGAGAAGGGCGCCGCCCCGGACGGCGAGAGCGCCAGCCGGGGCGGTATGTGATGTGGTGATCGTGGAGGGCGGTCGCCTACGCGGCGAGAGGCTCTGCAGGGCTTCAGCCGAACGATCGTCCCTGCAGGCAATAGGTGAGGCCCGGGGACACTGTCCCCTCCACAACCACGATCCTTTCAACCGTGCGGGCCCGATAGATGTTCCCGGGCAGGAGTCTCGTTTTGTGCGGACGGTTCTGGCGGGTCGGGGTGGCCGTCGGGGTGATCGTGGATCCAGGCCAGGCCTCCTAGATCCAGGCGTCGGCGAGTGCGGGTGACAGCTACGTAGGCAAGGCGGGCTTCGGCGTGGTCGACGGGGTCAGGCGGCGGCGGAACGGCTGTGTGATCACCGAAGTGGTTGTCGCGGGGTCGGGCGAAGTCGTCGGCGATCAGCACACAGGGCCATTCACGCCCCTTGGCTTTGTGGGCGGTGGAGACGGTGACCTGGGCGTGTGGTTCGGGTGCGAGGTGATCGACGGCGGCGAGGATGGCGTCGGTGCCGTGGGTGTCGACGAGGTGGACCAGGGGCTGTAGGTCGCGTCCGGCCGGGTCGTGGGCGGCATAGTCCTGCAGGTCACCCCAGGAGGGGAAGAGGATCAGTTCGGGGTGGTGGGTGCGGCGGCCTTCCTTCAGGTCGCGGGCGGCAAGGGCGAGGGCGCGCAGACTGTCCCCTCCCCCGGCCAGGGCTACCGGGGAGCCGGCGGCCATGAGGGCCATGACCTGGGCCATGGCGCCGGTATTGGTGCGGCACAGCACAGCGTCCGGACGGGCGACGGGACCGAGCTCGGTGGGCACGGTGGGGGTGCCGGTGAGGCGGATCGGAGCGTCGGCCAGGTGGAGCCAGCGGTTGGCTTCTGCGGCGAGGTCGGGGCCGAAGCGGAAGGACTGGGACAGGGCGAGCTGGGTGCCGTCGAAGCCGGTCATGACGTCCTTGGCGCCGCGCCAGTGGTAGATGGCTTGGGCGGAGTCGCCGACCATGACCAGCTGGGCGTGGTGACGCTGGGCGAGGAAGATCTGTTCGACGACGGGGTTGGTGTCCTGGGCTTCGTCCAGGAGCAGGAAGTCGGCGTCGAGGGTGGGCTGGGTGAGGGCCCAGATTTTCAGGTAGTGGTCGTGGTCGAAGCGGACGGCGCCGTCGTCGGGGTGTTGCAGGTCGGCCCAGGCCTTGCGGGCGAAGGGCACGATGTGGGTGGCGAGCTGGGCGTGGAGGTCTGCGTCGTCGAGGCCGCGCAGAGGCGGCACGTGGTGAGGGGTGATGGCCTCATCGGCGGTGTGGCAGAAGCGCGTCACGGTGCGCAGGGTGGTGTTGGACAGGGCCTTCTGGGTGACGTCGCGGTCGCCGATGCGGATGGCTTTGGTGATGCCGAGGGCCTGGCCGGTCTGCCAGGCCGGGCGGCGGGGAGCGTTCAGGCGGCGGGTGTATTGGTGGCCGACGGCGGCGTAGGCCAGGGCGTGTGCTGTCTTGCACAGGACGTTCTTCGGGAAGCGGGCGGTGGCGTCCTGGGCGATGGCGCGGTTGTAGGCGAGGTAGCGGCCGCGGCGTTTGGTGGCGTGCGCGAGCAGGGCCAGGGTGGTGGTCTTGCCGGTACCCGCGCCGGCCTGCAGGGCCAGGTGATCGCCCGCCGCAAAGGCGTCGGCTGCAGCGGTCTGTTCGTCGGTCGGCTTCATTGCGTGGGTTCTTCCGGGAGGTGGCTTAGGGCGTGTCCGACGGCGGACAGCAGGTGGGCGGGGGTGGTGTGGGCAAGTAACCGGCGCACCGCGTGGTTGAGGCGGTCCGCTTCCTGCTCGGCGTGTGTGGCAAGAGCCCGGTGGACGGCCAGTTCCACGAAGCGCTCGCGGCTCTGTCCCGCGCGGCGGGCTGCAGCCGTGAGGGCGGCGTGCGCGGCGGGCGGTAGGGCGACGTTGAGCAGGACCTGCCCGTTGGCGTCCGGGTAGTGGGTGGTGATCACGTCGATGGGCAGTCGGTCCTCGAGACGCTGACGCAGTCGATGGGCGGCCCGGTCGGGGGTCTTGGCGTGTACGAGCGCCATCAGCCGGGTGATTCCGTGGTTGGCGGCGAGCTGCGTACTGCCGCAGGCCGCGTCGAACTCGGTCGGGTCCAGGGGACGGGTGAGGGCGATCTCCAGGGCGTGATGCGGCATTCCTCACCGCCGGTGGGGTTGGTGCGGCGCGGGATGCGGCAGTCGGGTGTGGATGTGCGCGGCGTGCAGCAGGGGGTCGAAGGGCTGCCAGTCGGCCAGGGCCAGATCGGCGGCGCCGGGTGCGGCGGTGTGCGTGGTGCAGCGTTGAGCGCGCCAGCGCAGCTGCTCGGCCCAGGGCAGGTGGCTGAGGTCGTAGACGGCCATTTGTCGATCCGTTAGGGCGAGTTGCCCCTGCTCTGCTTCTAGGGGTAGCAGGATCCAGCGGCCTGCCGGGTGGGCCGGGTCAAGGAGAGCTTGGGTGCAGCGGTGACGTTGGCGGGTCTGGGCGACGCAGCGGATGTCTTCGATGGACTCCCCGCCGAGGTAGCAGGTGAGAAGGATCCGTAGAACGGGTCGAGCGGGGCGGTCGTCCGTGTCCTGGGGTGTGGTGGCGGGTGCGTCGTGGTGTGCGGGGGTGAACGTGCTGGTGTCGGTCAGGCGGCGGGAGCGGATGGCGAGCTGGCGCCGGATGGCCTCGAGGTGGGGGTCCAGGGTGTGGGTGGGGGTGCGACGGGGGCAGAGCACGGCGTGCGGGATGCGGCACCAGCCTCTTGCGTCGTCATGCGGGTGGGCGATACCGCCGCTGAGGTGCCAGCGGCAGGCTTCGGGGACGTCGGGGGTGGAGAGTTCGGCGGGGTGCAGAGCGATGGGCCGGCCGTCGGTGCGCTGGTACCAGTCGATGCGGTTGCCGCAGTTGCGGCAGCGGCCACTTTGGCCGGCACGCAGCAGGCGGCTCGGGCTGGACGCAGCGATCTGCAGTGAGCGGCGGGGCTGGGTAAGGCGGGAACTGCCGTCCCAGTGGCGATCGGCAGCAAAGTCGTGGGAGCGCATGGCCGGGACCGTGCCAGGCGGCATGCCGCTGTGCTGATCTGCGGCGCCGGCGCCTACCCCTGATGGCGTAGCGGGGAGAGAACACGTAAGCGATCTTGATGATGGGCGTTCGAGGGCGTTGCACCTTTTCGGGTGATCGCGCTGTGTGCTCGAAGGGGGGCTCAGGAGCTGTTCAGGAGGGTGCGTTTCCGGGTGCGGGGTGGCCCTCGCACAAGGCGCCGAGGAGCTGCTCGACGGGAATGCCGAAGGTGTGGGCGAGGGTGTGCCAGGTGGTGAGGCTTCCGGCGGTGTGGCCGTGTTCGAGGTCGATGAGGGTGCGGCGGGCCAGACCGGTGCGGCGGGCGAGTTCGTCGAAGGTCCATCCGCGCTCGGCCCGCAGCCGCGCGAGTTCGACGCGGAGCGCAGCGAGGTTGGGGTCGGGCGGGAAGATCGTCACCCCACCATCCGATGGTGCAGAACCCTGCCCTGTCAGTGCAGAAAACTGCACTATTTGCTAGGGAAGGGGGTGACATCCAGCGGCCTCGGGCTGCCCGGCTGTCCCCTATGGCCGAACGCCCTGCGAGCCTGCATCCAGGTCTCACGGCGCGCATGATCGGAGGACCACGAGCCCGATGAGGCTCTCCACGCACTATCCGGTGCAGCGCATCTGGACCGTGCAGCTGCACCCTCAGGCCGATGGCCCCGCACTGGTGTGCTCGCACTGCCCGCTGCACACCCCACGGTTGTCACCCGCATCAGCCCGGTCGGCCGCGCTGACCCACCTCGCCCAGCATGCGCAGCGGGAGGTGATCCCCAAGCACCTGCGCACCTGCCAGTGCCGGACACGCGGCTGCTGCTGGCATCCCCGCCACCGCGGCTGCTCCGGCCCCATCCGGTTGGCGCTGTCCTGTGGCAGCGGCGGCCGCCTGTGGCGCCTGGCCGATATCTGCTCGGCGTGCGCAGCCGCCAGCCGTCATACGGCCGTCGTACCCGACACCCTGCTGAACTCACAGCGCTCCGGATCGGTTGGCGCACCGACGAGAAAGAGACGGAAGCCCGCCTGCGGCGCAGGCGATCGTCTGCTGGTGCAGGAAATGCTCACCTACCTGGCGGCAGCGCTTCCCCGCTTCTCTTCCGCCTCCGCCCGGCTCTTGGCTCTGCAGTGCGCCCTGCGCGCCGACACCCGCGGAAATGTACGCCTGCCCCATGGGCTCCTGCGTGGCATGCACGTGCACGGCCGCGCTGAACTGTGGAGTGAACTGGCTTACGCCGGCTGGCTGCAGTGCGCCGCACCTCGAGAACCGCACCGGGAAGTGCACCTGCTGGATGCGGCCATGCACGCGCACGCAACCGGCCGCCGGCTACGTGCCCGTGCAGCCCACTGGGCCATGCACCCAACGCCTCTCATCCTCCCGCAGGCAACACCTTCGGCGCTCCGACTCACTGCGCTCGCCCTGGCGGCTCATACCTCCGGCACAGCCAGCAGTGCGGACGCCGACCTCCTGGCCCGTCTGAGTGGGCAGGCACCTGAACAGCTCGAAGATGCACTCGATGAGCTGGTCCGATTCCGGCTACTGCAGGCATGGCAGCACCCCATCGGCCAGGAAGAGATTTTCTGGTGGCTGCCGCGCTGACCGCTCCGGTCCTGACCTAAGAGTTGTCCCGTAATTGATCACGGTCGTGCTCGCTGACCTGCCTGCTCGCGGTTCTGCCGGTGACGATGAGGTTGCGGAGGCGGATGCCGAGCATCGCGTGGTGGACGCCGTCGCCTTTCAACCGGCAGTCGCAGAGGATCTTCCAGTTCTTCATCCGGGCGTAGGCGTGCTCGACGCGGGGCCCTCACCTTGCGGTGCGAGGCGTTGTGTTCCTCTTTTCAGGCCGGAAGTTCGGCTTGGCCGGGTTCACGGCGGTGAGGGATGATCAGGCCAGTGCCCCGGTAGCCACCGCCAGCAATAACGATGATCCGGCCGACGGCGTCCTTCGCACCGAACAGCTCCCAGCCGCCGTCAGCGATCACGGAGTGTCCTACCGACGGAGCCTTGGCGCCGAACAGTTCCCATGCGTCGTGGGAGTCGCCCCTCGGACGGGGTCAGGTCGGCCGCGCAGGGGGCGAGGGTGTACCGGGTGGAGGAAGGATCAAGCTGGCGTAGTCGGCCGCCGGGGTGGCCGACTACGAGGTGCGCCACTTCCACGGCTGGTACCGGCACATCACCCTCGCCCAGCCCGCCGCCGCGTTCCTGGCCGTGCAGGCTGCCGCCGAACGCCGCCGCGAACACGACGAGCGGACCGGTCGCACCCACACAGGGGAACCACGCTGATCCCAGCAGCCCCGCCGGCCTCACCCCGATCACGCTGACTGCCTTCGAGATCGCCCGGCTCCTCATCATGATGGGCGTCAGCCGACGGGCGAGGCACGGATCCGGCACGGCCTGCACTGGTCACGATGGCGGCGTCTGCACCAAGCCCTCGCCCGAGCCTGTCATCGCAGACGCAACCGCCCCAGGAGACCACCCGGCTACCGCCAGCCACACCGCCGTGACGAACTACAGCAAACGGCCCGGTCTACGCCTGAAGCATCTGCTGGGCGCGCGAAAGCCCGAGGTTGGCCGAAAGTCCAGCCAGGCAATCACGGCCACTGACGAATCGAAGTCAGTGCTTATTCAGGGTAGTCACCAATGGATACGTCGGTAATGAAATCACTCCAGAATGTTCCTTCATTAGCCGCAGGGGGATCGACACCCCGAACAATCCTCTCCAAGTCTTCAGCCGCCATTTCACAATCATCAAGATCGACCCCTTCGGCATAAAACGGGAATCGATCGATAACTCTCTTTACGCATTTATTGAAATGCTCGATTGACGAGTTCGCAAAAACTAGGTCATTCAGGCTCGCACCCGCAAAGATGATTCCCGAATTTTGCTGCAAATAAACGCCAACATGATGACCCATCCGCCAGAACTGGTGATAAACCTCACCCTCCCCCGACATAAGCCGTTCCAGGTGGTCGTTCGCTCGGTAAGAAAAGAAAGCAACCGGCACCTCCACACTTACCCCACCGCCAGAAACTTCAGTCAACTCAAACTGCATCAACATCCCCAATCTCAACTATCGGGCGCACTACTTTTTGAACAACTCAGTAATCGCCGCCTTGAAATCAGCGGTCGCTTTTTCCTGTACAGCCTTGCTCGAGTTCCAGTCGAACGACCAACTCACGTTCTTTATACCGGCGGCTGCAATTTTACCAGCACAGTTGTGCGTTCCGTTACAGGGTTGACGCTCAGAGTACAAGGCAACAATCCTGTCGCCTGCCGCATCGAGCAGTTTCTCCTCCGCATGCGGCCCTCCGCCCGACCTTGAGACCAGAGTCGTCCCATCTGAGAGCAGTGCGGCTGCATAATTGCCCGTTTTATTTTTATCGATGAGGCGCTGCAGTTGTACCGCCTGACTTAGGTGCCCTTCTCCGTACGCAACTTTGCCAGCGAGATTCATCCCACGGGCATAGCGTTGCGCCGCCTTAGCCGCGTCTTCCCCCGATTTCAGCGCCTTCGCCAAGCCTGCAAGCTTCCCAAGGGGCAAGAATCCTGCAATGAGCCACCCGCAGGCGGAGTATTCCTGTTGCTGACAGTTTTCTGCATCCTCCAGAGGGGAGAGTGTGACTACAGCGTTTTTCCAAGCGTGGTAATTCTCCTTGAGCGAGCATTTGACATCCCAGAATCCACACTCACTTTTCCAGAGTTGGTTCCATCCGCACTTGACGTCCCAAAACCCGCAGCCACCGTCACTCGCATTCTGTACGACAACCCCACTGCTGTTGCCGACGTGCGCCGTCCCGTTGCCGCCCTTGTGGCCTGTTCCGCCTCTGTGGCTTCCGGTTCCTTTACTGGCGCAGCCGCCGCACCCGTCGCCGGCGTAGCGTCCGCTGGAGGTGGCCTTGGAGCCTTTTCCGCCGCCGCTGTCGACGCCCGGGGAGTTGTCCCCGGCGAAGATCATTTGTCCGTCGGGGTCGGAATAGGTGATCGGGTTGTTGGCGGCGTAGCTGTAGCCGTTGAAGGTTTGCGGGTTGGTGGGGTCGAGGATGGGGTCTACGCTGATGAACTGGCCGATGCCCGGGTCGTATTCGCGGGCGCCGATGTGGGTGAGACCGGTGTTCGCGTCGCGGGTTTTGCCGAGGAAGCCCTTGTCGTCGGGCCAGGGGCCGTAGAGGGGTGTGCCTCGGTCGGCGCCGAAGGGGGTGGTGTAGCGCTTGGTGAAGGTCTGGGCGGTGTCCGAGCTGATCGCCAGCGTGGAGGTGTTGTGGTGGTCGCCGGTGAGGTAGGTCAGCTTGTTGGTGCCGGATTCGTTGGAGCGGACGGCGGCGGTGACGGCGCCAGCGGCGTAGTAGCGCTGGGCCCAGGTGGTGCCGTTGGCGCGGAGGTGAAGTTCGGTGGCGCCCGCGTACAGGACGCGCTCACCGTTCTGTGCGGCGCGGATGAGCAGGGTGCCGTCGGCGCCGTAGAGGTAGTCGGTCGACGTTCCGTTCTCGGTGAGCTTGGTCAGCTTGCCCTCAGGTGACCAGTCCAGTTCTTGGGTGGCTGTGGTACCTGGGCGGTGCCTGGTGTTGCCGGTCGTGTCGTAGTCGTAGGCGTGCTCGGGGTTGGTGCAGTCGGCCTTTGTGGTAGTACCGGTCAGGGTGTGGGGCTGCTTGGTGTTCGCGTAGCAGTAGGTCGTCTTTGTGTCATTGCTGTTGCTCTGGTGGACTGTCTCGCTGGTCCGCTGGCCCGCGATGTTGTACGTGTAGCTGGTCCAGTACGGGGCCGGGCCCGACAGGTTGGAGGCGTCCTGGGCATCGGAGCACTTCTGTGAGGCCGGGGTCCAGGCTTCGGTGAGACGCTGGTGGCCGTCATAGGCGAAGCACTGGGTGTCGGCCGAGCTGGCGCCGCCCAGTGTGGTGGGGTCGCTGATGGCGGTGATGTTGCCGGTCTGGTCGTAGGTGTAGTTGAGGTCCTGCAGCATGTACGGGTGGGTCTGGTCCGTGACGTGGCTGCGGACCAGGCGGCCGGTGCCCGCCTCGTAGGTGTTGGTGACGGTTGAGTACTTGTTACCGGTGCCGCCGGTACCCAGGGTGAGCTGCTCGGGCTGGGTCAGGGCCGAGTACGAGACGTCGTCCAGGTAACCGGTTGACCCGCCTATCGAGGTCAGATTTCCCAGGCCGTCATAGTCGAAGCCGATGATCTCGGACGGCAGGCCGCCGAGTGCGGGTTGCTTGTCGTACTGCTGGGTGCCGTCGATGTTGTAGTACGTCTCGAATGCCAGCGTGGACGGAGTGCCGGCCTGCACGAACGGGTCACTGGCCGGCAACTGAAGCTGGGTGCCGGTGGCACGGCTGAGGCTGTCGTAGGCGGTGACGGTCATGGTGTAGGCCGCGCCGCTCTTGCCACCGACGTAGCGGGTGGAGGAGGCGGGCAGGCCCTTGAGTATCGTGTCGTAGGTGTAGCCGGTGAGCTGGTTGGCGTCCGTTTTCGAGCCGGTCCAAGTGCCGGTGACACGGCCCAGTTCGTCGTAGGCGCTCAGGAGCGACATGCCACGCGAGTCGGTGGATTTGATGACCTGGTCGAGAGCGTTGTACTCGGTGGTCGTGGTGCCCCTGTCTGGGTCACCGGTGCTGGTCTGGCGACCGAACAGGTCGTACTGGTAGGTCCACTTGGCGCCGTCCGGGCCCGTGATCGACTCCTGTCGGCCGTCCAAAGCGTAGGTGAACTTGGTGAAGGCGTACGCAGCGCCGGGGCCGGTGCCGAAGCCGCTGTCGGCCGGGCTGGTGCTCGCGTATTCCCGGCTCTCCGTGACTCGACCGCGTATGTCCGTGATCGTGCGCTGGGCGGAGCCGCCGTCGAGGGCGGTGGTCGCGACGGAGTCTCCGGTGTAGGTCGTCGTGGTGGACCACTTCTTGACGCCGTAGACGTACAGGCTGCTGGTCGTCGCTCTGCCCGCCCCGTCGAACACCGTCTCCGTCTGGGTGGGGGCCTCGCCGTACTCGGCACGGGTGTAAGTACCGTTGGGTGTGCTGGAGGTGTCGAAGATGTCCGCGTACGTTTCGTAGGCGAGGCCACGGGTGTCGTAACGGGTGTCGGTCAGCAGCCGACCGCCTTGCGGTGTGGGCGACTGGGTCTGCAGCGGCCGCAGCAGGGCGTCGTACAACGCGTAATTTGTGTTGTAGGTTTCGCCGTCCTTCTTCAAGGTCGACGTCGATACCCAGGACGGCTTGGTGCTGTCCAGGTGGTAGGCGAACTTCATGTTCGGGGCCTGGCTGCCACTCAACCGGTTCGGCAACCAGACATTGGTCAGGCGGCCGAGGGCGTCGTAGGAGCTCTCGGTCTTCTTCAAATTGGCGTCGTAGACACGCAGGGCCAGGCCGCGGCGTGGGTCCAGGAAGCTGGTGGTCTTGTACAGCTTGGGAGCGGGATCGGTGGTGATGGTCTTGGTCAGCGGTCCCGCGTCCGCGGGCGTGTACGCCGTGGACGTGGTGTTTCCTGCCGCATCGGTGACACTGAGCGTGCGGCCGAGGGTGTCGTAGCTGGTGGTGGCCACGGTCTGCCAGCCTGTGGGCAGCCTCTCGCCGCCCAGGTCGGCGGTGGCCGCGTAGCCGGTGGCGCGGCCGGTCCAGGTGGCTTCGCCCCGGGTGGGTTTCTGTGTGGCGGTCCAGCTTGTGGCGTTAGGGGTGTCGTAGACGGTGGCGGTGTCCGACAGGACGTCGCCGCTGGTGGCGGAGGTGGCTGGGAGGTTGAGGTTGGCTTCCGTGATGGAGCAGGCCCGGCCGACGGTGCGGGCACGGGAAGTCAGGCCGGTGATGCCGACTATGTCGTTGCGGGCGTACCAGGTGCGGGTGCAGGTCTCGTCACCGTCGGTGCCGACTTCGCCGGAGTCGCTGACGCTGACGGGCATGCCGTAGTCGTCGAAGCTGGTGCTGAAGGAGTGGGTGCGCCAGGTTTGGGAGGCGGTGAGGTAGGTGTACGTGCTGGTCTTGCCGGTGCGTACGTAGCGGGCCACGTGATCGGCGGCGCCGGGCGCGGTCTGCCGGGCTGTCTCCTTGGACCAGGGGTCGTTCACCGTCGCCGAGATCGGTGTGGAGCCGTCGTAGGTGACCTGCTCGCGCAGGTGGCCCGCGTACTGGTTGCTGTCGGTGACGGGGGCGGCGCCGAGGTCGGGCGCTGACAGTGGGGCAACGGTGACGGTTTTGGTGGTGCCGTCCTGATTCTTGTCGCCGTCCATACCTTGCAGGTACAGCGAAACCGTCTTGGAACGGGTCACGTCGGTCGCGCCGGTCCACGCGGTGACCTGGCGGTAACCGCGCCAGTCCGACCAGGTGCGCTCGTCCTTCGGCGTGAACGGGTCGTCAGCGTAGTGCCAGGCCGCACCACTGTAGGAGTAGGCGTACTCAAGCGCCTCCTTGTAGTTCGCGGCCGGGTCGGAGACGGTCACGGCCAGCACCCGGTACTTGTGGAACCAGTCGATCGAGGCGTCCTGGGAGCCGTTGATGTTCCAGTACTGCGGATAGCAGGAACGGGTGTTGGTGTCCGGTGCCGCGTCCAGTACCTGGCTGCGCACGCATTCGGGGGCCGACAGGGTCACCGTGGTGATCGCCCCGGTCTCCGATGTGACGGTGGAGATGCGTGGCCTGGTCAGCGGCAAGATGTCGTCGGTGGCGTCGACCCGGTTGGGCCGCATCTGGTAGGTGAACGAGATCGGATTGAGACCGATGCTCGTCTCACCCGCCTTGCCGGTGCGGGTGAGTGACTTCAGTGTCAGGACCTGGTCGGAGCTGTCGCCGATGTCCCCGCCGTCCAGGTACTCCTGGGTCAGGGCCCAGGAGTCCACCGGGTCATAGGCGCCGCTGGTGGCGTTGTAGGAGAAGGTGTCGATGCCGGTCAGGCGCTTGCGGGTGAAGAAGGAGGGGCCGGCCGCGTTGCAGTCGGCATCGTCCTTGGAGCAGATCGCGTCGAACGGCACGTCCGGCCAGTTCTCGGCAGTGTCTTTGGTCAGGCTGGAACAGTCGGAGGCGGTGCAGCGCTCGGCGTGGTCGAAGGTGACCTTCGCGTCCGCCTTGTCCGTGAACAGGGCACCCTTGCGCAGGCCGTACTCGATCCGGGTGAGGTAGCCGCCCCGGGTGTAGGAGGCGTCGGCCGTAGTGGACTTGTTCTTCTTGTAGTAGTTCGATTCCTCTGTGTACCAGTAGGTGGCCGCGTTGCCGTGGGTGTCCTCGACGTAGTCGAGGTTCCACCGCCACGCCTGTGTGAGCGCCCGGTCCGCGAAGACGTCGCCGCCCGAGTAGCCGGGTTCACCGGAGTCGTCGCCGAACACCGGTACTGTCCAGACAGAGTTGGTGCGCTGAGTGTCCGCGCCGTCCAGCTTGTTCAGGCCGAACACGTACTTGGTGCCGTCGCCGGTGGTGACGGTCCAGTACTCGCCGTTGTCGTCGCCGTTGTCCGCCCCCGTGGAGCGCGTCACCTTCGAGGCGTCGTCGTCCTCCAGCCGCCACTGGCCGCTGTTGTCGTCCTTGACCAGCCGGGTCGAGCTGCCGTTGAGGACGATGCGTGCGTTGTCGTACTTCCAGCACAGATCGAAGTCGTCCGCGTGGCCGTCGTCGTCGCAGGAGCCGTAGGTGCGCTCGATGTAGGACTCGGTCAGCGTGAAGCCCTCACCGACCGACGTGCTCTGGTTGTTGGTGGTCGCCGTGCGCCCGTCGATGCTGCCCGAGTCGTACGACAGCGACAGTGGCGCAGTAGGGCCGGCCGCCGCGGGCGGCATCGTGAAGTCGTATGACCATGTGAATGACCCCGAGCTGCCGCCGGCCTGCCAGGACGAGGATGGTGACAGCGGCGTCGCCGAATAGTCCCCGGTTCCCTTTGGTGACTGCCCGGATCCGGTGTCGGCGGCGGTGACCGCGAGCACCGCCATTCCAGTGGTGGCGCTGGGTGTGGAGCGCATCAGCTGCGTGGACGAACCGCCTGAAGACTCGGACAGGTGGACCTTTGCGGAGACCGACTGATGGGCGATGTCGTTGTCGGACGTCAGCGGAGTCTGCTTACGACACCCTGCCTTCTGCGGGGTCGTCAGTGCACAGGCGGGCAACTGGACCAGGCGCAGCCGCTGGGACCAGCTACCGCCGATCGCCGAGGCGAATCCGCTGTAGTCGACGCTCACCGCGGCGGTCCTGGCCGTGTCCGACTCGGCCGTCAGCACTACGCCCGTGATGCCCGCCTTGCGGGCGGCCTTCTGGTCCAGCACGGTGATGCGTGCCTTACCGTTTGCGGCGTCCTGCTTCCCGGTGGTCCCAGCCTTCGCAGACGGCGGGGCCATCGTGACCGGGAGACCGCCCGGATCGGCCTTCCCCGCCTGGCCGCTCGTAAGGCTGATCGTCGCTGTGCCCGGCTTCGGCCAGGTGGTCTTCCGCTCCACTCGGGCCCGTCTGGCCTGGGCTGCGTTGGCCTTCTTGTCCTGGGCGACCTTCTGCCGGGCTTTCTTCGCGCCCGGCCCGTCGAACACCTTGACCTTGCTCACGCGGGACTTGGGCACACCGGGCCGCCCCAGCCCCGCGGACTCCTTGGCCTCGGCCACCTGTGCCAGCCCCAGGGGTACCACCAGTGCCAGGGCCAGCGACTGCACCAGAAGTCGGCCAGTGCGGTGCCGTGGGGCTTTTGCACGCCGCCGCCTTGAGGTGTCTATGCCAAAAGCCATCGTTTTCGTCCCGCCCAGTCCCATAGAAAAGAAGTCCAGTCGTTCGCAGAACACCGGGTCTGCCGCGTCCTCGCAGTGAGGACAGCCATCTTGAGGGCTGTCCTCACTGCTTCCGCCGATCAGTCACCCACGGCTTCCTCGACCTGCTCCCCGCCGGCCATCGCGCCAGCCCACAAGCGTGCCTCCGCCGCCCGGCCCGGAAGGAAGTGCCGCCACGCCGCTTCGGTGAAGCCCTTGCCGACGGCGAAGTCACCCGAGCCGATCTTCGCGGTGAACGCGCTGGGCTCGCCGTTCTGGGTGTGTCCCAGATAGAGGCTGATCGTGCCCGCCTGGGCGTCGAACACGCCGGTCAACCGGACCATGCCGTCCACCAGGGCACCTTCATCGGAGGCCACCGCGCTGAACGTCCCATCCGCGTTAAGCCGGCCAAAGCGCCAGAAGCCGACTGGCACTGTTTTCTCCTCTAGTGTCTCCTCGTCCAAAACGGTCGTTTTATCCGTCAGCTCGTACCACAGCCCCCAGGCTGATCCGTCCGCCGCACGCTGCCCGAGCACCTGACCGGTGTAGCCGACACTCTTGGCCGCGAGTTGATCCCCGTCCAGGGAGGCCAGCGCGGTAACCGTGAACGATCCGGTGTCGTCCACCACCGGCCCCGGTGCTGTGGCGGCGTCGTCCACACCGTCCAGCACGATCGCCTCCCCGTCCAGCGAGGCACCGCCGCTCAGTGTTAGTGACCTGCCGTAGCCGGAAGTGGTGTCCGGGATGCTGCTGCCGCTGCCCCGGTCCGCCGACCAGTCAGCGACCAGCTCCACACCGGCGTACTGCTGCGAGGTCAGCAACCGCGTCTCCTCGGCAATCTCGTCATAGGTCAGCTTCCGCTGCCACACCGACACCTCGTCGACGGAGCCGTTGAAGTAGTCGGTGTAGGTGTCCGACCAGAACGTGCGGCCGATCTGCAGGGGTCCGGTCGCCGCCCATGCCGTCGTGTACGGTGCGCTGCCCTGCAGCTTCCCGTTGACGTACAGCCGGATCTCCTGGTGTTCGGCGTCATAGACGCCTGTCAGGTGAGTCCATGCCCCGATCGTCGCTGCGACGGTTGCCGCCACCTTCTGGTATGAGCAGGACCCTCCTGCCGGAGCGTCCTGGTTCACCGCCCGCAGCGCCCAGGTGCCCGACGCATGCTCGTAGCCCAGGGAGAAGGGGCTGCAATGGGTGCCGTTCTGGCTGAGGACCGTGAGATTGCGCTGCGGCGCAGCGGACAGACGCACCCAGGCCGACACTGTGTAGGACGCCCGGGTTTCGAGCACCTGACCGGCTGTACTCGCATAGCCCGTGCTGCCGTCCAGGGACAGCCCCAGGTCGGTGACGGGCGTGTCCAGCAGCGCCCCTTGCGCATCATGGGTGATCAACCCGCGGCGCCCTCGGTCGTCGCGTACGGCAGTGCCTCCCAGTGTGGCGTCGTCCGCCCCGTCGGAGGTCGCCGAATCCAGTGCGGCGCCACTGGCCTCGCTGAAATGCCACCGCCCGACCGGTCCGTCACCGGCGGCGACCAGGAAGTCGACGACGTTCTCGGCGCCCCAGCGGCCGACGCCGTCCTTGGCCCGGACGTACAGCCGGTAGGTACCCGAATGTGTCGGCGTGATGGCGGCTGACGCCGTCGAACCGGACAGCGCGGCCGACCACGCGTCCTGCTCCGACAGCCTGTACTGGTAGGCGACGTTGTTGGCATCCCCCGCCGCTGGCGCGAAGGTGAACGTCCCCGTCACCCCCGGTCCCCCGTGCGCCACGCAGTCGTTGCTCGTGCACTCAGTGTACGGGGACCCGATGGTCACCTGCGGTGCCTTGGGCGCCGTAGGGTCGACCGTGAAGTAGCAGGGAGTGGTGTACCCGGTGTTCAGCCGGTTGCTGCCGTCCTCGTAGTAGGACAGGGTCAGCGCTTTCAGCCGGTATTTCACGCCCTCCTGCAGTGTGGGCAGGCTACGGGACTGCTTGAGCAGGTTCCCGACATAACCAGAGGTCGGGCTGTCGATGTCGGTGTGGGCGACCACCCAGTTCGCACCGTCGTACTTGTCCGTCCGCCACCGGATACGCAGGTTGGCCGCCGACTCACCACCGGCGACGGTGCGCGGCCGTCCCTGCACCAGCGGCGTCGGGTCGGACACCACCGTGGGATCGGCCGAGTTGGTTGAGCACACATAGCCGGAGCCGGTCACTACACCGACCTCGGTCGGAGTGGCGGGAATGCCCACATACTTCACGGAGAGGACCGCATCGTTCTTGAACCGCTTCCACGCGGAAGTGTCCGACTCGTCATGCGCCCGGATCTCCAGCGTCAGCCGGGAGAACTGGCCCGCTGCGAAGTCCTTGACCGTGGGGGTCAGGTTCTCGTTCGATTCGTCCGCGTTGTCCCGGAACTCGATGGGCGCATTCGGTGAATCCGGGTCGCACAGTGAGCCGCGCCCGGCCGACACATGCCGGTCGACCATCAGGTCCAGTTCCTTGGGCCGTGTGGACCAGGTGGTGGAGGAGGAGATGTTGTTGGTGCGTTCCAGGTCCACCCAGCGCGGGTCGCACTGGAAGGCCCACGGCTCGGTCACCCGGAACGTGGCGTCCAGCACGTTTTTGCCCTTCAGGTTGGCCGGGGAGAACTCGAAGTACAGCTTCTGCACATATCCCGAGCCGCAGTAATAGCCGTTCCAGGTGCCGCACTTGCCCGCGCCCTTGCCCTGGTCGTCGTCCCCGTTGCCCCACCCGTACGACTCATAGCCGTCACTGCGCAGCAGGGTGCGTTCCGACTCGCCCCACGTCACGGTGGGGTCGATGAACACAGGGAACGCCGAACGTTCGGTCTTGGTGAGCATGTCCGCATCCGGCACCACTGACAGCGAGGTGGGAGTGACGTCCACGTCCATCCGGGCGACCGTGTCCCCCTGACCGGGCTCGAGACCCGAGCCCGACGGCGCCGCTTCGGCGGGATCGGAGGGCTCGGTCCCGCCTGCGGCGGCCTTCGTCACCACCAACTGGCTCTGCGTTCCCGCGTTGCCTGCCGAGTCCCACATCCGGGCCGGCGGAGCCTTGAACACCGTACGGCCGTTCGCGTCGAGGGCCGCCAAGTTGCCGGCCGCCCCCTCACGTACGCTCAGCCCTTCGGACTTAAGGGTGAAGGTGAGCTTTTTCAGCTCATCGCTTGCGGCCGCCTCCGGTGTCTTGACCACGAACACCGGCTGAAAGCTTTCAGGGGTCGCGGTCAGCTTCAGATCGACGCCGGGCAAGACGTCGGTGTACAGAGCGCTCGGACCATCCAGTTGCGGCGCCGGCAGTTTCCCCGGCCAGCCGATCTCCATCGACACGCCTTGGTCGGCGATCCGCGCCAACGGCGCCGCGTCACCGCCGGGTGAGAACGCCATGCGCACCGCGGCTGCCTTCGGAGCGATCAAGCCATCAGAACGCTTCTCAAGCGTGGCGTCCGGCGCCTGCCAGCCACCACCCGGCTTGGCCGCGCGTACCGGGACCGCCGACTCCTCCAGCGTGAAAGTGAAACCGTCGGGATTGGCATAGACCGTGGTGCGTTCCGTACGCTCCCCCACCATCTCCACCCGCTCGCCAGACTCCTGCGCCTGCGCCAAAGCCTGCTGCCCCTCCGACAGCACCGGTGTATCGACCTCTGCTGCCGCAGCAGACACCACCTGACCCGGCAACGTCAGAACCGCGGCAAATGTGACGAACGCAGCCACAACTACGTCGGCCGACCGACGTCGCCTGGGCCCACGCCCTACTGCAGCACTACCTCCACGACCGCCCCACCCCACCCGCACAGCCCCGCCCCCACAAGCACAAGATCTTTAAAGGTGGACCGAATTCAAACCCCACACTTACCTTCTGTCAAGGAGGGAATACAGAGCGCAAACAACGCATCCTCGACCCAAGGTCACCAACCCCACCCCTAGGCCATCAACGCCACATGATGCGTCATACACCGAAATCGAAAGGCGTCACCGCGACAGTGAACTCGGGCCAAAACTGCGCTGCCGAAAGGGCATAAGCCGAGCACGAGGCATCACCCCAAGGCGACGGAAAACGTACCAATCACAAGCAGAAAGCCGCTCTTCTCCCAGTCTTCAGCGGGGGCGCCACGTACGGACTTCCAGATGGACGACCTGCGCATCGGCACGGATGCGTTCGGTCTCGACCAGCCATTGGTGCACTGTTGCGGTGATATCGCCTGCGGCGGCATCGACGGGGCGAGCAAGTTGGTTGCCGTCGAAGCCGCCAGTTTGGGCGGAGCCGTAGGAGCGTTCTCCCGGTGTGCTCGGCGCGTTGGATGACCTCGCGGTGGATGCCGGGTGAGTCGGTGGGGCTGCCGGAGGGGCGCAGGTAGGCGGTCTTGGCGAGGCGGACGGTGAAGGCGATGCGAAGCCCACCACGGGCGGAGCCGGAGGCGATGGCCTGGTGGCTGACGCTTCTGGTTCCGGTGCCGGTGCCGGTGGGGGGTGATCAGGCAGGCCACCCCTCATGGCACGTCGACGACGAGGACGGAGAGTAGGCAACGCATCGTCAAGCGGCTTCCATGGCGGGCGCGCCCACCGCGCACGGCCGGTCATGGTGAGCATCGTCTGTGGACAACCCCGCGACGAGGTAAGCAACTTGATCGCATTGCGAGCGTCTGCGAAGCGACCGCGTATCAGCGCCAGCGCAACGCCGAGCAATAGGCCCGGTACGGTGCCCGGGCGGAAGCAGGAGACGCAGCAACCTGGGTCGGGTCCACCGCAGCCGTCGTCGCCGCCACAGCATCCGTGGCCGTGTGGTGGCGTGAACGGCCGTCACCGGCCTGGGAGCTGATCGAGAAGTCGGAAGGCATCTCGCTGGTCCGCAACACCAGCCAGGCCGCAGCGCACGACGTCCGCGTACGCGCCGGATCAGCCGCCAACCCAGGTCCGGACGACCATCGGGTGCAGGCTGACACGGTCGGCCCCGGGGAAGTCGTCCGGGTCATCTCAAGCTACGACATGGGCGACCCCGCTGACTGGGCAGTCGAGGTGACCTGGCGAGGCCGGTTCGGCCGTCGGCACCGCTGGACCTACCTGGTGCGCTGATCCCAGACTCCGGCCGTATGCTGCCCGCCATGCCCGCATAGTGCAACGCCGTATGGCCTGTAATGACCTTCACCTTCGGCCTGGCCTCCACCTACCTCACCAGCTTCATCAACGAGAAGCGGCAGATAGCCCGCGAGGCGAAGGCCCGCCAAGCCGAACGAAGGAAGGCCATAACCGACCGGCGCGAGGCGTTCGAGCTGGACCACCTGGTCCGCCTCAACGAAGCCCTGCAAGACCTCGCCCGGGCCGCCGCGCAGGCCCACTTCGCCGACATGCGTGTCAGCCGGGAGACCGGCCACTACGCAGGCACGCTGCTCCCCGAGGGGGTATCCGATACGTTCCACCAGGCCGGCCGGACCGTGCGCATGCTGAAAAACCTCGTCCTCGACGACGCTCTGCGCGCGCAGGTCACCGACGCAGCCCATGCCTTGCACGTGCCCAGCATGATGATGCGCGCCAAACCTGAGCAGGCAGAACGGGCCGCCTTCTTCGAGGCCACGGAACAGGTCGACGCCGCTCAAGAGGCCGTTGCCCAACGCATCCGGGAGATCTACGCCAACGCCGAAGCGTGGCCGCACAGATAATCGTGCCTGACCGCTGCGATGACGCCCGGGCAGGGACCAGCAGGCAGAACGCGCGTCAGGCGATGAGCCCGTGTGCTTCTCGCGCCGAGCGATCGAGCATCTGACAGCGACCCCGCGGTGCGCTGCACTCGGCAAACGCCGCTCCGGGTTGTCCGTCACATCGAGTGGGACCAGCTCCACCACGTCGACCGGCCCTCCTCCTCGGCCGCCTCGGACCCCTCTACCTCATCACCGGGCAGACACCGTCCACGGCCACATCACCGGCTCCCCACCTGCCTTGTTCGCCCCCGCGGTCGGGGCGATCGGAGGTAGGGCATCACGCATGAGCCCAGCCAGTCTCCCTCAGCCTGGACGCCGAACGCGAGCTGGTCGTCACCGTGGCCCTGGAGTGGGACGGCGGCAGCGAGCGGCGCCGTAGGCAGGGCACCGACCTCGACTTGTACGCCTTGTTCGTTCCCGCTTGCAAGGCATTATGCGGCACCAGGGCACCCCGGTACCGTGGTCAAATCCGGTACCGGCGGCTGGGTTCGCTCACCAGCCGTCCCCACATCCGTCTCAACGGCGACGTCCACGTTCCCGGGCGTGAGGCCGTGCAGATCGAGCGTCCCCACGGGCTGTACGCGTATTCAGCGCTCCGCGAGGCTTTCCGATCCCTTTGCAGCTTCGGGGCCAGAGTCGTTGTCGACGACGGCCGCGGCTCGACCATCACCCTCTCGCACTACGAGCACCAGGGCCCGTTACTGAGTGGCGATCGCGCTCGTCGACTTCACCTCCGCCGTCGGAGCGGTCATCCACCGCGTCGAGTGGTAGCGCCCGCATGACCGAACACCGACCGGTCCTGCACACGGACGGCACCGTCGAATGAACGCGGGGCCGGTGGAGTTCAAGCGCCACTAGGCATACCTGGCTGCGGCCCTTGGGGCGAGTGTGACGATGAGCGCAATCTTGTCTTCGCCAGCTCAGCTTCCTTCATCTACGCAAAAGGAAGATGGGCGTTATCATTTCCGGTCATCTTCGGTCAGAGTTGGGCGGGAATGGCGGCTACCCAGTAGTCACGTCGTCCCCGCTCTGCAATTTGTCACCGCCGCAAGATTCGAACTTTGCGCGATGAACCGTTTATATGGCGCGGGGCGTGATGGAGGCACTACCGTCCGTTGACGCGAGGAAACCCCGGGCAGGCTCGCTACCGACTCCGGGGTCCCTCATCGACGAGACCAAGAAAGGCAGGTAAGTGCTCAGTGCTTGATCCGTTTTCGGTTGCCGCTCTCATCGGGGCGGCAACTCGCGACGACGCTAGCATTCCGCGTCTTCCCCGGACTGAAACCCGTAGTGCCAGTGCCTGGGTTGTCACGGTGCAGGCGAGCGTGTTCCTGGCGGTCCTTGTACTGCCTGTGGTTCTGATCCGCGGTTGGTGGGCTGCGCCGGCTACCACGGCGTTGGTGGCAGGCCTGATGGTGGCGATGCGCCAGTCTCGTTGCCATTACCAGCGTGTTCGGCTGAGCTGAGCCGTCCCGGGGCGTGGCGGTGGGCCTGCGGGTGCACCCCCACGTGTTCAGGCGTCAGCCGCCATTGCGGCATTGGGAATGGCGAGTTCCTCTCCCGGGTGCGCAAAGATTCGCGCACCCGGGGGAGAAACCGCCACAGCACGTGGGAGGAACGATGGCGGGCACCACTTCCCGCTATGACATCTGCCGTTACTGCCAGGAGCGCTTCCCCCAGGCGGGCGGCCCTGGGCGGAAGAAGGAGTACTGCAACGTCGACTGCCGACGCAAAGCCCAGCGTGAGCGGGACGGCCGGCTGGGACAGCAGCAGGCTCGCAGCGCGCTGCCGCTGGGCCGGCGGATCGCGGAGGATCTGCAGGCGTTGTCGGCGGCCTTGCTGGAGGCCGAGTACGACGGGCGTCCTTTGAAGGAGCTGCTGCGTTGTGCGGGCGATGTGGCTCGCGAGGTGGAGTACTACATGACTGCAGCCGTGCAGGACGCTCGCAACGCAGGGGCTAGTTGGGACCAGGTGGCCGAGGCCGCCCAAGTCAGTGCGACGACTGCCCGGACGCGGTGGTCGGAGGGCCGGGTCAAGGAGCGTCTGCAACGGCGCTCCGCACAGCGCGCTGCGGTGCGGCAGCCGGTCGCACCGCCGGCGGAAGGGCTGGACTCGGTGCGGGAGCAGCCGCTGTCGCAGGCGGCCGAGCGGGCGTCGGCCAAGCTGGCCTCGGCACTGTCGCATCTGCACCGGGCCAGTGACCTGACGGTCAGGGAGGTAGCCGAGCACCTGTCGCTGTCGCCGTCTTATGTTTCGCGCATCCTTTCCGGCGAGCGCACACCGTCCTGGCCTGTGACGTGCTCGCTGGTACAGCTTTGCGGTGGGGACCCGGCTGAGCTGAGCGTGCTGTTCGAAAGTGCCCATGGGCTGGTGCCGCCGGGACGGCATGCGATCCCTGATGCGGTGGCGCGTCTGCAGGCGGCGCTGCGAGGGCTGCATCTTGCCGCGGGACGCCCGAAGCTGGCGGCAATCCGCAGGGCTTCGCATGGGACGCTGAGCAGCCAGGCGATCAGCGAGATCCTGGCGGGCGAGATGATTCCGGGCTGGGAGCAGACGTCGGCCTTGGTGACCGCTCTGGGCGGCTGGCCTGCGGATGTACGGCCCCTGTGGGAGGCCGTCCACTACACGTTCTTGCTCTGTCTGGACCCCGAGGAGGGGCCCCGCCAGCTTCCTGTCGCCTACCCCGAGTCCACATGAGGCTTACTGTCCCGGAAATGAGGTGCCATGTCCGTGACGTCACGCCGCCGCAGTGGCTTGCCGGTGCGGGCGTTGTGTCCGCAGCAAGGACCGGAGGATGGTCCGCAGCCGGGTATTGAAGTGGTCCTGCCGCTGGAGTACACGGCGTTTTGCCTGCTCCACCAGGAGGGTTATCTGCGTTACGCACGCGAGCGGGTGCAGGATACCTGGATGAGCCGGCAGATCGTGGAAGTGGCTTTGGGTAATCTCGCCACGATTTGGCCGACGGTCATCAGCAGTCCCCGGCCGGCGGCGGTGGCCTGGCGGTTGCTGGACGCGTTGATCTCCTCCGCGCTGCGAGACCACAGGGCCCGGGCCGCGCAGTCCAAGGACGTCGTGCACCGGCTGTTGCCGCCGGCTCAGGCTGACGCAGTGATCTTGTGCTGCAGGCTGCACTTGAGTGAGGCGCGGGCCGCGGACCTGATGGGCGTCGAGGCGCCAACCGTCGCCTCTTGGTTACGGATGGCGCAGCGGGCACTGCCCGGAGAGTTGACTGCGGCGCCCGCCGGGGGCCACGGGGGCACAGACACCGGCAGGCAGCGTGCGCCGGTGACACAGACCGGAAGGGTCTTGCCTAGCGCACTTCGGACCGCTGGCGAGTGATTCTGGGCGGAACCTCAACCTGCTGGGTAGGGTCTTCCTACCATGGGGTGCCTGCGGCACGCAGCGTGCTGCACGTGCTAGGACGGGGTGGGGTGCCGCATTGGAGTTCGGGCGGATGCCGCGGCGCGACGCTCTTGACGTCGCGTCGCCGAGCAGAGCCCGGATGAGCAATTACCTGTTGGGCGGCAAAGATCATTATGGCGCCGACCGAGTGGCGTGCGAGCGGCTGTTGGAGGTTGTGCCCTCTGCACGGGCTGTAGCCGTGGCCGCGCACGAGTTCCTGCTACGGGTCACCAGCTACCTGGCACGGGAGCATGGGGTACGTCAGTTCATTGTCTTCGGTGTCGGACTGCCCACCACGGTGGGAGTGCACCAGGTCGCCCAGAGCATCGATGCGCGTGCACGCGTCGTCTATGCCGATGACGACCCGCTGGCCCTCGTGCATTGCCGCGCGCTGTGGGAAGACTGGCGGCGCACTGTGGTCCAGCGGGCCGGCCCGCTGGAGGCGGGCGATCTGCTGCTTGATCCTGAGGTGCGCAGAGTGATCGACATGAGACTGCCGGTGGCGGTGACGTTCGTGTCCGCTTTGTACTCGGTTCCCGGACCCGTCGCTGCCGCTCGGGTGCTGAAGGAAGTGGCCGGCCTGTTGCCACCGGGGAGCTTTCTTGTGGCCAGCCACCTGGTCAGCGAGGAGGCGCAGGTACGTCGGCGCGCTGAGGTTGTCCTTCAGCGAGCGGTCGGGGGGGCGTGCGGGCATGTGTGGGCGCGCAGTGAGGTGGCGTCGCTGTTCGATTCGCTGCGGCTGCTCGTGCCGGGGCTGGTCGATGTCTCGCGGTGGCGGCCGGGCAGTGACTGTGTCGTTAGGGTCGGCAGTTCAGCGTGGTCCGAGTACGGTGCCGTGGCTGTGGTGGCCTGACGTATTGGGGTTGCGGATGTTCTGGCGGGTCAGCCGAGAGCACGTTCGAGGAGATCGCGGCTGTCCTGCGGCGACAGGGCGGCGTGGGCCAGGCTGTCCAGAACGCTGCGATAGTGCTGGGTCTCCTCGGGCTTGTCGAGGTATTCGGCGTCGCGTAGCTGCTCGAGGTAGACGATGTCGGGAAGAGCGGGAAGATCGAATCGCAGGTGGGTTATCGGGAAGCCGCCCGCGATGCAGCCGGGACGGTTGAACGGGGCGATCTGGATCGTGATGTGCTCAAGTTGCGACATCTTGATCAGGTGCTGGAGTTGTTCACGCATGACCTGCTCACCGCCCATGGGCCGGCGCAGTACGGCTTCGTCCAGGACGGCCCACAGGCGGGGGGCGTCCTGGCGGGCAAGCAGGTTCTGGCGAATCGCGCGCAACTCTACTCGTTCGTCGACTTCGTCCTGCGGCGCCAGCGGGTAGGCCTGGCGGACGACGGCCTCGGTGTAGGTGGCCGTCTGCAGCAGCCCGGGCACCAGTTGGACCTCGTAGGTACGGATGATGGAGGCGGCTTCCTGGAGACCGATCAGCTTGCCGGCCCAATCCGGCAGGACACCGTCGAAGCGGTGCCACCAGCCGGGCTGGCGAGAGATGCGCACCATCTCCGCAAAGCAGGTGAGGACTTGGGCGTCCTTGATGCCGTAGAAGTCGAGCAGGTCCATCACGTCGTTGTGCTTGCAGGTGACCTGCGCTCGTTCCATCCGGGAGATCTTGGCCTCCGAGCCACGGATGAACCGGCCGGCCGTCTCCGCGTGGATCCTTGCGTCCTTCCGGAGGCTGCGCAGGAGGTGCCCCAGGACCAGGCGCACGGCTATCGGGCTGCGCGCGGAGACGGCGAGGTAGTACTCGAGCGTGGGTACATCGACCGGACGGGCGGCGGTGGGCATTGGGTCTCCTGAAGGACAGACGACGAGCGTCAGTCTTGCAGGATGCCGCCCGATGGCGGGGCCCAATTAGCCTGTTCCTGGCTGGCGTTACGTGGCGATCAGATCGAACTCGCCATCCTTCACCCCCGCGATGAAGGCGGCGATTTCGGCTTGCGTGTACACCAGCGCAGGACCGTACGGGTCGCGGGAGTTACGTACCGCCACGTCACCTCCGGCCAGCAACGCCACTTCGACGCAGTTGCCGTCTGCGGTGCTGTGGCGGCTCTTCAGCCACGTAACGCCGCGCAGTAAGCCCGCCGGAAGACCGTTGATGATCTTCGTCATGTCCACCCCTTTCCAAAATTTGTCCGGCCTCTCCCGTTCCTGACCAGTCCTTCCTCCTTGGCCGAAGACATGCTTTCCCCGGACTTCTCGTTTGGATGCAAGTCACCGATGCAATTGCATCTGAGGTGTGAGGGCGGGGATACTGACCATCCGGGGCGGGGTTCCGCGGCCCATGAACTGGACGTCTTCCGGGGGGATGAACAGTGGCGGCACACGCGGCGGAAGTATTGAGCCGGAGCGCAACAGTCGAGGACCTGCTCCCGTCCACGGAGCAAAGTACCGGCAGAGGCGCGGCGCTGGCGCCACCCGCCCCGCTGGACTGGGGACTTGCACTGGGTATCAGCACCGCTGACTTCGTCGCCCGCTCGTTCACCCGTGACCCGGGCAGTCTGAAGAGCATCCGACGTTTCATCCGCGAGACCATCAGCGCCTGGGGTCTGACTGCCCTCGCCGACGACCTGACCTCTGCGGTTAACGAACTCACCACCAACGCCGTGCAGCATGCACTGACGACACCGGACGGGGCGCGCGGCAGGGCCTGGCTGGGGATGACCCGCGCCGGCAACACAGTGATGTGCGCCGTGGCCGACCCCAGTCCCACTCCCCCCTCGCAGCGCCGTCCCGCATGCTTGGCAGACGCAGGTCGAGGGCTGGCCGTCGTAGACGCTCTTACCGACCAGTGGGGCTATGCCGCAACCGCCCCCGGTGGGAAGGCCGTTTGGATCCGCATCTCCGCTCCTAGCTGAGCGTTTCAGGATGCGGCCGAAGCGGTCACTCGTCGTCGAGACGCTGGAAGACCTGCTCGAAGTCACCTTGCCGAGCAGGCCCCTGATCACCTGGACCATGTTGTCTGTGCCTGGACGTCGGACAAGCAGACTTTTCCATCAGTCGATGAATCTCGGCGACGGTGAGCACAGTCGCGCTCCAGCGCGGCCCTTCCGTCAACCGGACCTCGACATCGACATTACACACCCCAGGTCCTCACCGGCGCCGGGCAGGTAAGACGCCTCGAAGCAGTCCGTACGGCCTCGGTACCAGGGACCGTCCCAGCGTTGTTCGGCCGTTTCGCTGTCTGCGTTGTTGGTCATCGCGTGAGAATCCCGGCCAAGCTCTCCGCCTGCCACATCCCACGTCTTGATCAGCTCGGTGACGGCAGGTCATCGCAAGGTCGGAGGCAGCGTGTCAACGCGGGCGCCAGGTACGCACCTCGAGGTGGAGGATCTGGGCGTCCGAGCGGATGCGACCGGTCTCCACGAGCCACTCGTGTACGGCGACGGTGACGTCGCCGCCTGCGGCGTCCACACGGCGGGCGAAGTCGGCGGCGTCGAAGCCGCCGGTCTGAGCGGAGCCGTAGGAGCGTTCCTCGGTGTGGTCAGTGCGCTGGATGACGTCGCGGCGGATGCCGGGGGAGTCGGTGCGGCTGCCGGAAGGGTGGAGGTAGGCGGTCTTGGCGAGGCGGACGGTGAAGGCCAGGCGCAGACCGCGGCGGGCGGCTTCGGCGATCAGAGGGCGTAGGCGTGCGGAGCCGGAGGCGATGGCCTGGGTGCCGACGCGGCCGGTGCCGGAGCCGGTGGGGGTGATGAGGACGGCCTTGGTGCGGACGCGGGCGCGGGCGCCGGAGGCGGTGGTGCGCCGATGAGTGTGGCGGGCGGCGATCGCGGTGAGTTCAGGCAGGTCGGTGATACCGCCGATTTCGACGGCGGTGAGGACCTCACGGAGGGCGGCGACGAAGGCGGCGCCTTTGTTGCGGGTATAGAACTGCGAGACGAGGGAGGGGTCGCGGTTGATGATGCGGGCAATGTCGCGTTTGGTGTAGCCGACTTGCTGGAGTCGGTCGGCCAGGCGGGCGGCCTCGTTCAGCCCCTGCTGGCGGCTTGGGGGGGTACGGCGGGACCGGGGCGACATCAGGCCTCCTGGTCACTGGTGAGGGTGGCGCGTCCGGTATCCCGCAGGGTGAGGAGCTCCTCTTCGGTGGTCGGGGCGGCCACGGGACCGGTGAGCTGGCCCTTGAGGAGGTAGTCGCCGGGTTGGTGGTGGTAGGGCCAGTTCTGGGGCTCGGTGAGGTAGAGGGCGTCGGTGCGGAAGGCGACGACGGTACCGGGCGGGGTGTGCAGGGCTCCGGCGTAGGTGTCGTCGTCGCGGTGGCGCTGGGTGAGGAGGGCGGCGCGGGCTGCGGACCAGATGGCGGCTGCCCATTCGGGGTGGGCGTTAGGGTCACGGGAGAACCCAGTGGGCTTTTGCCAGGTGATGTGCTCGTCGTCGAAGGAGATGATCTCTGCGTCCGGGGGCACGTCACGTTCGGCGGTGCGGGGGGTGGTGCCGGTGACCATGCGGGGGCGCTGGGCGAAGGCTCCGATGCCGTACAGCAGGATGGAGCGCACGGCGCGGGAAGCGAGGTGCGCGGCGCGGGCTTGCTGGGGGTCGCCTTGGAAGTGGGCCTGGGCGGTGAGGTTGGTCCAGGTTTCTTTGAGTTTCTTGGCCCAGTCGTCGAGGGGTTTGCCGTCGTCCCACAGGATGCCGTCGAGGATTTCGATCTTCCACGGCTGAAGCGGGTTGGTCAGGGCGGTGTGGATCTCGGGGCCGCCGGCCCAGGTGGTGAAGGTGGTGCCGGGGGTGGCCGGGTAGTGCCAGGCGCGGTCACCGGGGGCGGGTGCGGGCAGCAGGCCGACGTGGTTCCAGATGTCGGGGACGGTCACGCGGACCTGCCAGTGCCCGCACCCGTACAGGGCCCGCATCTGTTCCTTCTCCGACCAGGAGGCGAACGTCGCGGCAGTGATGCGGCGGGGAGTGCCGACCGGGGACTTCCAGGTGTGCTTGGCGTAGGCGAAGGTACGGTCGTACTCCACGATCTGGGGCAGCTGCTCAGGGACGCGGGGCGGGGTGAGTAGCTCGTTGCGGCCCTGGCCTGCAGTGGCGTGCAGCAGACCGCGCAGCTCCTCCGACAGGACGGGGAAGCCCTCGGCGTACTGGCCACGGGTCGGGATGGTGCGGGTCCACAGGTCACGGCCGGTCTGAGAGGGCGAACCCATGATGACGGCGTCGCTCCAGTGACGGCGCAGAGCCTGCCACAGCAAGACGAAGGCGTCGCGAATGACGGTGGGGTCGTCGCCATCGGTGTCGAACCACTCCCCCACCGAGCGGATCTCCACATGCTGCTCACCGTTCTCGCGCTGGTAGCGGCCGACGGGGTTGCGGGCGTGGACGAAGTGCCCGGCCATCCGATCGCGGCCGCGCCCGGTGTCGGTACGCCAGCCCGGGATCGGCGCGTTCAGCCAGGCGGCGACCGCGTCACGCAGGTAGGGGTAGCGGTCGGCGTCGCGGTGCCAGGGATCGCCGGCGGTGATGTAGATCCGTTCCACGCCTTCGGGGATGGTGTGGAACACGGCGGTGAGGATGTCGGCGGCCGTGGCGTTGCCGAGGTCGAGGTGGTGGGTCTGCTGGCGGTGGACCAGGACGCCGGTGGCGGTGTCGAGGAAGACGGTGGAACGGGCCTGCTGGATGAAGTTGGGCCTGGTGGAGGCCAGGCCGGACGTGTGGGCGAACCAGGTGTCACCGGCGCCGCCCTCGGGAATCGAGGGCAGGGTGCGCGGCTCCTGCTCGGGGGACGGGATCCCGGCAGCCGCGATGGGCTCGGCAGCGGGGGGCGTCATCACGGTGGGCGGCTGAGTCTTCGAGGAGGCGGCCGACCGGGCGGTGGGCGCCACGGTCTGTTCGGCGTGTGCGGGCTGCGCGGGCTGCGGCGCAGCGTCCGCTGCGGCGGCCAGGCTGTCGGGGGCCAGGGCGGGTGCCAAGGCCACGACGTCGGCGACGCTCAGCCCGGCGGCGGGGGCGATCCGGTCTGCCTTGGCCTTGGCGTAGGAGGCGAGCCGGGTGATCCGCTGGTCCCGGTCCGCCTCGAGCTTGGTCAGTTCCGCCCGGGCCTTCTTGATCGTGTCCCGCACGGTGCGCAGCTCTGTGAGAGCGGCGCTGTAGCTCTGCGCGTCCATGAGGCTTCCTTATGGGGGGCGGTTCAGCCGGTGGTGTGGGTGGTGATGTAGGCGATCGCCCCGCCGGAGTCGGAGGGCAGGCGGGTGCCCAGCAGCAACTCGGCAAGGTGCTGGTCGCCGTCCGCGCGGGAGGTGAGGGTGATGTGGGGTGCGGCCAGGTCGGTGACGTAGCCAGCCAGGCGGGCCTGGGAGAAGGCGTGGCGGCCGGTTGAATTCTTTTCCCATGCCTGCAGGCCGGTCAGGACGGCGACGACGTAGCCCGACAGGGTCACGGGTAGCACTCCCCCGGCGGCGACGCTGACCGGGTCGCAGCGCCACCAGCCGCGCAGGGCCTTGAGCAGGTCGTCGGGGGTGAGGGTGGCGGCGAAGCCGATCCAGGGCCGGTCGGGCTCGGGGGCCGGGCGGGCTGCGTCGACACGTAGCACGGCGATCTCCGTGGCGTCCAGTTGTTCCAGCGAGGCGCGTCGGCGGGTGGCGAGGGCTTGGACCGTGTCCAGGGGGATCATGACGCGTACGCCACGGCGGGACAGGCCTGGCAGCAGGCCAGCGCGCACGAGGCGGCGGAAGGTGGTGATCGCACAGCCGAGTTCGTCTGCCGCCTGCCCGGTCGTCAGCAGCATGCCAGCCTCCCCTCTGCGAGCGGACTCTGTTATCTGATCGGGGACTCACTCTAGTGCGGCGACTAAAAGCGCGTCAAAGGCGCAGCAAATGAGACGATCAGCGCCCCACAGCACCGCGCCTGCCTTCGGCCGCCAGTCCCGAGATGGCCTTCAGTGGCCGGGTTCGGAGTGCGCCTTACGGACTGCCCAACGATGAGATCCACAGGATTGGACAGTGACCAGTCCGCTCCGCTTGGGGCTGATTCCGTGACGGGGCCCAATCGGCCGCCTCCTTCCCTGGGCAGATCCCATCGCCGACGTCCTACAGACGCTGAACATCCGGCTCTCTCAGGAGCCGATACGCGGTCTTTACGTTGAACGTTGTTGCGCACACCATCTGGTACTAGGGGGTGCGGCTGGCACGTGCCAGCCGCCGGCTGCGGCGATCCTGGACAGGGGGCGCGGATGGGCGTGTTGTGGAAACTGGAGCCAGCGACCGCAGCCAAGCACCGGTTGTACCAGCGGTACTTGGACGCCTGGTGGCCGATCCTGCTGCAGACCTCCCAGAGCAACGGATACTCCCGGCCCCGGGTCACGCTCCTGGACGCCTTCGCCGGGCCGGGGCGCTATGAGAACGGCGAGCCGGGCTCGCCGGTGTTCATCCTAGACCGCCTGCTGCACCATGACGCGGCCGATCGGATGCACCTCAGCCCGCGGCGGGTGCATTTGATATTCATCGAGAAGGACCGGGCCCGCCACGAGCACCTGAAGACAGAACTCGTCTCCTGTTTCGGGCCGCTCAAGGATCTGCCGGTCCGAGTGGAGGTGCGGCGCGGCGACGCAGGTCGCGACAGCCTCGCTCTCCTCGACGAGCTCGGAGCCTGGGGCCACCCGATCCTGGGAATCTTCGACAGCTGGGGCAGCGTCAACGTACCGCTGCATGTGATGTCCCGCATCGCTCGCAACCGCTCCAGCGAAGTCATCACCACTTTCGGGCCCAACTGGTTCAGCCGCCGCGAGGATCTCAACGCCGGCATCCTCGACGCGGTCTTCGGTGGCCGCGGCTTCTGGAGCCCTGCCGCAGAAGAACTGCGCCCCGACGAGAAGTGGCGCGTGTGGCTGCGCACCTACCGAGACGCGCTGCGCCGGGCCGGCTTCGGTTACCAGCTGCAGTTCGAACTCGTCCCGCGTACTGGCCAGCCCCTCTATCTCGTCTTCGGCACCGGCAGCACCGCAGGCCTGAGGGCGATGAAGGACGGCATGTGGAAGGTCGACGCGCTTGATGGCGAAAGCTTCCGCGACCCACGCACCCGAGGCGCCAAAGCGGACGGGCAGCTCGACCTGTTCCAGGCCGCAGGTCTGATCGACGACGAACTGGCCGAACTGGTCGGCCAGCGGCTGAGTGCCGGGGCCACAACGGTGGAGGCCATCGGCGAGTGGCTGCTGGCGGAGACCGCCCGCTGGATGCCGAAGCATGCTTTGCAGGCGGCTCGGCAGATGCGGCAGGACGGCGTGGTCGCCGTCCAGTCGCCGGGCAAGCTCACGACCAAGAGCCGGATCAGCCTGCAGGCGCAGGCTCGAGCGTAGGCATCTGGTCCCAGGTCCGGCCCTGAAGGTGCCGACCAGACGCCTTGGGGGTCCGGCCTCCCCACTGTTTGAAGAAGAAGGCCACCTCGGCTTGGAGGCAGGCGTCCCGGATTCCTGTGACCCATTCCTGTTGCACGGGGCGGAAGCGGGGACCTGACTCGCCTCCCGCGATAACCCAGTGAATGCCCGCCAGGTCCAGTCCGTCCAGAGGACCGAGCAACGGCTCGCACGACAGGAACCGCACCGTGGCGGGGACCTGACGCAGGTCGTCGACACGGGACAGTTCCTTGGCGCTCTCCACGGACACACCCATCCACAGGTTGGCTGGCCACTCCAGCCGGTCGGCGACCTGCCGCAGCCGGCGTGCTCGCTTCGTGAGCACTTGATAAGTGTGTTGAGGAGTCTGCTCGATGACCTCGAAGACCCGCCGGACATAGTCCAGCGGTACGCGGGCGTGGAAGAGATCCGACATCGAGTTCACAAACACCGTGCGCGGCGCCTTCCAGCCCAATGGGACCCGCATCGCGTCCGGGTGCACGGTCAGGCCGAAGCCGGGGCCGGAGGTGCGGGGGTCACCGTCGTTCTGGTACTTCGCCGATCCCATGGCCTTGAGCCGCTTCGCCAGCGTCAGCGCGTAGCAGTTGTCGCATCCGTCCGAGACCCGGTCGCAGCCCGTCGTGGGGTTCCACGTCGCTTCGGTCCACTCGATCGGACTGCGGTCACTCACCCGTCGGCTCCCCATCCTCCTGCGGTCACGGCCGCCCGCAGGTCCGGTGTGCAGCCTGTGGTGTGTTCAACGAGCGATCAGGCCGCCAGACATCGGCATCCAACCATCCGTCGCTGCAGGGTGTCACAGGTTCTCAAAAATAGAACATGCGCACTAATTTTGCGAGGTGCGCGTGCCACGAACGACCTATTTGCCTTCGGCAAGGCCACCCTTGTGCAGGGCGGCGGTCAGGGCATGCCGTCCGTGAACATGCCCTGCTGAGGAAGCTGCTCGACACTGATGCCGCGGGGACGGGAGAGGCGGTCGCCCGTGAATTCCCGCCCCGGCGCATCCGGCAGAGCTGTGGAGCCAGCCTCTGACTCCGTCGCCGTCCTGGCTGGTCAGCTTCCCGCGCAGGACAGACGGGGGCTTGTTGAGGTAAGGCGCCGATGACCGGGGGTACTCATCACGCCTCTCTCTCAGGGCCGTTGGCGTGCACGGCGAACGCGAGCCGCGACAAGGTGGCAGGTCTCGGTGGCGTGAGCGACATCGTTTTTGTCCCAGGCGGACAGCCGGAACGGCGTGTCCTCGCCCGACAAACGGTCCGTCAGATCGTGGCGAATGTATCCCTGCAGGTCGGTGTGAATGCGGGCGGCGTCCCGAAGGAGGCGAGCCCAGTCGGGTAGATCAGTGGGGAGGTCGGCTCGTGGGCGGTGGGGGGTGGGAATGGTGAGCTGGGCCAGTTGGTCGGTTCCGTAGCCGGTCAGGGCCCGGAGAGCGACGGCTGCGGCATGTACGGGGTGGGCGACGCGGGTGTGGATGCGCTGAGCCACGGTTTCGAGGTGCGCGCTGGAGGTGTCGGCGCGCGTGAACGTTTGCAGAGCGATGGCGGGCGGCTGACTGTCGGTGGAAGAAAGCCGGGTGGGAGTGCCGCGGGTGCTGGAGGTGACTTCGTCGGGTTTCCCGGCGGGGCGCCGGGGGCGTGGGGGCAGCTCGTACCAGGACTCGTCGTGCGGGCCGGGAAACGGGGCGCGCTGCCACCAGGCGTAACTGGCGAGAGTGCGCGGTGTGGGGGCTTGGTCTGCGTTCAGGTGCTGGCGGGTGTCTTGGATGCTGTCGATCTGGTGGTGGGCGACAGTGTTGAGGGTGGTGGACAGGGCGGCGGGTGCTGGGCCACTGACGACGAGCGTGAGACGGATGCGGGTGCGTTCACGCAGGGCCATGAGGTGCTCGAGGTGGCGGCCGGTGATGCGGTGGGCGCGGCAGATGACGTAGTGGCTGATGTTGAGAGCTTGGGTCCAGGCCACTGCTACACGCCAGGACTCGTCGGCGTTGCTGGTCCACCAGGGCGGGTCGATGTGTGGGGCTGGAAGGTGCTTGCCGAGCGCGCGGATGAGGTCGTGGGCGAGGTAGGCGGGTGCGGTGGCCAGGGGTGTGGGGTGGACGGCGATGCGGCCGTGCTCGGGCTGGTGGGCTGCGAGTGCGGTGGTGGTGTAGGCGGGCTGGTCGTGGGTGTCGGTGATTAGGGTGACGGGCGGCAGGCTGGGATCGGTGTGGTCTGGGGACCATGCGGGGGTCCATTTATGGAAGATCTCGTCCGGTGCGGTACTGGAATGCGTTGAGATCATGTGTGAGGGCCAGACGGGGGTCCAGGCGGCGCAGGAGGGTGGCCGGCTCGGGCGGGTGGTCGGGGTGGCGGCGCTGGTGGGCTTGGAGCTGGTGGGTCAGGGCGGCCCAGCGCCGCATGTTGCCGTGCGCCCACATGTCGTCCAAGCGGGCGAGGACGTGGCTGGGGGTGTTGTGCCACAGCGGGTGGAAGGCGGGCAGGACGGTGAGGACCTCGTCCGCGTCGAGGGGTTCCATGTGGTGCCAGGTGGTGACCCGGCTGAGCAGGGTGGGCTGTGAGCGCAGGGCTCTGAGGCGGGGTCGGCTGGCAAGCAGCAGGATGGTGACCTGCGGGGCGGGGTCGTCGTGGAGGTAGCGCAGGTATTCGATGCAGGAGGCGGACAGCTGGTGGGCTTCGTCGACGGCGAGGAGGCGGGGTGTGTGTGCCAGGGCGTGGCGCAGGTAGTCGTCGCAGATGCCGGCATCGTGGGGTGCGTCGCCGGGCAGGTTGAGGGCGTGGTGGAGGTTGTGGCGCAGGTCGTCGGGGCGTGACTGGGGGCGCTGCAGCAGCCGTAGCGTGGGCAGGCTGGGGCGCTGCTCGCATAGGACGTGCAGGGCGAAGGTCTTGCCAACGCCGGGGTCGGCGGTCAGGCAGATCATGCTCTGTTGATGCAGTGCGTCGTCGAGGGCGTGGCCGGCGGCCCGCACGGCCTGGGTGGTGACGGTGCGGGCGCCGGGCAGGCTCAGGTAGTGGGGTGGTGGGGCGCTGTCGGGACTGGTCATCCGGCGTCCTGCTGGGGGCGGCGAGAGCGGCGGCGGTGGGGCAGGGCGCGGCGGATGGCCCAGCGGGCGATGGTCTCGTCGACCTTTTCGAGGCCGCGGCGCTTCATGCCTTCGAGGACGTGGTAGGTGATCTTGGACCAGACGCGGAAGGTTCCGCCAGCGCCTTCTTCGTAGACGTAGTCGATGAGTTCGGGTGAGGCGTCGGCCCAGACGGGGTGGAAGAGGGGGATGTTGCGCTGGACCTCGTCGGCTTCCATGGGGGCGAATTCCTGCCAGATGTAGATGCGGGAGGCGAGGGCGGGTTCGCTGTAGAGGGTTTTGTAGGCCTCTTCGCCGCCGACGAAGAGGACGGCGGGGCGGTTCTTGTTCTTGCCGGTGTCCCACAGGTGGCGAACGAACTCGAAGCATTCGCGGCTGAACTGCTGGGCTTCGTCGCAGACGAGGACGTAGGGCTTGCGGGCGAGGGTTCGCTTGAGCAGGCGGTCGAACTCGCTGGGGTGGGAGGGAGGTTCGCCTTCGAGGCGGAGTTCGGTGAACAGTTCCTGGCGGATGTCGCGGGGGGTGGGGCGGGAGCGGAACTGCAGGAGCAGGACGCGTTCGGCGGAGACTTCCTTCAGGGCGGCCAGGACGGAGAAGGTTTTGCCGAGGCCGGCGTCTCCGTAGATGCAGGACATCGCCCGGGCTTCGATGGTGTCGGCGATGTTTTCGCTGGCTTCGAGGAGGGCTTCGGTGGCGACGATGCGGGCGTCGGCGAGGTTGAGGTAGAAGTCGGGTTCGCCGACGACCTCGTCCTGGTCGGGGCGGGGTGTCGTCTGCGTGGTGTCGGTGTCGGTCACGTCTGTGTCCTTCGTGGTCATCGGGGCGGTGTGGGTGTCGTCAGGTGCGGGGTGGGTGGGCTGGGCGTGGGCTGTGCCGAGCTGCTGGCCGGTGGCGGCGTCGTACACGTCGAAGGTGTCGGGGCCGCGGGGCCGGATACAGACGGTGCACTGGGCGTGGGCGGTCATCCAGGTGGCTGTGTAGGGGCGGCCTCGCCAGCGCACCTGCTGGCCGCGGATGATCCGGGTGGCCCGGTTGGAGGGCGGGTCGGGGGAGCGGGGTGGTCACGTGCGTTCCTCGGGTTGGGTGGGTTCGGGGGTGCTGGGGACGGCCCAGCGGCCCGAGGGGATGACCCGGCGGGGCATGTAGTCGGGGGGCAGGTCATCGGCGGGCCGGTTGGAGCGCAGGGTGCGCAGTTCTTTTACGGCCTGCTGGCGGGTCATGGCTGCGTCTGTGCGGGCCGGGCCCGCGGTGGTGTGCGGCTTGAAGCGTCGGCGGCGCAGGGCCTCGGCCCTGCGCAGGTCGCGGCGCAGGCGGCGGGCGCGTTCGGTGCGGGCCTGGTAGACCTGCTCGATCTGCTCGTCGGTGGCCTGGTCGGCGAGGTAGGCGGTGCCCAGGTGGTGGCGGTTGTCGGCGTCGAAGACCTCGATCTGCTCGAGGTGGTGGGGCTGGAAGCGGACGTGGACGCGAGTGCCGGAGCGGCCGGTCATCCAGCCGGCCATGTAGTCACGTCCCTTAAAGCGGATGCCATGGCCGTGGATGACCCGGGTGGAACGGTCTCCTTCCAGGAGGAAGGCGTGCAGGTCTTCGGCGTTGACCTCGCGAAGCGGGGTGTCCTCGCTGTTCCACCATTCCAGCGGGGTGAGACCGCCGTAGTCGGCCATCTTGTGTTCGGTGTTGCGCTCGTGAACCCACTTCGCGAAGCGCTCGACGAAGCCCTCGAAGGTCAGGGGTGGGTCCTTCTCCCCCGAGCGGCGACGGGTATCGAGCTTCTGGGCCTTGGTATAGCGGGGCAACTTGGAGAAGAACATGCTGGTGGCGGCACGGTTGAGGTTTTCGATGCTGCCCTTGAGATGGGGGGTGTAGGGAGGCAGGACATCGACCTGGACGGCGAAGGCGCCGAGGGCCTCCTGGACGGCACGCGACAGGAAGTCCTTGCCGCGGTCGATACGGATTCTGGTGGGCAGGCCTCCTGCCGGCCCGTAGGTGTCGCCGCGCAGGATGCAGGATCTGAGAGCGGCCAGGATAGAGCCGCGGTGCGGGAAGTGGGGAGTGACGGCCCAGCCCATGATCATGCCTGTGTGGCAGTCGCAGAACCAGGTCACCCACGGTTTGACCAGCCGCCCGTCAGCCCATACCCAGACGGGGGCTTGCTTGTGGTCGCCTTCCCACTCCTCGTTGCGTGCTGTAGGCGGGCGACGCAGGTGCGGGTCATGGCTGCGGGAAGCCGGCAGCCCGGCTCGTAGGCCGGCCAGGTCGCCGGGCGTCAGGTCGCGTTTGACGGCCCGGTGCAAGGTGGACAGGCCCACCGGGGTGGCACCCGTCTTCTCGGCATCCATGGCGAGTTCACCGTGGACGGCTTTGACGTTGCCGCGGTGGTAGGCCAGCAGAACCCGGATGTCGTCGGTGATCTCGAAGCGGTCCCGGCTGCGCTGCAAGGGCTCGCCGAGCCGGGCGCGGGCCAGGTTGCGCCACACCGTTCTGACGTGCACTCCGAGAGTGTGGGCGGAGAGCTGGACATGCGCGGTGGTGAGCTCGCCCCGCTTCGACAACTCCAGTAGGGCCCGGATGGCGGGACCCATAAGTTCGTCACGTTCGCGCCGTAGTCGGACTGTGCCGTCGGCTGCAGGGTGATCACTTGGGTCAGGAACCACCACAGGGACCATGTCTTTCTGTAGGCGCCGGACACGCGGACGGCAGCTGAATTCTCAAGTCGGGGTAGGGGATGTGTTCGATGGCGACGCTGGCCGGCTTCACGTCGGTCAGAGTGGTTTGCTGCTGGCGGGTTGGGGTGTACGAGTCGCTTCGTGGCAGAACAGCGAATGTTGTAGAAGGGCTTGTCGGCTCTGTTCCGTCCCCTTGTGCCAGTGCCATGCATGGATCTGGCCGGGGTGCGCATCGCGCCAGCGAGGGCGCGCGGCTTTGCCAGGCGCGTGCAGTGCCTCTCCTCGAGATAGCTCCCCCGATGATGGTCGGCCGAAAGGCAGGGGCGGCCCACGCCACAGCGGGTGGGCGCATGGCATGAGGGCCGCGATGTGCTGGACGCGGTCGGCGTGCCGAACACGGCTCGAACTTAGAGCGAGCTGGTGGAGCTCAAGATTTTTCCGGTCATCTGTTCCGCTGTTCCGGGCTGCCGTGCAACGCGCGTAGCAGCGGTGAGGACTTTACGCAATCCGTCGCCAGGCAATCGGCCGGCCTGACCTTCCGGCAGGTCGCCTTCGCAGGTCGGAGCGGTTCCTGGCCGGGTGACAGGTGTGCTCGGCAAAACGCTGCCGGGAAGAGGGCGGGGCACTGTAGAGGCAGGGTCTGACAATGGGCCTGGTGCCGATGAAACGGGGATGACGCGAAAATTCGGCTACCGTTCGGTACGGCGTACGGGCACGAACTGGTGGTTGGCTGAGTGCGCCAGGATGCGGGCATGAGCCTCACCTCATCCCTCAGCGACCCCACATCGACGATGTCCCGGTTCCTGAGTGAACATCTACCCAACGCCCATGACCTGTTACGCGACTGCCGCAAGCGCCTGACCCACTATCCCGCGCCGGTAAAGCCTGTGATCGGACCAGATCAGCGCCAGGAATACCGGACGCTTGGCCGCACAATCGACCACCGGCTGCGCATCAGCCTCGGCGCCCCCACCGGGCAGCCGATCAAAGACGGAATCGTACGGGCCGTTATCCAAGATGACGGCTGGCCGAGTCCGGAAGTCATCAACACGGTGCAGGCCGCAGGCTTGGTGATGCTGAAAGAGCTGGCCCGGTACACAAACAGCGACGGCCAGCCGCTGGTGCTCGATGCAAAGGACGAGGACCGGCTGGTACGGCTATGCCACTGCGCTTCGAGCTTCGAGGCGATCTACCGCTTCGGGGGCTGGCTGCGCGGCAACAGTCTGGGGGCGAGCAGGCCCGGAGCGACACTGGACGAACTCGTCGACGCCGTGCCGTCCTACGTGGTCGACGACATCCGTCGGCAGATGGCTCTGGCCGCACACCCCGGCCCCTTCAACCGCCTGCGACAACTGCCCGCAGCACAACGGGTCTGTGGGCCCGTCTTCGACGGCAGCATGGACGTCGACGGAGCCGATGCCGACTTCATCCTGGACGGACAACTGATCGACTGCAAAGCCACCACCCGCCCCGACCGGATGGGCCGCACCGAGTTCTACCAGCTCGCCGGCTACCTCCTGCTCGACTACAACAACAACTACGCCATCAAATCCGTAGGGCTGTACCTCTCCCGCCAAGGTGCCCTCATCGACTGGAGCGTCGCAGACTTCCTCGGCCTCATGGGCGCACAACTGGAACTGCCTGACCTGCGCGCCGCCTGCCAGTACGCGCTGACCAACGGCGCTGCCGGAAACCCTCCCCCACCGAAGGAACAGCGCCGCCCCCTCCCCCGCCCGCGCAGCGCTCCCCCGGTCCAGGACACGCTCTTCGGCGACCTGCCCTGACCTGCCGCAGTCGCTTCAGCGAGAAATACTGCGAGATCCCCAGGTTAAAGAACGCTGGCTGGCACCGAGACAATGGCCGGTGGATACACGGATTTCATGGAAACGGCGCTGTTGGAGACCCCCGAGGCGTAGACGAGGATCCCGTAGGGGCCTCCTCTTGCACCGCGTTCCCGGTGCTTCGATGGGGCGCGCCTGGCAGCCGGAACGTTGCCCCGCGCGGTATGGCCGGTCGCGGCCCGCCCTGCGAGGGTGTGCGCCACTGCAGGCTTACCCCTCCCCGTCAACCGCTGGCCGGGCCCGGGGTGGTGGGCGTAGGGCCTTCGGTCTCTACGTGGAGGACGCGCCTCTCCCCCGGCCCGCTCCGCGACACCTCAGCTGCTGTCCCAGATCCACCACGCGGAGAGCGCACCCGCGAGGCCGCACGACCGGTCGGTACGTGCGCCTTTGGGTATCGTCACGTCTCGTCACATATAGCGCTCCACTTCGGCTCGCATGTCCACTGCGCTCGAGTACCGCATGTCCGGCAGGCACGCGATGAACTTCTCTCGAAGCGCTTTAATGCCCGCATGAAGACCAGGTTCGAACACCGGTGAGTTGAGTAGCGGCAGGGACGACATGATTGAGGGGCGGTGCGGGAGCACCACTCGCGTACTCCGTCGATCACCACACCCTCGACAGGCCCGGGCACCGGGGCTTCGTCGTATCGGGCGATCAGCTGTCGAGTCGGAGTTCGCCTGGCTCGTAACGGAGTTGAAAGGTCTGGGCGTGCTCCCCGTGCATCCAGTACAGGGTCATGGTCGACAGCATGCTGCGCTTGACGTACCGGGTTCGTGAGGGCATCCCTTCGTCTTGCGCAACGATCCACTTTTCTATCCGCTCCGGCAGTCCGAACCGCAGCGCATATGCCTCCGGGTGCTCCGCGGAGCGCAGTTCCCACACGGGATGTGAGGCCGGCTGGTTGATGCGGCGCAGGCGTACCGCGTGTGTGGGGTGCTCTCTGGCGTAATCCACGAATGAGTACAGATCGTTCGAGGCCAACCCCAGGACGAACGGTGCTGCGGGAAAGGCCAGGACCAGACCGAGTTGTGACCGGCTGTGCAGAGCCTGAGCCAGGTAGTCCAGTGGGCCGCGAATCGCGTCGGCCAGTTCAACGTTACCTGGGTCCATTTCCAGCAGTGGGCCGCGCAGATAGGCCCGGATGTCGCGTATCTTCGGCCGCTGGGCCGCCGGTGTCGCTTCGAGGACTGCGTGAATGGTGTCGGCTGTGTTCTTGACGAGATCCCGCAGTACGGCGAAGTCCGGTGCGGAGAGGTCGACCAGGGATATCTGATGGGCCAGCGCGTAGTCCTGTGCCGCGGGGCTGAAGCCGGAGGTGGAGAAGATTGCGTAGCTGTAGCGGTATCGCGTCCGGGGCCGGCCGGTCCCGGGAGCGGTAAGTGTGGTGGTCTCGCCCTCGTTCACGTCGTGGATCACGCCGTGGCCGTTGCGCACGGTGGGCAGCTGAACTGGTGTTGTGGTCAGGTACTTTGCCTCGACGAACAGGCGGACCGGCAGGGAAAACGGTGGGACGTAGCGGAACTGCCCGAGCGCGTCGACCTGGTGCCAGGCTCCGCGTCCGCGGACCAGCAGACCGTTCTTGTCCTCCTTCAGGACCTTCCACGGCTCCGTGTCCCGATCGTCGTCGGCGGTGAGGACCTCGAAGCCGCTGGAGCGCAGGAGCCAAGCCAGCACCTCCTCCAGGAGGTAGCCGCGCAGGGGTCCTTTGCCGATCAATTTGTCTGCCACTCGGGCAATCCTATTCACGGCCTCGATCTTGGTTCGAGAGCGCCCGTCGGCCTGCTGATCGGGCTGGCCTATCCCTTGCGCACTGTTGCCGACTACGTGCAGGACGACCTCTTCTCTCGTAGGCAGGTAGGCCTCACCGGCACGAGGGAGGAGCTGCTGTGCGGCACGCATTACTTGAAATCCCGCCGTCAGATCGCGAGACGTGGACTCCCAGCCGGGATCAGTCATCTGCGTGCCGCAGGACAGTGCTGTCCGATACCGGGATCCACTCGTCGCTGAAGGGAGCCAGGGCGTCAGCGGGTGCGGGCGTTCCGACCGGTGCCATGTACGCCCGTGCCGTGTGCTCCCAGCGGGTCGATGCCAGGACGACCTCACGGTCAAAGAGTTGCACTGGGAGCCCAAGAAGTCCGTCAGTCTGGAGGGCTCTGACGTAGTTGAGGAGTTCGATCGCCTTGACCATGGCCCAGGCGACCAGGGGCACCGCGGCACGGAATCGTTCAGACAGGCCAAAGGGATCGGCCTCGTCGAGGAGTTGGGTGTCGTGGTGAACCACGTCTCCGTAGATCCACGCCGTGGCCAGCTTGCGGTCGTCGAGTTCGACGGTCCAGCCCTCGGCGGTGTCACCGAGCATGACCTGGTAGCCGCCCTCCCGTGCGGCGTTCGCCTCAGTTCTCGTGCGCCACTCGGCCCGCGCCGTCCTTATCCACGCCGTGTCGTGTGGCAGTTCTCGGCAGAAGTACCCAACCGCGGCCAGTGCCTTTAGATACGAGCAGGCGTCATCTTCCAGCAACAGAGGCCTGATCCGGGCCGCGGCCGACTCCACGACTTCCTCGGCGGGGCACTCCTGCCGGATGTGTACCTCACCATTACCGAGGGCCGTCACGACGTACGGCGCGCCGGCCAGGGCAACCAACGCGTCCCAGTCCGCCGCCAGCGAGTGGGCCTCCACCCTGCGGGCGCGCACTACGAACGCCCCGAGTCTGCTGCGGTGGCGCGCCGCGGGATCCGCCCCCGCTTGACCGCGGGCCCCCATCACTTCCTCCAGGAGTAGGTGAACCGCCTGATCCAGAGCCGTACGGTTGCAGCAAGCATGACGCGGCAGCCACACGAACAACAATCCGATTCAGCGCAGCCGGCCAGATGCCCTGCCCCCGGGCAGCAGAGGATTCGGTGCGGCGCTGGGGTCGAGCAGTGGGCGGCCGGGATGTCAGTCGCCAGTGCGATGATGTGGGAGTGACGGGACGGGCGAGAATTATGGTGTGGCTGCTGGCGGTGCTGTGCGGGCTGGCGGCGGTGGGGCTGGGCGTCGTCGCGGCCGTGGTCGATCTCGACACGGCTGGTCAGGTGGCGAGCGTGGCTGGTTCGGTCACAGGTCTGGTCGGGGTCGCGTTGAGTTGCTACACGCTTCTGCGGCCGTCAACTGGCGGCAGCCAAGGGGCGGCTGCGACAGCGGCGGGAACGCGCTCCGTCGCGGCCGGCGGCAGCATCGGTCGAGCGGTTACCGGCGATCGCGCCACCCTCACCACACCCCCGGTGACACCACTACCAGCAGCAGGGACTTTCGGTTCGGCGCAAGCGATGGGTGAGCGAGGCGTCGCAGCGGCCGGCGGGGTCGGCGAGGCCATCACCGGAGACGACGCGCGCGCATGAATCCGTGGCAGAGGAAGCCCAGACCAGCCGCCGAATCACAGAACTCGCCTGCTGACCGGCAGTCCTTGATGCCGGAAACTGGCGTGGAGGCGTCCGGCCTGCGCTCTGTTGCGGCCGCCGGAAACATCGGCGCGGTCACCACGGGCGACCACAGTCCTCTGACGGTCAACGTTCACCCAGCCGCACCCGCGCCGACCGCGCTAGCCTCCCTCCCCGCAGCGCCCTCAAAGCTCACCGGCCGGGACACAGAGATCGAGCAGATTCTGTCGGCCCTTCGGCCGCACACCGTGTCGCCGCAGCGGGACGTGAACTCCTCCGGGGCCGGACCGATCGCTGCCCCGGCTGCAGATGGTGTCCTGCCGCCCGTGCTGGTGACCTCGGTCGCCGGACTTGCCGGTGTGGGCAAAACGGCGCTCGCCCTGGCCTGCGGGCATGCCGCCACCGAGGCCGGCTGGTTCAGCGGCAGCCTCTTCATCGACCTGCGTGGATACGACGACAAAACAGTGCAGCCAGGCCAGGCTCTGGAGGCGCTCCTGCGGGCCCTCGGGGTCGACTCGGCCAGCATTCCTGCAGCGGCTGAGGAACGGGCAGCGTTGTATCGATCCGAACTGGAAGACCGGGCCGACCAGGGGCAACGTCTGCTCATCGTGGCCGACAACGCCGCCAGCGCTGATCAGGTCCGTCTCCTGCTTCCCGGCAGCCGTCGGCACCAAGTCCTGATCACTTCCCGGCACACCCTGCCAACACTCGACGCGCGGCTCCTGGATCTTGCCGTGCTCAGCCCCGAGGCGGCGGTGGCACTCCTGCGGGCTGCCCTGCAGCAAGCCAACCCCGCCGACCGACGCGTCCTCGAGACCGGAGACGGAATTGCGGAACTGGCCCGCCTGTGCGGATACCTGCCGCTGGCTCTGCACATCAGCGCCGCCCTGCTGATCCTGGAACCCGACCAGACCGTCGCCGAGCTCGCGGCCGAACTCGCCGCGGCCCGGTCACGGCTGAGCCTCCTGGACGTCGGAGAGCGGGCTGTCCGTGCCTCCTTCGGTCTCTCCTACCGTCGCCTTTCACCGGATCATGCCGGACTCTTTCGTCTCCTGGCGCTCAATCCTGGTCCCGACATCGGCCTTGAAGCAGCGGCAGTCCTGACTGCCCGCCCGCTGCCGGCCGTCCGCACCATGCTCCGCGATCTCGTCCAGGCGCATCTGCTCGATTGCGTGAACAGGCGCTGGTCGATGCACGACCTCGTCCGCGACTACGCCACCGAACTCGTGCACGGCGCTCAGCGGGCCGCAGCAAATGGCGTCGGAGGAGAAGAGACACCGGGTGCAGCAGAGTCCCACGCTCAGGCATGCAGCCGGTTGCTCGAGCACTACACCACCACCGCCTTCGCGGCGAGCGCACGCCTCACCATGAGGGCGCACTCATCTGCGGCAGGCGCATTCACCGGTCAAGCGGAGGCACTGGCCTGGCTGGACCGCGAGCGTGTCAATCTCACCGCGTCCGTGGCCGCCGCAGCCGCCACCGGGCACCAGGACCTTGCTGTCCAACTCCCGGTGATCCTCTACGACTACCTCACCTGGCGCGGATACTTCGACGACTTGATCGCCGTGACGACGATCGCGTGCGACGTTGCTCACCAAGCGGGAGCGCTTGCCGCCGAGGCAGGAGCATGGAACAACCTCGGCATCGCCCTGACCGAGACCTCACGCTACGACGAGGCTGTCCTCGCTCACAGGCGGGCCGCCGAACTCTTCGCCTCAATGGACAACCACAACGAACGCGGCAAGGCACTCAACGGGCTCGGCTCAGCCCTGCACGACTCAGGGAAACCTGCCGAGGCACTACAGATCCACCAGGAAGCCCTGACGGCCCAAAGGGCTTGTGGAGACCTGCAGGAACAGGCCGCGGTACTGAACAACCTGTCCCTGGACCACCAGGAACTGGGGAACGTCGCACAGGCGTGCGCCGCAGCAGAAGAAGCGTCCTCGCTGTTCCAGCAACTCGGCGACACCACCAACGAAGCGAAAGCGCTGTGTACGGCAGCGTTCGCACTCCAGGCATCAGGACAGAGCGAGGAAGCACAGGCGGTCTGCGAGCGGGCCATCGAAGCCGCCCGCCGCACCGCAGGCAATCCCCGCGACGAGGCGGCGATCCTGATGACCTGCACCGAGTTGCTGACCGACCTCACACCGCAGCAGCGAATTGCCTATCTACTACAGGCGCAAGCAGCGTGCGAACGCGCCAACGCCCACGATTTGTACGCGCACGCACTGAGCGCCATCGGCCGGGCCTGTATCACCGCAGGCGACACGAGCCAGGCCATCACTCACCTCACGCGTGCAGCCTGCCTGCTTGAAGACCTTGGTCTCACCAGCGAAGCGGCCGACGTTCGAGAGCTGCTCGCGCTGCTCCAGTCCTGACCCAGTCGCACATCACGGGGGCGCGCGCACGCGAAGCCCGAGGCCGCGCTCCCTTGCTGCTGATGTTCGCGCCTCCTGGCGGCGAGGCCGACGAACTCGGGATCGATTCATCGAACCCCATGACAGCGCCTACCACGAGGCCTGCGAACGCTTCGAGTTCCTGATCTCCATGATCGCCATAGATACGGGCTCCGAGTGCCGCGCCTACCCGTGGGTCGGCGAGTTCCTCCTTCACTCCACCTGGGGGTGGGATGACAACGGCCTGCCAAGCTCCATCGGAAAGGAACTCACCGACGACTGGCCACTCCTGCGGGCCGGAGCCTTCGAAGGGAGCGTCCGTCGCGCGCAGATGGCTCACGCCAAGCTCATCGACTGTAGAACAAGCACGGCCGGCAGCACTGATGGCACGGCCCAGCCACTCTCGCCCACGACGCTGCCCGGACTGGCTGGGCCACAGTGACCGGGACATGGTGTCCCTGCAGGCTCTTGCCTGCCGCCCTGGCCTGAAGCGCTGACGTCCACAGCGTCAGCCTCGCTGCTGCTCCTCTCCGATCCCCGAGGCGGGTGCAGCCGCCTGGTGAGCATGTGCGGTGACGTGCAGCGCGGCCAGGAGCACGAGGGCAACCGTCTGAGGGGCCGTCTCCGTGTCCGACAGATCGTGGAGTTCGCTGTTGCGGAGGTTGAGTCCTCCATCGCTGTCGACGAGCAGGAGACGCAGGAAGGCCTGCCAATCGGCGTGCATGCCGGCGTCCGTCACCCGGTCGATGAGGGTGGTCAGGAGGGTCACTCTGCCGCGACTGTCACCCTGCGGAGGCTGGAGGATCGGAATGCGGCGATAGCGCAGGGTCTCCCGCAGGATTCCTTCGATCCGGGGCAGGGCGATCGCGAGGGCGGCATCGTACTCCCCGCTCCAGTAGTAGCGGAACGCGAGCGCGAGCTTGACAGCCCGGGTCCCCGTGATGATGGGGTCGGCCGTGAACAGCTGGGCAAGCTGGGCGGCGGTCGGGTCGAAGCGGTCCCCCACCGTCTCCAGGAGGTGGTGCACGTAGACAGAGGTGAGCATCATTGCGGTGACGTGCCACTCGTTCTCGTCGTCCGCTGCGGTGCGCACTCGGGCCTCCGCCACGGGAACGGGGCCGGCGGCGTTGATCCGGATGCTGGGGACGAAGGAGGACAGCAGTCCCTCGGATGCCAGCCTCCGTGCATGTTCCTGGGCTGCCTGCCGCGTTCCAGAGGGTGCCGGCAGGCTGGCCAGGGCGCTGAAGGCCTGTCCGAGGGTCCGTGCCTGGCCAAGGACCTTCTGGGAGTAGTCCTCGATCTCGTCTCGCCGCAGAGGGAACTCGAAGTGGAAGCTTCCCATGCCGAGTTGGTCCGGATCGATCGCCTGCATCCGTACCCGCGCCTCGTCGAACAGGTCCTCCAAGCCGTAGTCACGTGCTGCGATGGCTGCCGCGTTGAGCCGGTCCAGCCGGACAAAGCCCGGGAACCGCTCTGCCTCGGTAAGCAGCGATTCGACGATCTGCCGTTGCAGTGCCGTCCGTTCTTGCGGGTCTTGCGTCCCCGCGATCCGCAGCTGCAGCAGTTCGACCAGGACTGCAATGTCCCCGCTGTGGATGCTGGTGGCGCGGCTGAGGAGTGCTTGCACGGCAGCGTCTGAGGCGTTGCGGCCAACCAGCTTCCTCAGGATCTCCAGGACCAGGCCCGGCGCCGCTTCCTGGGGGGCGTCGAAAAGCTCACGAACAAAGCCGATCATGGTCTGCTTGGTGATGAGTTCCAGGTCCCGCACGCTCAGCCGTACCGCAAGGTCGTACGCGAAGCACAGGCAGTCACTGGCCCGGCAGCGTCCCGCGGAACGGTCCGCCATTCCCAGGAATCGGGGCACAGCCTCCGTATAGTCCTCGATCGCCTTCCGGGCATGCGGGAAACGCTTGCGCGCCTCCCACACCAGGTGATGCAGGCGGGCACGCAGCATGGGATGACCGACAGCCTCCGCATAATCGGCCCAGGTCTCCACGGCACTGTCCGAAACGGCCTGGGGGTTCGCAGGCCAACGATCGGCGTCATGACCGATGAAGTCCCCCGCCAGCCCTCCCCGTTCCGTGACGTGGAAACACAGGGCAGCCCAGAGCGCGTCAGCTTCGGCTGCCGCCTGGCCTTGCCATGCCTCGGCGTTGACACGCGCGATCCAGCGCTGCAACAGCTCCTGCAGAGACGCGAACTCGACTGACACCTCTGCGATGCCGGCGAGCACGGTCGGATCGACTCCCATGCGGACCTCCTGGCAGACCAGTATCGGAAGCGTTGCTCGTGCTGCGTACTGATTTCCGTGGGGGCACGCATGCCACCTGGGGTCGCGACTCGTCGTGGTTGGCCATGCCGGGGCATGCGCGCCTGGTGAGCGTCTGCGCACCACCAGGGAGGCGTCGCCATCGCGGTGTAGGGGCAGCAGGTCCTGTTTCGGAGGTGCGTGGTCGGACCGCTCCGGCATGATGTGGCCACCAACGGCGATCCGAATGGGCAGGCGGCTGCTGGCCGCGGTCAGCAGCTGGGACTCGGGGCTCCGGGAACTAGGGCGGGCAGCGGGCATGTTCATCTGACGGAGGACTACGCGGCGGCTCGGGCTGCGACTACTGCGGTCGTCGTCCGCGCGGCCACGCATGGACGGCATCTTCGGGTCGATGGCGCTGGAGCCACTTGCGTGCGGCGTCGTCGCGGAAACCGTGTGCCCGGAGAACGTCAAGGGCGGCTGCTCGCACGGTCCGTGCCTGGTCGGCGCGATCCAGGTGGTTCTTCATGCGCACCACCACGTCGTCGTGGTCGTACGCGTAGCGGCCGTTGACCTTCTGCGCGAACTGCGGCAGGAGTTTGTAGTAGCGGCGTTCAGAGATGCCGATCCGCGTCCAGGGGTAGCGCTCCGGTGCCTCACGCTTGCGGTGCTCCATCACCGCGATACTCGCCTTGCGGCGCACGTATCGCCGTGTCGCCTCGGCGCCTTGCGCGGGGTCGAAGAGTCCTGTCATCTGGGTCGCTCAGGAGTCCAGGGCTCGCCATGCCTCGGTGACCGCCTTCAGCTCTGCCTGAAGTCACGGGCCAGGAGCTTCATCTCCTCGCCCCAGATGGTCACGTTGTCGCCTTTGCGGCCGAACTCCTCTCGGGCCAGGCGGTAGAACCCTGCACCAGGCTCCCCCTTCTCCTTCAGCACCACCATGGCAGAGAGCATCGCCTTCGTGCAGTCCGGGCTCTCCTGGTGGGAGACGTCGGCCAAGAGGTGATCCATCTCCACGCTGTGTGCAGGGACGGTGTGGCCCTCATCCTCCAGGAGCTTGCTTAGCTTCCCGTACTGGATCGGCCAGTCCCCGTTACGGGCCCGCTCCAGCAGGATCTCCGCCATGGCCTCCTGGGCCGCCTCGTACTCCGATGTCCCTCGCCTCACGGCCTCCCCCTCAACATCGACAGGGACGCCAGAGTAGTGAGATCCGAGCCGCGTGTTCACCGCCGCCTGCTCCTGACCCGATCGCAGCACGACAGCCATCTACGCCGCCGAACACGCCGACCAACCCATCAATGCTCTCCTCAACGCCCCGAACTCCAGGGACGATTGGTGAGAAGGCTCAACCTTCGCTGCGACAGGTCAAGAGCTGCAGTACTGCGCGGCATAGGAGGTGCCATCGATCTGTCCAGCAGGATCGTCACTTGACGCCACCGACTGATGTCAGCAGCCGCCACCAAGGGCATCACACTCAACCGAGGTCAGAGGATCCATCTCCGACACCTGACACTGACTCAGTAACGACATCCCCTCAGTGGCACTGCAACGGCACTTCACAAAGACCTCGGACGGTGGGTACGCTCGGTCCGCCTCGGCTGGGACAGCCTCACGGGCGTGCAGCAGTGGATGTGTGAACACGTCCTCGGGATCGAGCCCGCGGCTGAGGACGAGAAACCCAAGCCGCGGCGCAGCCAGGCCGACAAATGGGCGCGCAACCTCGCCGCCGCCACCCAGTACTACCAACGCGAAGGTCACCTGCGAGTCCCGAGGAAGCACATCGAGACGATCGTCGTCGGCGACGGGAAGGGCGGCAGCGGCCAGGACCAGGAGGAATGGCAGATCCGGCTTGGTGCATGGATCGGGAATCAGCGCAGCCGGGCCGCCACGCTGTCGCCCGAGCGAGTAGAGCAGCTCTCCACGATTGGCATGCGATGGACATAACCAGACGTATGCATACCCGCAGCGCCCATGAAAGCGTACATATCGCGTACGGGCCCACCTCTGAGTGTGCGGGTCGGGCGATGGCATGACGCGGCCGCCGCCCCCCAGCAGGATCGGGGCGGCTCCATCAGACGCAGGATCAGGAGGAAGTGTGCCTCCCCACCCTCGACCGCTGAAGAGCACCCGTCGGCCCCGAGTCCTGCCCGCTTTCCAGGCCGTCGTGCGGTGTCGCAAGGCTGAAGGCGCGGACTTGCGTCAGGACGACGTCGTTCCCCCATGTCACGGTGCACGGGGACGTACAGACCTCGTCGTGCCCATGCTCAAAACACCCCCGTAGCCGACGTTGGCCGGTGCCGTACCGGAGATGCCAGAACCAGCGGGCAGGGGCGGGCGGGTGTGGGAGACCTGAGAGGCAGGGCACTGGAGGCAGGACATGGGAAAGATCGCTCAGGAGATGGAGCGTGCGCTGCGTACCTGTCCCGGTCCCAAGCACCGGGGTGTCGGCAACTTCCGTCCTGACGCACGCCGCCAGCTTGTCGCCGGTGCCCTCCAGGGGGCTCGTAGCCTGCGTCATCCGGCGCTGTCCCGAGAATGCAGAAACTGGCAGGCAGGGGCGGGCGATGCGGGATAGCTGATGCTACGGACTGTGGGGGCGCCGTCCGTGCCGGCTGGTCGCTTGGGGAGGCGGACGTGGGACAGATCGAGCAGGGACTGGAGCGCGCGTTGCGCACCCGGCGCATTCCCTCAAGTACTGAGGCCCGCCTACGTTTTCTGCTGGCGAGGAACCGGGGTTCCACCCGGAAGGTTGCCACGATGCTGGGGGTCTCGCAGCGCACTGTGCAGCGGTGGGTGTCAAAGAGAGCCGAGGCACGTGGTCCGCCGGGTCCGCTGCAGGTCCGGGCGATCGAGGAAGCGGTTCTGGCTCGGTGGCAGCCCCGGGTACGGGCCCGTCGACGTGCCCAGGCAGAGGCGGAGGGCTTCGTCTTCCATACCCGTGCGCGATTGGGTTCGCGGCTCCTGCGGGGTCCTCGGACGATCCGCGGGTGCGGTGGATCACCCAGGACCTGCCGGGAGAGGTAGCCCGGGAGCTGTTCGCCGCCCGGGATGCCGGCGCGGGCGAGCAGCAGCAGACGGTGATACTCGCCCGTGCACTGGGACACGCCTACTTTCGCGAGTGGGGCCGCCGGGCCCACGGCCTGCACGTGGCTTTCAGCGACGTCGAGTTCGCCGACTTCTCGATCGGCTGAGGCTGGCCCATCGAGCGAGTACTGCAGGGTGGGTCAGCGTCGCGACGGCCTGGCTCGGTCGGCCGGAATCGCTTCGTACCTCTCGGCTTCCTGCCGCTCGCGCCAGTCCCACTCCACACAGCCGACCGGGCCTTTGCGGCGGGCTGTGGGCGGCTGGGGCGGGCGCAGCCTGGCCGTCTCCGCCATGCGCAGCAGGTACCCGCGGTCACCTGGCGCGGCGAGCAGCTCTTGGTCCTTGCCGGAGAGGAGCCGGGTGAAGCAGGCCGCGGCCCGCAGGAAGATGCCCGCCCACGGTGGTACGGGGTAGGCGGCGCAGCCGTCGGTGTAGCGGGCGCGGTCGTGCAGGGCGAGCGTGGCCGCGGTGTCGTCGTAGTCGTGGGGGCGGGCGGTGGCGAGTTGCTGGAGGGAGGCGCCGGTGAACAGGGCGGCGGTGAGGGTCGCGGTGAGGCGAGGATGTGCGGTCGCCGTGTGAAGCCGGTGGGCGACTCGCTGGGCGGTGTGCTCGGTGAGAGGAACGGGCGGTGGGCGGTGGCGCCAGGCGATCGGCGGCGGCGTGCACGGGTCTGCGCAGGGGCGGGGGCTGTCGTAGGAGACGAGGCGGTCCAGTGCGGGCAGGGTGAGCCATCGGCTGGCCGGCGCGGCGGGCTCGTCTGCAGGCCGGAGTTCGGTGACAGGCGTGCCGTAGTAGTGGCGGCGGGCGGCCTCGAAGTCGGCGGTGACGGAGTAGTCGGCCGTCTGCAGGGCTTGGTGCAGTGCGGCGGGAAGGTGAGGGCGGTGGCAGACCAAGGTCAGGTGGACACCGGTGAGGGCCTGGAGCTGCAGGAGGCGCATCGCGCGTCGGGCGGTGAGGCGGTGCGCGCGCAGGACGGTCAGCCGGTTCACGGGCAGGGCCGTCATCCAGGCGGCAGTGGCTTCCCAGGCGGGCTGACGGCCGGCAGGGAAGCGGCCCGGGAGCAGGGGTGGCTTGCCCAGAGCGGCGAGAAGGTCGTGGGCGAGGCCGGTCTCGCTGGTGGTGCCCGGGCCGGGGTGCAGGGTGATCCGGCCGGACGGCGGATGGTGGGCGGCCAGAGCGGTGTGCGTGTGGAGCGCGTCGTCATGGCGGTCGATGACCACGGTGACGGGCGGCGGTGGCACGGTGAGCGGCATGGTGGTGCGGTGGTCAGGCGAGGCGGCTGAAGGCCCAGCGCAGCAGTTCCTGGTCGACCCGTGGGCGGCCGGTGCGGGCCAGGGCGGCGCGGGTGTGGGCGGTCAGCTGGGCCCAGGCGCGGAAGTTGCCGGGCGCGGCATGCTGGTCGGCGAAGGTGATGTCCTTGGGGTCGGCGCCGGCCCAGACCGGGTGGAACAGCGGGATGACCTCGAGGACCTCGTCGGGTGTGAGGCGGGTGAACTGCTGCCAGATGAAGATCCGGGAGGAGAGCATTGGTTCGCGGCGCAGCACGGTGTGGCAGCCCGCGCCGCCGACGAAGATGATCGCGAGCTGGGTGGAGGGCTCGTCCCACAGGTAGCGGAAGTATTCGAACGCCTCACCGTTGAGCCACTGGGCTTCGTCGACAAGAAAGGTACGGGGACGTTCGGCCAGGGCCGTCTTCAGCAGGCGGTCGAACTCGCTGGGGTGGCGCGGTGGCTCGCCGGCCAGATCGAGCGCGGTGAACAGTTCGTAGCGCACCGCGCGGGCCGTGGGCCGGGCCCGGAAAGTGATCTTGCGGACGTCCTCGCCCGGTTCGAGTGCGCGCAGGCAGATGTTGACGGCGAGGGTCTTGCCGAAGCCGGCGCCACCGTGGATGCACATCATCGCGCGGGCAGCGACCGTGTCGGCGATGTTCTCCCGGGCAGTGAGCAGCGCGCGGGTGGTGACCACGGAGGCGTCCGGCAGATCGACGTACTGGTAGGTGACCGCGGTCATCAGGCGTCTCCGTCTACATCGGTGGTGAGAGGTGCGGTCCGCCCGTCGCGGCCGTCCGGGGCGGAAGCGCCGTCACGGCCGTACGGGTACCGGATGGGCGGGCCTGGCGTGGTCAGCGCGGCCAGGGAAGCCGGGGTGCGCCAGTCGGCCGGGGGCGCAGCGTGCGGGATGAGATCTGGCATCGCGAGCTGCGCGAGGTCCAAGTCGGCAGTCTGAGCGAGTTCGGCCTCGGCCTGCGCGCCGGTCAGCGCGCCGAGCCGCTGAGGTGCCTCGCACTGGTTCACGGCGGCGTAGCGCTCGCGCTGCGAGGCCTGAAGGTCCTTCTTCAGACGGCGCGTGCGGGCGGCCCGTGCCCGCCGTACGGCGCTGATCTGTTCGTCGGTGGCCCGGTCGGCCAGGTCCGCGGGACCCAGGTAGCGGCCGGTGGCGGCGTGGTAGACCTCGATGCGGTGGTCGTGGTGGGGCATGAAGCGGACCCTCACCTGGATCCCGGCCTGGCCGGTCATCCACGGCCCCACATAGTCACGTTTCCTGAAGCGGATGCCGCGGGTGGTCAGCGTGCGGGTGCCGGCGTCCTCAGGGTGAACGTCCACAGATCCGCGGCCGGCACGTCCCGCAGCGGAGTGGGATCGTCCTGCCACGCCTGAAGCGGGGTCCTGCCCCGCAACGGTGCCGGGCGGTGCTCGGTGTTCCACCACAGCGTCCACTCCAGCAGCCGGGCGGTGAAGTCCTCGAAGCCCAGCAGCACCTCGTCCTTCGGACGGGAAGCACGCTTACCGGGGCGCGGCTGGCGGGCGTAGCCGGGCAGCGAGGCCAGGAACATGCTCTCCACCGCCCGGTTCAGCCCCTCCATGGTGCCCTTGAGGTGGGGGGGTGTAGGCGGGCAGGTCCTCCACCGTCACGTCCAGCAGATCGAACGCGGCGGTCACCGTCCTCGACAGGAAGTCCTTGCCACGGTCCACCCGCACCTTCTCGGGCACGCCGCCGAACGGGCCGTAGGGTTTCTCACGCAGGACCGCGGAGCGCAGCGCGGCCAGCACCGACTCCCGCGACGGATGCCCGGGCGTGACCGCGACGCCGGTGATCGCGTTGGTGGCGCAGTCGGTGAACCAGGTGATCCACGGCCTGCGGGCCTTGCCCTCGACGTCGACCAGCACCGGCACCTGGACGTGGTCGGTCTCCCACACATGGTTGCGCCAGGGACGCGGCCGGGCCAGGAACACATCATGCTTGCGCGCCGCCCGCTCCCCTCCCGCAAGCCCCGCCCGCTCCCCCGGCGTCAGATCACGGCGGATCGCCCGGTGCAGCGTCGTCAGCGACGGTGCGTCTGCAGGCGGAGACTGCCTGGCAGCACGCCGGACCAGTTCGCGGTGGACCGCCCGCACGTTCCCCTTCCACAGCGCCAACAGCCCACGGACCTCGGGGGTGACCGTGAACCTTGCATCGACCCGGGAGCGTGCGCCGGGGTTGGCGGCCGCGGTCTCATCGCTCTGAGCGGTGGCCAGCCAGCGCCACACCGTACGCTCCGACACTCCTAGCGCGTCCGCGGCCACCCGTACATGGACTGCTGTCAGCTTCTTCCTTGCCCGCAGTGCGAGCAGCCGCCGCACGGCCGGACCGCGCAGCGCCGTCCTCGACGCCGCAGGCAATCCGCCGTCTGGGCGAATGGCGTCGCCGTCCTTCATGTCAGCTCCCCTCACGCGGGTGGGACGTCGTGTGCTTGCCGGTGGCCGGGAGCACGCGATCGCCCTCCCGTCTCTTGCAGGGGTGCTCCGTTCACAGTGGCGGCGCGACCCGCTTGAACAGCCGCCTCAGCAAGACCCGGTCGATGGATGCATCAGCGGTGGTGAGCAGCGCGTTCTGCAGGTGCGCAGTCAAAGCAGCCCACGCGCGGAACGTGCCGTGCGCGCACGACCGGTCGATCCACGCCAGGTCCGACGCCGGGACGGTCCGCCACAGCGGATGGAAGCCGCTCACCACGGCCGCCACCTCCGCTCCAGCCAAGCGCGGAACCTCCTGCCACGCACCGACGCGCGAGGCCAGCTGCGGCAGCCGGGCCAGCGCCCGCTCGCTGCCCGCCCCGCACAGCACCAGCGTGATCCGGGTGCCGGGGTGGTCCCACAGGCTCTGCAGGTACTCCAGACACGGCACGGGCAAGCGCTGCACCTCATCGACCACCAGCACCCGCGCCTCACCCAAAGCTTCCGCAACCGCGGCGTCCGCCAGCGCCGACGTGTGCGGGAAACGGCCCGGCAGCGCCAGCGCGTCGAAGACCGCACGCCTCATGCCGGTCACCGACGGGCGCACCGGCACCGGCACCCCCGTCACCTTCCAGCCCGGGGACACTTCGCCAAGCGCCATCCGCACGGCCGCGGTCTTGCCCCGGCCCGGGTCGCCGAACACACACACCGCACCCTGCGTCGCCATCGCCTGCCCGACTGCCTCGGCCACCGCCCGCACCGACGACGTCCGCACCAACTGCGCGCCCGCCGGCAACGCCACACCCGCCAGCGCGCCGCTCTCCCCCACCGGCAAGCCGCTGGTCGCCTCTGGTGCGAGACGCGGCAGCCGGCGCGCAGCCACTTTCGCCGCGCCTGCCTCACTCGGTCCGGCCAGGGCGAGGTCCGCCAGTGCCTGCCGCGTCTGCTGCTCATCCCGCTCCCGCCGCACCACCGCGCGGTCCGGCAGGACCCTGCCGGACCGAAGGTCCCGGCGCACCACCCGGTGCAACGACGCCAGCGAGGGCACCTCGCCCCCGGCCGCCTTCAGATGCCGGTGCAGCGCCGCCACGTTCCCGCCCGCCTGCGCCAGCACCTCCCACGCCTGGTCGGACACCTCCAGCCGGGCCCGCGGCCTGCGCTCCATGCGGCCCTCCGTCCGCGCAGCCTCCAGCCAGCGCCACACCGTGCGCACATTCACCCCGCTGACCTGGGCGCCCGCACCCACGTGCGCCGTCGTCAACGCCCCGGCCGCCTCCAGCTCCAGCCTCAACGCCCACGATCTGGGTGTCTGCTTCACCCTGGAGGTGGGTCTCCAGGTCGTCGCCGAGGCACTGGGCTGGAACATCCACTACTGACCGGCGTCGCGCCGCCTGCAGTCCCGATGCGGGGCCGGCGCCGGTGGTCCATCGCGGCCGAGGGGCGAGGCTTGATCCTCGCCCCTCCTTCCAGCACGACCAGCCCCTCCGATCGCTCGAGGCGCCGCAGGTCGGCCCCGGCGCTCTCCCGCTGATCCGGCCGAGCCGCAGCGGGCAGCGCGGCGTCGCGGTGCGGCTGTGGGGATCACTTCCACGGCCGTGCCGCGTCAGCGCGCCGCTGAGGCCCGCCGCCACTCCTCGTTGTCGGCGAGCGGCCGGGGCCGGGCCATCGCGGCGCCGGTCACCAGGCGGAGAGACGCGGCGGGCGCAGGCGCCGCCCACGCCCGGGAGCGAGCAGGCGCTGCCGGGCAGGCCTCACGGACGCTGCTGTCACACCCGGAACGCACGCATTGCGTCCATCTTCCATGCGGTACGCGTACGCCTTACGGGGCAGGCGCCAGAGGACGGCGAGGAGCCGGTCGGCGTCGGGCGGATGTCCGGCTGGCGGGCAGCGCCTCCAGCAGGCACCACCCAGCCCTGGCTCGCTCCGCGTTTCCCGGCTCTGTGCAAGGCGCCCTGAGCGCGACGGGCCGCGGCGGCCCGACGGTGGCCGGCTGCCTGTGGTCGTACGGGCTCGGTGGTCACCCGGGTTCGGGGGCGGTGACGGCCGGGGCGGCGCCGAGGAGGCCGAGGAGGGTCTCGCGGTGGAGGTCCGCAATCGGGCCGAGGAAGTCCGGGTGGCGCAGCAGGGGGGCCGCGCGGTGGTCGCGCGGGCTGGGGATGGTCAGCCGGCGCGCGTCGCCCACGCTGTCGGGGCCGTGGTGGGTGGCGGCCAGGCAGGCGGCGGCCAGGGCGGCGAGGTCGGCGTCGGCCAGCAGGCAGGCCGCCCAGCTGACGACGGTCTCGTCGACCTGGGTGCGCCAGGCGTGGGTGGCGTCCGGCAGCGGGGGTGCGTCGGCGCCGGTGACGAAGTCCAGCCGGCCGGAGCCGCCGGGGCCGAGCAGGTCCAGCAGTTCGGCGTCCAGCGCGGTGGGGTAGCGCAGGGCGGCGGCGATGGTGGCCGCATGGCCTGCCTGGGCTTCGGCCAGGGCCTGGTTCAGCGGGCCGGTGGCCGGGGGGAAGGCCGCCAGCAGCCAGCGTGCGGAGGCGGCGATGACGGGCGAGAGCGCGGTGGGCATGGTGGACCGTCCTGTGCGTATGCCCGCCTGTCCTGAGTGTTCCGGTGTGGGTGATCCGGTCGCGGGCACTGCGCGCCCGGGCGGGGAGGTGCGGACAACGGTACGGCGGCCTCCCCCGGGGCGACAGGAGCTGCGTCACAGCCGGGGATCACCCCCTGGCCTTCGGCACTGGCTCCCCACTCCTTCACCGGGGACGCCCGGGTCAGCCGGGCGCAGGTGACGTCGATGGTCGCCAACACGCTGGCGCGCGAGACGCTCCGAGAGGCATTGGTCGCCACCTACGTGTGGGGGAAGGGCAAGGGCGGCTCCCCTGCCGGCAGCGGACCGGCCACGCTGCGAACGATCCTGACCGTCGACGACCTGGAAGCGGCGCTGGCCGATGCGGTCACCGCACTGAGCAAGCACAGCGCAACAGCCGCCTACGCGGCACTCCGCGGCCGCGTTCCCGGCCTCGGGCCGTCCTTCTTCACCAAGTTCCTCTACTTCACCGGCAAGGCAGTCCCGCCGGCGAACGGCCCCGAGCCGCTCGTCCTCGACCGTGTCCTGGCGCGGAGCATGCGGTCCCTGGCCTCACAGGTTGGCCGGGAAACGGGCCACGACCCCGACGGCTCGATCGCCGCCTGGGTCTGGCGGGACCATGACTGGTCACCCCACCGCTACCAGGTTTACCTCTCGTTCATACACGCCGCCGCCCACCAGGCGGCGTCCACCGACGGCTGGCCGTCCGACGCCTCACCCGACCTGCTCGAATACGCATTGTTCAACGCTGCGTGGTGAGCATTCGGGTCCGCACACCTGCCGCATCCCGGCGCCCATAGAAGTACCCCAGATGTTCCGGTGCGGCCTGGCGGGTGCTCCGGCGCGGTTCGGTAATCGGGTTGAACCGGTACGGGTGAGGCATGAGACTTGCGCGGTGTTCGTAGAGCTGTCGCCCCGCATCCTGACCTGGGACGAGGTGGACCCCGCCCGTCATCCCTTCGACAGCGAGGCGGCGGCGCGGGTGGTCAGATCGCTGGGGCCGGCCCGGCGGGTACCCCGGCGCCCCGACCTACCGCCGGGTGACAGGGCCCTATACGACTGGGGCTGGGAGGAGGCCAGGCCCTGGGCCGACGCCATGACGCACGCACTGGCCGAGCACTACGGCCGCTGGGTCGCCGGCTGGCGATGGGCACACGACGAGGGGGACTTCGACGGAGGGCCGGTCGGTAGCTGGTCCCGCCCCCAGGACTCGGTCACCACCTCGGACGAAACCCTCGACCGGGTCACCGCGGCATTGTGCGAGTGGCGGGAGTGGCTGGAAAGCCTCGCCGCACGGTTCGAGGCCTACCCACTGGACCTGGCCAGCATCGACGACCAGCGGATCCTGTGGGACCGCACCGCCCGCAACCTCATCCTGCACGTCACCGACCGCACCGGCTGCGGCAGCGGCTGGTACGCACACTGCCACCAGGTCCTCGGCTGGTTCCTCAGCCGCTGGGGCATCCCGGCCGACGACGCCGAGCACCTCGTGGAGCAGGCGATCTGCGGCCGGTTCGAAAGCTGGACCGGCCCCGACCCGGTGCTCATCGAGGACATCGCCGAACGCCTCGCGGCCGCCGTGCGACCCGACGCGGCCGCCCGAGCCGCCCAGTCGCCCCTGCCCGACCACCTCAAGCGCTGGCTCGCCGTGCGGGACGCCGTGCCGTGGCATGAGGCCGCCGACAGCACCGGGGACACGCCGGTGACACCGTCCCGTGACGGAATGGCGGAGGAGATCCGCAGCTTCGACGCCATCCTGGACCCCGCCCGCGGACGAGGCCTGCTCACCGCCCTGGAGCTGATGCGGGCCGACGCCGCGCGCGGCGCCCGGCTGGACTTCGCCCTCATCCAGCGCTGGCAACAGCACGTCCTGGCCACGCCCGGCCTGCCGCCGTTGCGCAGCCTGCCCGCCTTCGCCAAGGGCGGCCGGGAACGCTACGGCATCGCCCCGGACACCCGCGCCCGCCTCGACGCCTGCCTCGCCGAAAGCGCCAAGGGCACAGCCCGGCCCCTGCCGCTGACCGCCCGGGCCGCACGCGCCTTCCTCGACGTCTGCTTCTTCCACCCCTTCGACGACGGCAACGCCCGCTCCGCCCTCCTCACCCTCCTCTTCGTCCTCGCCCGCGAAGACGTCGCACTCGACAGCGTGCAACTGCTACGCCGGGTCTCCTTCCACGCCGACGACCCGCAAGACGCACTGATCCTCGCCCGGTACGTCGACTTCCACCTGCGCGAAACCCGACGACAAACCACCAACCCGACTCCCTGAACGGACGGCAACCTCGCTCGGCTGTGCCCGCACCAGTCGGGGCAGCGCGCTTACACCAGGACGGCCGGCACGGCGTCCTCGGCGGTCCAGTCCCCCTCGAACAGGGCGGCCACCAGGCGTACGTGATGGTCGGGGAGCTGGCGGGCGCGGTGCTTGGTGCGGGCCTTAGCGAGCCAGGCGCCGAGCTTGACGGCGTCCCCGTCGACGCGGACCGTCTCACGGGCAGCAGGGATGCGACCTTCGCGGTGCAGGAAGAGTTCCAGCAGCTGGACGGTCTCCTCGAACGTTCGGCGGGTACATCGGGCGGGGGCGAGCGGGCTGGCCTCGGGGGTGAGGCCGAGCGCGGTCATCAGTTGCTGCTGGCCGTCGGTGAGCGCCGACCAGGTGGTGAGCTGGCGGGCCAGCCAGGAGCCGATCTTCACGCCGGCGAGGACGGTGTCGCGGGTGAGGGCGGCGGGGTCGGCGCCGGTGGCGAGGTGGGCGCGCAGGAGGTGGTACTTGCGGTGCCAGTCCGCTCCGTGCGGCAGACGCCAGTCGGAGGCGAGGGCGGTGAGGGCGTCCACACGGACGGGGTCGAGTTCGTGTCTGGTGGCGAGGTGGCGTTGTTCGGCTAGCCAGGCGCCGACGGGGGTGGTGGCGGGGGCGGCGAGGTGGCCGTGGGCGCGCAGGTAGTCGGCCGCGGCGGCGAGGCGGGCGCGCCAGGCGGCGTCGTGCTTGTCCCAGATCATGCCGAGCGCGTCGAGTTCGGCGATCCAGTCCGCCTCGAGGCGGCCGGCGGTGCGGGCGTCGCGCATGGTGGTGATGAAGGTGCCCAGCTTGTAGCCGGTGGGGTCGATGTGGTCGGCGGGGACGTCGAGGTGGCCGTAGTGGTCGCGGTAGGAGCGGGCGGCGGCCAGCCCGAGGCGGCGGGAGCGGGAGACGGCCGGGTCGCGGGGGTCGAAGGAGACCAGGTCCATCGCCTGGGCGATGCGCTCGGGGTGGACGGTGAAGTCGAAGTGCCAGCGCCGCGCGATGACCTGGCTGGTCTCCTTCGGCAGGCGGTTGGCCTTGTCGGGGAGACGTTCGAGGATGCGGTGGTCGTGGCTGGCCAGCGCGCAGGCGATCGCCCACACCGGCTCATACGCGGTGCCCAAGATGTTCTCGCCGTCCGTGCCGGGCGGAATGTAGACGGGGACGATCAGCGAGGCGGTCTTGCCGGAGACGTCCAGACGCAGGGCGCGGCCGAGGGCCTGGACGCAGCGCACGACGCTGCGGGTGGGGTCGGCGAAGACGATCGCGTCGACGCTGGGGATGTCGACGCCTTCGGCGATCAGGCGGGAGTTGGCGAGGATCGCGCAGTGCCCTCATCCCCTCCGTCAGCGAGCCGCTGCGACCGGGGCTTAAAGCGCTACCACCACCAGACACCAAACTGATCAGCCCAGGCCAAACCACGACCTACTGATCAGGAAAACCACCCATGGACAGCAGCTCTCCGCCATCGGCATGCGTTGGGCATGATTTAGTTCCTGTGCTGACGGTGCCGTTTCGCTCACCGAGGTTCGTCGCGGATCATTCTTCGGAGGCGCATCTTGATCTGCAATCGGGCCCATCTGCTTCACGTACTCGTCGAGTTGGAATCGTTGTGCACGAGTACAGGCCGCACCGCGCGCGCCCTGCACCGGGCAGCAGCCCTGCGGTCGGCCTCGAAGCGATCACCGAGCCCGGCCGACTCGACCAGCTGGACATCCGTCGAGGTGATCGACTCGGCGGCGTCCTTCACGAGGACACACGCGCGGCTCGACCTGCCCGGGCGTATTAATCGGCACGCACGCCGTGTGCGGGGGACGGCACAGGCCGGCACGGCCTCCCGGCCCCCGCAGCGCCGGTTTCCGGGGTCAGGTCGTCTTGAGCTGCTTCGCGCGGTGTCCGAGGTACAGGACGATCAGACCGCACAGGGCGGTGGGGCCCGCGAGGATCAGGAAGAGCTGCTCGTGGCCCATGCCGTCGGCCAGCATGCCTCCGACGATCAGCGGGCCGACGATGCCGCCGACGCGGCCGATGCCCAACGCCCAGCCGACACCGGTGGAGCGTACTTCTTGGGGATAGAAGGCCGCAGCGAGTGCGATGACGCTCTTCTGGCCGCCGCTGACGGCGCAGCCGACCAGGAAGATCGCCGCCAGGACCATCCAGACCGGCGAGCCCAGCACCAGGCCCATGAGGACCAGGAAGCCGCAGCCGGCGAAGTAGAGGGTGCCCAGGGAGCCGTAGGCGCCGAGCCGGTCCATCGCGGGCCCGACCACGAAGGCGATCACGATGCCGCCGATGGTCGTCATGGACGCGGCGGTCGCCAGGGTGCCGGCGGAGTAGCCGCGATCGGCGAGGATGGTCGGCATCCAGCTCTGCAGGCCGTAGAACAACGCCAGGTTGATCGCGAAGACGACCCACAGCAGGACCGTGCCGAGCAGTTGGCGGCCCGAGAGCAGTTCGGTGACCTTGACCCGCTTGCCGGGGCCGGCGCTTTCCGCCTCGATCTGCGCCGTCTCCGGGAGCGTCCGGTCGATGCGGCGGCACAGGGCGTACGCCTTGGCGTTTTCCCCGCGGCGCAGCAGATAGGAGATCGACTCGGGCAGCTGCCAGACCAGTACGAGGAGCAGGGCCAGGGGCAGCACGGCGCCGGCGACGAAGACCGAGCGCCATCCGTAGGCGGGGATGAGCCAGTCGGCGGCGTAGTTGGCGAGCACGAACCCGAGTGAGAAACCGCAGTAGATCGCCAGGACCAGGCTGGCCCGCAGCCGCTTGGGGCTGTACTCGGCGGTGAGCGCGATGGTGCTCGGGGTGGCCGCGCCGAGGCCTATTCCGGTGATCACCCGCATGATCATGAGCTGGTCGGGACTCTGCGCCCACACCGAGGCCAGCGTCGAGAGCGAGAAGATGGCAACTCCCGCCATGACGAGGCGCTTGTGGCCGAACTTGTCGGAGAGCGGGGCCAGCAGCAGATAGCCGATCATCAGGCCGACCAGTGCGGCTGAGAAGATCGTGGCCATGGTGCCCTTGGACACGCCCCAGTCCTGGGTGATGGCCGGGGCCATGTAGTTGATCGCCTGGGTGTCGAACCCGTCGAGGAGCATGACCAGCCCGCACAGCAGCACGGTACGTAGTTGGAAGCCGCCCGGGCGGCGTCCGTCGATGAAGCCGGGGAGCTTGAGCGGCCCCTGCGGGTCCGATACGGCGGCGGACGGGGATGAGGTGGTTTTGGACATAATGCACTCCACATGGAGAAGGGTTACTCGACTCTGGCGAGGGCTCCCACGGCCGGGACGAACGCATCGGAGTGGAACCGGTCGGAAGTCACATGACGCTCGCGCGCCAGCTCCTGGGCGGCGGTTCGGGTCATTGCTTCGCTGCCACAGGCGTAGATGTGGTGGCTGCTGAGGTCGGGATGGTCCGCGATCGCGGCTGCTTGTACCCAGCCGGCGGCGCCTTCCCAGCCGGTGTGCGGCTGGGAGAGCACGGGGGTGAACCGGAACCATGGGTGGCGCCGGGTCCAGGCTTGGAGGGTGGTGCGGGCGTAGAGATCCTCGAGGGTGCGGGCGCCCCAGTACAGGTGGATCGGGCGGGTCAGGCGCCGGGCGATGTGGTCGAGGATGATCGACCGCATGGGCGCGAATCCGGTGCCGGTGGCGAGCAGGAGGAGGGGTCCGTCGCCGTCCTCGACGAAGAACTCGCCGAAGGGCGCCTCGATGTCCACGGTGTCGTGGAATTGAAGCTGCTGCAGGATCCGGGCTGAGAACGCGCCGTTTGGTTCGTGCCGGACGTGCAGTTGGGCGAGGTCGTTGTGCTGGGGTGCATTGGCCAGCGAGTACGACCGGGTATCGCCGTCGTCGAGGATGACATTGAGGAACTGGCCGGCCTGGAAGGGCGTTCGCCGGCCGATGGGGTAGCGCAGGTCGAGAACGGTGACGCCGGGGGCGACCTGGCGGCGCCGGTACACCGTTGTGGTCAGCCGCTTGCGCACCGGCGGGGTCCGTGCCGCGATCCGGCGCGGCGCGATCTCGATGTCGCCGGTTGGCTGTGCCCGGCAGAGCCGGACCTCGGCTGGGCCGCAGAGGGAACCACTGCCCGGTATGTCCAGCGGGCCTGCGGTCACCGAGCCGAGGCAGGTGTCGCACACGCCCTTGCGACAGGAGTACGGAATCGCCCAACCGGCCGCCTCGGCGGCGTCCAGGACGTTCTGCCCCGGCTCGCAGCCGAAGGCGATGTCAGAGCCGCGGACACTGATGGTGAAGGTCATCTCAGCCTTCCTGAACAGTTGGGAGCGAGCAGCCGGAGAGCTGCGAGCACGGCGCCCGGGTCGGCATTGCCCTGCCCGGCGATGTCGAAGGCGGGGCCATGGCCCACGCTGGCGAACGGCGCACCGGCACCGATGGTGACTGCGGCCGCGGTACGTCCGGCCAGGACCTTGACCGGGATGTGCCCCTGGTCGTGGTACATCGCCAGGTAGGCGTCGTGGTGGCGGGCGCCGCCGAGCAGGATGTCGGCCCCGACGGGGCCCTCGGCGGGGACGCCGAGTTCGCGGAGAGCAGCCACCGCAGGCTCGGTGACCAGCTTGTCGTCGTCGCCGAACAGGCCGTTTTCACCGGCGTGCGGATTGAGCCCGAAGACGGCGATCCGGGGATCGGCGATGCCAGTTGCCCGCAGCGCCCGGTGCAGCGCCAGCCCGGCGTTGGTGACCATTTCGGGGGTGAGCCGGGCCAGCGAGTCGGCCAGCCGCTCGTGCAGTGTGACGTGCGCGATGCGCAGACCGCCGCCGACCAGCATCAGGAAGACCTTCTCAAGCGGGGTGCCGGTGAGCTCCGCGATCAGCGGGGGGTAGCCGGCGAAGGCGATCCCGGCCCGGTGGACGGCCGTCTCCGAGTGCGGGCAGGCGACCACACCGGCGTAACTGCCGTCCATCGCCAGCCGTACCGCTGCGGCGGTGTACGCGATGGTGGCGGCGCCCGCAGGCGCGGTGACCTGACCGACCGCCAGGTCGCCGGGGGGCAGGGCGCCGACATCGACCAGGTCGCACACGCCGCGCTCGGCGGCCGCACCCGGCTGCGCCGCGCGCAGCGCGAGCCCCGCGCGTTCAGCGTACGGTTGGAGTACGTGACGGTCGCCCACCACGACCGGCGCCTGGTCGTCGAGCTCGGCGACCGCCGCGAGCGCGATCTCCGGCCCGATCCCGTTCGGATCGCCGGTGGTGAGCAGCAGTCTGGGTATCCCGGTCACAGCGGCAGTACCAGCAGTGTGTCGATGCGGGAGCTGTCGCAGACCACGATCCGCTTCTTGATCAGGGCTCTGCCGTCCTCGAAGACGTGCTCGTCGAGGTAGCGGCCGCTGGCGAACACATCGGTCGGCCCGTTCCCGGTGATGCGGATGACCAGGAACGAGGTCTCGCTGGTCGCGCCGGTCTCGCTCTCCTGAAGCACCGCAGGCTGGCCGAGCATGTGCCGGTAGGCGTGCGGCTCGTAGATGTTGGCCTCCTTCAGCGCCGAGACCCGGTCCTTGAGCATCGCCTTGTTGTTCGCCCAGACGATCCCGGCCGGCAGCCCGCGCCGGTGGTTGTCCGCCGTGGTGACCTTGTAGAAGGCGTCGTCGGTGAAGAACTCCGGCCAGTCCTCGATCGGGCCGTCGTCGATGGCGCGGACGTAGTGCCCCTGGGCCCGGCTGATCAGGGTGTGCGCATCCATCAGGCCTGTGCTCCCTTGTCCGCGCCGACGGCGAAACCCATGGCTTCGCGGTAGACCTTCCAAAAGCCGCGGATCGAAGCCTCGGTGACCCGGCTCTCGCTGGAGGCCGCCTGGTCACCGCCCATCTGGACGGTCGCGAACTCCTTGCTCGCCCCGGTGATGCCCCGCTGCACGAAGCCGCCGATGGCGCCGTCCTCCATGGAGACATAGCCGGCCGGACCGACCAGGTTGGACTGCTTGAGTCGGATCAGCTGCTGCTCCTCGGTGTCGTCCTCGAAGCCGAGGTAGGTCCAGTGGAGGTCGGTGGAGTCGACCCCGGTCGGCAGCACCTGGCGTACGGCGACGGAGTTCTGGATCTGCTGGAGTACGAAGCCGGGCGAGACCGAGAGGATCTGCAGCGTGATGTCGTCCCCGACTTCGCTGAAGCTGTCGACCAGCGACGGGTCTTCGAGTCGGTACTCGGAGTCGGAGCGGATCTTCTGGTCCTTGTAGTGCGCCGCGGCCTCCGCCTCCGGGTTGATGGCCGACCAGCTCACGTGGTGGCCACCGTTCTCCGAGACGATGATGCCGCCCTTCTGGTTCAGCTTGTTGAGCCCGAAGGTGGTGAAGAACAGGTGCAGGATGCTGGCGTGGTAGGAGTCCTTGACATTCTCCATGTACAGCTTCCAGTTGTTCGGCAGGCTCTGGGTGAACCGGCCCAGCACGACCGGCTTGCGGCCGCCGAGGACCCGCTCGATCCGGTCGAGGATGTCCTGGCCGAGGTACTCCTCGATCTCCGGTACGTCGTTGTCCAGGCTGCCGAAGACCAAGCCGTGCACAGTGGCCAGCCGCAGCCGCCGGGGGCTGTGGGCGGCCTTGCAGAACTCCGGCGACATGCCGCCCTTGCCGTTGATGCCCTCCTCGAAGGCGACACCGGTGAGGTCACCCTGGAGGTTGTACGTCCAGGCGTGGTAGACGCAGGTGAAGTCCTTGGTGTGGCCGTAGTGCTCCATGGCGATCAGCGAGCCGCGGTGGGCGCACCGGTTTTCGAAGGCGTAGATCTGGCCGTCGTGGTCGCGGGTCACGAGCACTGGCTGCTCGCCGATGAAGGTGGCGCAGAAGTCGCCCGGTTCGGCCAGCTCGGCCTCGAGGCAGAGGTAGTTCCACATCGGGCCGTGGAAGATTCGCTCCTGCTCGGCCCGGTAGACGTCCTCGTCCTGGAAGACCCAGTACGGCACCTGGGTCAGGGACTCGGGCCAGGGGCGCTCCGAGATCCCGGTCGGGGCCGGAGCAGCCGCCCCCGTGTTCCGTGCGCTCATGCGTGCACCTCCAGTGCTTGACAACTCTCGTTCGCTATGCGAACGTTTGCTCGCTATCCGAACAGAGCGCCAGTAGATTTGCCAGCAGTGACATCTGTCAAGGGGGAGGCCGCATGGCCGTCGAAGGAATGGCAGGACTTGCCAAGGGGCTCGCGATCCTCGAGGCATTCGGGGACAGCACTCCCCGGCTCACCATCAGCGATGCGTCCCGCGCCACCGGCCTGAGCCGGGCAACGGCACGCCGCTGCCTGAACACGCTCACCGAGCTCGGCTACGTCACCTTCGACGGGAAGTTCTTCGCGCCCACCCCCCGCGTACTGCGCATCGGCGCCACCTACGGCGAGTCCGCCGCGCTTCCCCAACTCGCCCAGCCGCACCTCGCCGCCATCCGCGACGCAACCGACGAGTCCGCCTCATTGGCCGTGCGCTACGACAACGAATCACTGTTCATCGCGCGCAGCGAAGGCACCCGACTCATCGACAACGGCATACGTGTCGGCGCCCGGCTCCCCCTTTACGCCTCCTCCACCGGACAGGTTCTGCTCGGCGCCCTGGACGCAGCTGAGTTGACCGACTACCTCGCCGCCGCTCCGTTTCCCGTACGCACCCCAGGGACCCCCACCACGGCCGCCGAAGTCGAAGACCGCGTCCGGGCTGTCCGCGCCGCAGGCATGGCGATCAACTCCGAGGAGCTCGAACTCGGGCTGCTCTCCATCGCCGTACCGGTCCACGATCCGGCCGGCCAGCTGGTCGGCGCCATCTCGGTCAGCGCCTCAAGCTCCCGCGTCACCGTCGACGAACTGCGCGACCGGGTTGCCCCGGTGATGCAGCAGCACGCGGCAGCGCTGGGCCGCAAGCTGTAGGAGACGGGATCCGGTCAACCTGTCACACCACCGCACCGCGCAGGTCCTCGCCGCCCGCACCGGCCGGCGAGGAGACCAGCCGGGCGAGCCGGGCAACGGCTCCAGCGCAGCCGGGGTGCGCGCAGAAACTGAAGCGCAGGCGGCGGCCCGGTCCTTCGCGGAAGACCTGGGCGTGCCGGATGCGTTCGTGGAGGGACGCCAGGCAGCCGGCACCGGAGGCGTGCCGGTGGGGGACGCGCGAGCGGAGGCGGAGCAGTGGTGAGCGCTCCCGGCCGCCCCGGCCTGGTGTCCGGCCCCGCTGCTGCGGGTGGCCGGCAGGTGAAGCTGGGGGCATACGTGAGGTTCCAGGGCCGCACCTGGCAGGCAGCGGCGGTGGCCGGTGCGTCGGTGACGCTGCTCGGGCAGCAGGGGCAGACGACGTCGATGCCGGCCTCGCTGCTGTTCGCCGATCCCGCCTTCGCCGTGGTGGGCTCCCCCGCGGCCGCCGCCGCGCCGCAGTGGGGGCTGCTGGAGACGCTGCCCGAACGGGAGCGGGCGCCGGCCTGGCAGCGGCACCTCCGCGAGATCGAGACCGGCCTGCCCGACGGCCCGGCCAGCGGCGGCGTCCCCACCTGCGCGTGGGCAGCGGCCGGCTCCGGCTCGGTATGCGGCTTCACGGTCGTATCCAGGTCGCGCCGTCAGCGGCCGCAGGGCGCCCGGCGGCCCGTCCACGGGCCGGTCATCGTCCCCCCGCTGAGGCATCCAGGCCGACACAGCAGAGCCCGGACTCATCAGTAACCGTGAACCGCCCGGAATACGCGACCCGCTCCCCCGGTGCCCGGGGCCGCAGCCTCGTCCCGCTCGGCGGCCGCCAGCCACCGTCACACCGCACGCTCCCGCACCCCCAGCACGTCCGCCGCCGACCTCACCTGCCCAGTGGCGAGCTACCCCTCACCCACCAGCCCGGCCGTCATGAGCCTGGACCCGACCGGCACCGGACGCACACGCTGGACCATGCGCTGGAAGGGCCGCACTCCAAGCCTTCGACGGCTGCACGCCAAGCGAGCGAGACCACGCACTTCCTGAAGTCGACAGCAAGGTGAAGGTCAACGGTCAGCGGATGGCCGCCAGGTGGCGCTCGGCGTCCAGGGCGGCGGTGCAGCCGGTGCCGGCGGCGGTGATGGCCTGGCGGTAGGTGTGGTCGACCACGTCGCCGGCGGCGAAGACGCCGGGGAGGCTGGTGCGGGTGGAGGGGGCGTCCACCCTGACGTAGCCGGCATCGTCGAGTTCGAGCAGGCCCTTGAAGAGGTCGGTGCGGGGGTCGTGGCCGATGGCGACGAACAGGCCGGTGACCGGCAGGGTGCGGTGGTCGCCGGTGAGGGTGTCGCGCAGGGTCAGGGAGGTGAGGCGGTCCTCGCCGTGGAGTTCGGTGACCTCGCTGTTCCAGGCGAAGGTGATGTTCGCGTCGTTGAGGGCGCGTTCCTGCATGATCCTGGAGGCGCGCAGGGTGTCGCGGCGGTGGACGATCGTCACGGACTTCGCGAAGCGGGTGAGGAAGGTGGCCTCCTCCATCGCGGTGTCGCCGCCGCCGACGACGGCGATGTCGCGGTCCTTGAAGAAGAAGCCGTCGCAGGTGGCGCAGGAGGAGACGCCGCGGCCGGAGAAGTCGTCCTCGCGGGGCAGGTTCAGTCTGCGGTGCTGGGAGCCGGTGGCGACGATCACGGTGCGGGCGCGGTGTTCGGTGCCGGTGGTGTCGGTGACGGTCTTGATGTCGCCGGTGAGGTCGACCGCGGTGACGTCGTCGTCGACGATCTCGGCGCCGAAGCGTTCGGCCTGTTCACGCATGCGGTCCATCAGGTCGGGGCCCTGGACCCCTTCGGGGAAGCCGGGGAAGTTCTCCACCTCGGTGGTGGTGGTGAGGGCGCCGCCGACGAGGAGGGCGCCGGCGAAGACGAGGGGGGTCAGCTGGGCGCGGGCGGTGTAGAGGGCGGCGGTGTAGCCGGCGGGGCCGGAGCCGATGATGATGACGTCGCGTACGGCGTCGCCGGTGTGGGTCACTGTGAGTCCTTCGGTCGGGGCGGGGCCGTGCCTGGGGCCGCCTGGCGGGGTGGGTTCAGTCGATGGCCTGGGCGAAGCGGAAGAAGCGGGTGGGGTCGTAGGTCCGCTTGACGGTCTGCAGACGGGCGTAGTTCTTGCCGTAGTAGGCCTGACGCCAGGTGGTGAGGGCCGGGTCCATGTAGTTCTGGTACGACTCGTGGTTGGAGTGGGCGTCCATGGTGCTGTGGGCCTTGTTCACCCAGGCCTGGGCACGGTCGCGGTCGCTCTGGGCGGGGTCGGCGGTGGGCAGGGTGACGGCGAAGCCGGCGTTGAGCACCGAGTCGCGGTGGACGAACGCGGTGGCGGTGGGGGAGATCTCGTTGATGCGGCCGCCGTAGGGGAACAGGCCGAGGAAACGGAACTGGCCGGGGCTGGGGTCGGCGGTGAGGGCGTCCAGGGCCTGCTGGGCGGCGGCCGGGGTCCAGGGCGTGGCGAAGTACTGGTTGCGCTGGGTGATGTGGCTGTCGCGGGAGAGCTGGGCCTCGGGTGTGAAGCCGATGCGGTGGCATTCGGCGACGGTTTTGTCGCCGCAGCCGTACACCTGCATCATCGCCTGGGGGTAGGGGAGTTCGCTGCTGGTGCGGCTGGTGCCGGGGTGGCCGATCGCGGTGGTGAGGCGGTCCAGCAGGCGGTCGCAGTCGGTCTTGGTGCCGTGGTAGCCGCCGGTGAGGACGACGGTGGGCTCGGCGCCGGCGGGGGCGTCGGTGGAGTGCAGGAACAGCAGTTCGCCGGCGAGTTCGCGGGGTGCCGATGCCATCCAGTCCTGCCAGGCGAGGATCACCTGGAGGGCGTCGGTGTAGCGGAAGTTGAGGTTGAAGAGGGTCAGGACCGGGATCCGCACGGGCCGTACCTCGTAGTCGGTGACGATGCCGAAGTTGCCGCCGCCGCCTCCGCGCAGGGCCCAGAACAGGTCGGGGTGTTCGGTGGCCGAGGCGCGTACCGTGCTGCCGTCGGCGAGGACGACGCGGGCGGAGACGAGGCGGTCGGCGCCCATGCCGTACTTGCGGGAGGCGTGGCCGAGGCCGCCGCCCTGGAGCCAGCCGCCCATGGCGACGGTGGGGCAGGTGCCGCCGGCGACCTGGATGCCGTACGCGGAAAGGGTGTTGACGACGTCGACGCCCTGGCTGCCGGGGCCGAGGTGGACGGTGGAGCCGTCGACGCGGACGGCGCTCAGGCGGGAGACGTCGATGACGAGGCCGGGGCTCGTGGAGTAGCCGGCGGCGCTGTGGCCGCCGCTGCGGACGGCGGTGGCCAGGCCGTTGTCCTGGGCGAAGCGGATGCAGGTGGCGACGTCGCTGTCGGTGGCGCAGTAGGCGACGGCCTGAGGGTGGACGGCGTCGAACTGGGCGAGCTGGAGTTGCCGGGCGGTGTCGTAGCCGGCGTCGGCGGGCAGGACGAGGCGGCCGGTGAGCTTGTCCCGCAGGGTGCTCCAGTACACCGCGGTGCCGGCGGCGAGGACGAGGCCGCTGGTGGTGGCGGTGAGGGCGGCTGCCGCGGTGGCGCCTGCCGAGGCCCGTATGAGGGAGCGTCTGCTGAGCACGTGGATCACTCTCCGTTGTGTCCGTGGGCGGGACGGGGGTGTGCGGGTGTGCGGGGACAGGTGCAGCATCCGTGAGGACGGTGGGGGTCCGGCGGGATCGGGGCGGAATTCGTCATCTCCGTCCCCGTCGTGCGGGCTTGGGGTGGGACGGCGGGCCACCGGGGGGTCGGCGGGTGGCCGCGGGGGGGCCGGGTGGTCGTGCCGGCCGCGGGCAGGTCGTGCAGGACCAGGGAGTGGGCGGCGATACGGCATCCGTCGCCGACGGTGACCGGGCCCAGGACGGAGGCACCCGTGCCGATCAGGACGTGGTCACCCACGACGGGGTGGCGGCGCCGGCCGCCGCCGCTGTCGCGCAGCCGGCCGCGGGAGCCGAGGGTGACGTTGTGATAGAGCGTCACGTCGTCGCCGATGACCGCGGTTTCGCCGATGACGACGCCGAATCCGTGGTCGATGAAGGCGCGTCGGCCGATGCTGGCACCGGCGTGGATCTCCATGCCGGTCAGCAGCCGGGCCAGACGGGTGAGGGCGGCGGCCCGCAGCCGGTGGCCGCGCAGGTAGCGGCGGTGGGCCAGCCGGTGCAGGGCCAGTCCCTGCCAGCCGGCGTGCAGCAGCGCCTCCAGGCGGCCGGAGCAGGACGGGTCGCGGTCGAGGACGGCCTGGAGATCCTCGCGGATCAGCCGTGACAGCGGGAGAGCTCCGCCGGTGGCGGGGGGCCTCGTCACGCCAAGGCGGACGCGCCTGGCCATGCCGGGACGGGGGTCGGGGCGGGGGGTGGTGCCCCTGGCGCGGGCGGCCGATTCGGCGCCGGTGGTGGGTGGTGCGGGGGTCATCGGGCCGGGGTGGGGACGGGCGGGGTGTCCAGGCGGTTGATGCGGTACATCGTGCGCTGGAACAGTTCGTCCGCGGTGAGGGTCGCGAAGCGCTGCGGGCCTGTTTCGGCGCCCGGGACGCGCAGGGGGGTGAGGGCGGTCCAGGGTGCGGGGTGGCAGAACTGGACGATGGACAGGCGTCCTTCCCGCTGGTCGGGCCGGGCCACGACGCGGTGTACGGCGGCGCGGGCGAGGCCGTTGGTGAGCCGGTCGAGGACCATGCCGACGTTGACGACGGCGTAGCCGGGCGGTGCGTCGACGGCCAGCCACTCCCCCTCGACGAGGACCTCCAGGCCGGACGCGGTCGCCCGGGGCAGGGCGGTGATCAGATCGAAGTCCTGGTGTTCCACCGCCCATACGTGCCGGTCCGAGGGGGCCTGCTCCATCGGCGGGTACCAGGTGGCCCGGTTGACGACGGGGCCGTCCTCCAGCATGTCGGTGAAATAGTCGGGGTGGGCGCCGAGTGCGTCGGCGAGGGTGCGGACGACGTCGTGCTGGAAGCGCACCATGCGGGTGTGCAGTTCGCGCAGCGCGGATCCGATGCCGGGCACCATGTGGTCGGGGAAGTACGGCTCGGGGTAGCGGGCGGGGTAGCGGACGCGCAGCGGGTGCTGGGCGGGCAGTGGCGCTCCCCAGTGGAAGAGTTCCTTCCAGTCCGGCACGGCGCCCTGCTCGGCGTGTTCCACCAGGGGTGGGGTGTAGCCGGACTGGCCGTTGCTGCCCGCGACACGGCAGGTGTTCTTGCTGTCGCCGTCCAGGGCGAAGAAGGCGTGCAGGAAGGCGTACGCCTCGTCCAGGAGGCTTTCGGGAACGGTGTTGCGGACGAGGAAGAACCCGTCGCGCAGTGCGTCGCGCAGGTGCTCACGGCCGCCGGGCCGTTCCAGGTCGATTTCCTTGAGCATGTTGTCGTCCCTTCACGGATGACGGGGCGGTCATCCGTCGGTCGTGCGGAAGGAGAGCACCAGGTATTCGAGCCAGTGGCCCTGGTACTGGAAGTTCCGGTCGATCACCAGGCGGTTCGCGGGGGTGAGGCCGGCGTCGGTGTACAGGTCGGTGACGGACTGTTCGGTCAGCCACCAGTTCAGGCGGCCGTCGTCGAGGGGGAATGCGGCGATCTCGCCGTGAGGGCTGAGGAAGACGCTGACGACGAGGACTCCGCCGGGCCGCAGCAGGCGGGCGCCGTGGGCGGCCCAGGCGGGCCAGTCGGCGCGCCGCTGGTGGTGCAGGCAGCCGTTGTCCACCACGAGGTCGATGCCGGTACGGGCGTAGTCCAGGAAGTCGCCCTGGCGGAAGCGGGCCCGGCCGCGGGGCGGCGGCGGGGCGTCCCACACGTCCAGCAGGTCCAGGCCGGTGGTGTCGGCGTCGAGCCGCTCGGCGAGCTCGGCGCTCTGGTGGCCGCGGCCGCAGCCCACGTCGAGGATCCGGCGGCGGCCGGGGCCGGTGGCGGCCGGGGCCTGGGCACAGGCGAACCGGGTCACCTGGTCGTTGGTGGCGGCGCCGGTCCACGAGTCGCGTTTCTGGCCGTACCAGTGGCCGAAGGAGTCGGCGACGGTCCGCCGGTAGGCGGCGTAGTCGGCGGGTGTGTCAGTGGTCGGCGGCATCGGCCCACTCCTCGGCTGTTCCCCGGCCCGCGGCGACAGCCACCGCGTGGCGGCCGCGCGGGCCCCGGTCGACGATGCGGGAGGCGGCCAGCCAGGCGCCGGCGGCGCTGCTGGAGACGGCGACCTGCTGGATGCGCTGCAGCCGGCGCATCGCCTGGAGCGCATGTGTGTAGTCGATCTCGGTGAAGGTGAAGTCGTCCTCGTACGGGGCCAGCAGGGGCTGCCTGAGGCCGTGGCCGAGGCCGCCGGTGCCGTTCATGCGGCGGGCGCCGCCGGGGGCGCGGTGGTCGCCGTAGGGGGCTTCCGCGGGGAAGACGGCGATGGGCGTGCAGCGCGGCCAGCGGTTGCGCAGGGCCTGGGCGGTGCCGACGAGGGTGCCGGCGGAGCCGACCGCCGCCGCGAGCGCGACGGGGCGTATCCCCTCCTGGGTGAGGCGGGCGGTGATCTCGGCGCCGGTGCGTTCGCGGTGCACGGCGACCGCCTCGGGGGCGCAGTGCTGCAGCAGCAGATGGCGTCCCTCGCGTTCGCAGATGCGTACGGCCTCGTCCATCGCGCCGAGGAATCCGGTGCCTTCGGGCCCGTGGGTGACGTGTGCGCCGTGCCGGCGCAGGGCGCCGACGAGGCGGTCGGGCGAGCCGTGCGGCACGGCCAGGTGCAGGTCGAGGCCGAGTGCGGCGCACATCTCGGCGAGGGCGAGGGCGAGGGAGCCGCCGGAATACTCCACGAGCCGGACGTCGGGGGTGCCCGCGCGGGCCACGGCCGCGCACAGCAGGGCGTAGGCGGTGCGGGCCTTGACGGTGCCGGTCAGGTTGGCGGCCTCCGCCTTCAGCCATACGGTGCCGCGGCCGGCCCGGCTGGCTACGGGGACCAGCGGGGTGGCGCCGACCGCGGGCTTCAGCGCGGCCAGGCGGGGCAGCAGGCGCAGGGCGCGCCGCTCCAGCGGGGCGAAGGGTGCCTCGATGTCGGCGCGGCCGGGGCGGCGGGCGGCGAGCGCCCGCTCGATGCCGGCGGGCCGGACGGCGGGGGGCGCCGTCATCACCGGCGCGGTCATGAGGGGCGCTCGCTGGTGGCGAGACGGAACCCGACGGGGTAGAGCGGGCCGGGGAAGGCGCCGTGGCGGCGGCGGGTGCGGGTGAGGTCGCCGAAGCGGGCGAAGCTGCCGCCGCGGGCGACGCGGTAGGTGCCCATCGACTGGGCCAGGTGGTCGGCGATGTGTTCCCCGCCGGGGTAGGGGGCGTAGTCGTCGGCGGTGAACTCCTCGACGTTGCCGCCCATGTCGTGCGCGCCGAACGGGGCCTGGCCGGCCGGGAACGCGCCGACGGGGGTGGTGGTGTGCACGCCGGACTCGCGGGTGTTGGCGGCGTCCGGGTCGAAGCCTCCCTCCCACGGGTAGGGGCGCCCTTCGGGGCCTTTGGCCGCGTACTCCCACTCGGCCTCGGTGGGCAGCCGCCACGGGTGGCCGGTGCGCTCACTGAGCCAGCGGGCGTAGTGGTCGGCGTGCTCGGCGCGGACGCCGGCGACGGGGTGGTTGGAGCGGTCCCAGGGGTAGGCGCCCAGGTACCAGGTGGTGGGGCGGTCCTCCAGGCCGGTGTCGGCGAGGAAGTCGCGCCATTCGCCGTTGGTCACCGGGTAGCGGGCGATGTAGAAGTCGGCGATCCGGACGGCGTGTTCGGGGGTCTCCTTGGCGATCCAGGACTCCTCCACGCCCTTGTCGGCCCAGGCCCGGGTGACGTAGCCGGTCTCCTCGGCGGGCAGGCCGATGGGGACGGTGGCGCCGGGTACGAAGCAGACGGCCGGGGCGGGGGTGATGCGCGGGTCGCCGAGCAGGGCCAGCATGCCGCCGGCGGCGAGCCGTTCGGTCAGCGGCAGCGACGGGTCCTCGACGGCGGCGGCCAGGCGCAGCCGGTCGGCGGAGGGCCGGGGGTGCGGCGAGGAGTGGACACGGGCCGGGTCGGCGAGGTCCGCCTGCTCCTTGAAGTGCGGGGACCGGGCGATGTCGTCGAGGTTCATGCGCTCGCCTCCTTCAGCAGCGCCAGGGTGTGGCCGCTCCTGGCCTTGGCCGACAGGTAGCGGGCGTTGTCCTCGGTCAGGTGGACGGCGGTGGGCAGGACGGCGTCGACGCTGATGCCGAGGGCGCGCAGCTGGGCCACCTTGTCGGGGTTGTTGGTGAGCAGCCGGATGCGGGTCAGGCCCAGGGCGCGCAGCATCGCGGCGGCGGCCCGGTAGTCGCGCTCGTCCTCGCCGCGGCCGATGATGCGGTTGGCGTGGAAGGTGTCGATGTCCTGGTCCTGCAGGACGTAGGTGTCGAGCTTGTTGTAGAGGCCGATGCCGCGGCCCTCCTGGCGCAGGTAGAGCAGGACGCCGCCCTCGTCGGCCAGGGCGGTGAGCGCCTCGTCGAGCTGGGGTCCGCAGTCGCAGCGGGCGGAGCCGAACACGTCGCCGGTCAAGCATTCGCTGTGCAGCCGCACCAGGGGCACGGTGCCGGGCGTGTGGGGCAGGACGCAGGCGATGTGCTCCTGGGCGTCGGGCAGGCCGTGGAAGGTGACGAGTTCGGCGGCGCGGCCCTGCGCGCGGTGGAGGGCGATGGGCACGCGGGCGCGGATCGAGGCGACGTGCGGCAGTGTGGTGAGGGGGTTCATGCTGCCCTGTTTTCCCTTGTGCGGGCGGCGGCCGGGCGGGTCGCCGTGGGGGCGGTGAGCAGCTCGTCCAGGTGCAGCGAGTGGCGCACCTCGGGCCGGCCGGCGAGGTCGAGGCCGACGACGAGGACACGTCCGTCCCAGCCGGCGACGGCGACGGTGCCGTCGGTGAGGCGGTGCATGCAGGACAGGCCCTGGGCGAATTCGGCCAGGACCCGGCCGGAGGCGAGGGTGTTGGCCGAGTCGTCCCAGTCGACCTGCCAGGCGTACAGGCCGAAGTCGTAGGAGCCGGCCAGGAGGACGGGCCGTTCGGCGTCGCCGAGGAGGGCCACGCACTTGACCGACTCGTCGGGGCCGAGGAGGGTCTGCACCCGCTCGGCGCGCCAGGTGCCGTCGGGCAGGCGGGTGAGCCGGCCGGCCTTGACGGTGTGGTCGCGGGAGGCGCTGGCGGCGGCCTGGGTGCCGAGTGCGGCGACGGCGTTGACGAGGTTGCCGTGCTCCCACAGCTTGCTGCGGCCGTGCGGCCCGCCCGCTTCGACGGTGCGGTCGGTGGCGGCGGACAGGAAGCCCTGCTCCACGGCGGTGAGGGACTTCACGGAGCCGTCGTGTGCCTCGATCCGCTCCACGACCTCGAGGGTGCCGGGGGCGAGGAGGAGGAACTCCCCGTTGTAGGTGCCGGCGACGAGGGTGCCCTCGTGGACGGTGAGGGAGGGCACGGGGGCGCCGAGGCCGGTACTGGTGGTGAGTGTGGTGCCGTCGTGGCGCAGGACGTGCCCGGAGTAGGTGCCGGCGTAGACGGTGTCGCCGTCGGTGGCCAGGGACAGGATCGGGCCGTCGGTGAAGGGGGTGGTGCGGACCGTCTCGCTGCCCCAGGCGTCGGTCGTCACGGCGACGACGAGGCCGGAGTCGGTGCCGATGAGCAGTTCGTCGCCGTGCTGGGCCAGCGCGTTGGGGCCGTGGGTGGCGGCGTCGGGGGCGGTGATCTCGCGGCCGGTGTGCAGGTCGTACAGGTGGGGGCCGTTCCAGAAGCTGCCGGCGGCGACGACGCCGTGGGCGACGGCCACCGAGCGCGGCCACACCCGGCGGTCCTCGACGCGGTGCAGGCGGGCGCCGACGACGTCGAAGTAGTGCAGGGCGCCGTCGTAGGCGCCGACGACGAAGCAGGAGTCGTCCTCGGCCCAGGCGACCGCGCGGGCCGCGGAGGTGGACACAGGGACGGTGCGCACCACTTGGAGGTCGGCGGTGAGCAGGTCGACGGAGCCGTCGTCGCGGGCGACGGCGAGCAGCCGGCCGGAGTGGGACCAGGCGCAGCCCTCGATGGAGGAGTCGTAGCGGCGGGTGCGGGGCTCGGCGGGGCTGTCGGGGTCGCTGACCGCGACCAGGCCGTCCTCGCCGACGGTGGCGACCAGGCCCTGTGCGCTGACCGACACCATCATGCAGTGCGCCTCGTGCGAGCCGACCTCGGCGAGGAACGTGCCGTCGACGGCCGACCACAGGGTGGCGCGCCCGTCCTCGGAGACGCAGATGAGCCGCTCGCCGTCGGGCAGCCAGGCCACCGAGTTGATGTCGTCGGTGTGCCGGGCGAGGACGGTGTGCAGGGTGGTGCGGCCCTGTTCGCCCACCCGCCAGATCGCCACGGTCTTGTCGGCCGACGCGGTGGCCAGTACCTCGGGGTCGGCCGGGTTCCAGGCGGAGGCGTTGACCAGGCGGCGGTGGCGCAGCCGGGCCAGCGGGGCGGGGCGGGACGGGTCGCCGGTGTCCCAGACGATCACCGTGCCGTCGTACGAACTGGTGGCCAGGCGCTGTCCGTCGGGCCTGAATCCCACGTGGGTGAGGGGAGCGGAGTGGCCTGATCCGTAGGCCGGAAGGTCAATGGTTCGCACGCCGTCTCGTCCTTTTTTCTCGGATGGATCGGTTACTGGGACTTCTCGGTCTCCCGGTCTGTCGAATTCCTGATTTCCCGGGTGCGCCGATCGCCGAAATTAGGCGGGTGGCTTGACGAGTGGCGAGCGGATGACACGCAATCTGGCAACTTCCGGTATTCCGGCCCGCAGTGTTGACAGCAGGCCCGGCGCCGCGTCAACGGGGGGCGAGGGGACCACTTGACCCATTCCTCCGGGCTTCCTTGAGGGGTTGGGCGGGCCGGGCGGACGCTGGCGCGGAACGTCAGGACCGGGGGCCAGGGAGCTGAGCGGCGTGCACATAGTTCTGGTGGAGACGACGTCGGTCCGCGGATTCGACATGGTCGCGGAGATGGCGGACTCGGGAATCGAGGTGAGTTTTGTCACCGGGAACCTGGACGCCTATCGGGGAAAGCCGGGATTCGACCTCTCCTCGCGGGCCGCGCGCATCATCGAGGTGCCGTCCCTGGCCCGCGGGGGCCTGGCCGACCGGCTGCGCGGCAGGCTCGGTCCCGCTCCGGTCGACGGTGTGATCGGCCGCGACGAGGTGTATCCGTTCGCGGTCGCCGAACTCGCCCGGGACCTGGGGGTGCCGCACGAATCGCCGGCGACGGCCCGGATCCTCGGCGACAAGGCCGCGGTACGCGCCCGTCTCACCGAGCACGGCGTCGGCTCGCTCGCCTGGCGGGTGGCCGGCACCGAGGCCGAGGGGCTGGCGGCGGTGGACGAGATCGGGCCGCCCGTCGTCGTGAAGCCCACCGCGGGCGGCTGGTCGGTGGGGGTGACCATCGCCTGGACCCGGGCGGAGGCTGCCCGCGCCCTGGCCGAGGTGCTCGGGGTGCCGGCGGGCCGCGACGGTGCGCCGCCGCGGGCGCTGGTCGAGAGCTACGCGGTGGGCCGGCACGTCAGCGCGGAACTGCTGGTGCAGGGCGAGCGTGTGGTGCTGCTCGGGTTCGCCGAGCGACGGCCCGCGCCGCCCGGCCAGGCCGCCGAGCTCGGCGGCCACTTCCCCGCCTGCATCGAGCAGGAGGCGGCTGCCCGCGCCTTCGTCCTGGACGCCGTACGCGCCCTGGGCATCCGTGCCTCGGCGGTCCACGCCGAACTGCTGCTCACGCCGACCGGGCCCGAGCTGATCGAGATCAACGCCCGCGTCGCCGGGCATGTGGTGGCCCGTCAGATGTCGCTGGCGCTGGGGCGTTCGCTCATCCGCGACCTGGTGGCGCTGGCCGTCGGGACCCCGGTGCAGGAGGCCGCGCCACCGGAGACGGTCGTCGCCCTGCACCAGCTGTACAGCCCCGTGGACGCGGTGGTGCGGGGTGTGAAGCCCGTGGACGCGCTCACGCCCGAGGTGGTCGAGACGTACCTCACGGTCGAGCCGGGCGACCGGGTCCGGGCGCTGCGCACGAACCACGACCGGTTCGGCCATGTGCTGGCCCGCGGCCGCACCGGCGAGGAGGCCGCACGCGCGGCCGCCGATGCCGCCGGGCGCATCCTGACGTCGCTGGAGCTGGAAGCGCAGCCGCAGTCGGGGCCGAAGCCGCGGACGGTGGCGGAGCCCGCCCCGGACAGGGCCCCCGGCGGCGACCACCTGCTGGTGCTGCTCGGCGCCGACGACCCGGCCGAGCAAATCCTGACCGCCGTGGGAGCCGTCACCGCACGGCTGAGCGTGTTGTGGACCGGGGGGCCGGACGGCGAGGACGAGGCGCGGGAGCTGTGGCGGCGGTACTTCCGCGGGCACTGGCACAGCGCCCGGTCCGGACCGGGCATCCGGGCCGCCGCCCGCCTTGTCCACGCGGCCGAGGCGGTGCGCGCCGCACTGACCTTCTCCTCCTCCCCCGTGGCACGGCAGTTGCGCGACGGCGCACCGGCCGCCGTGGCCGGTGACCGGCCGCACGGCCACACCGTGGTGGTGGCCGCGCACCGCGGCACCGCTCACGCCCTCGCCGTCATCGACGAGGAACCGGACGCCCGGCTGTGCCCGTCGGGCCTGAGCGCGCCGCAGAGCGGCCTGCTCGCCGAACGGGCCGTGCGCGCGGTGCGTGAGGCAGGCGTGCAGGGCGTGCTGCGCTGCGCCTTCCCCGCCGACGCACCGGACCTGGGCGAGCTTGTCCTGCTGCCCGGTCTGGATGCGGCGACCATCGACCTGTACGACGCGGTGCACACCCGCAGCCTGGTCTGCGCCGTCGCCGAGGCCGCCCTCGGCCGCGGCCCGCGCGGCACGAGCCGTGGCACGGTCGCCGTGCAGCGCGAGGTGCCGGCGCCCGGCGGCCGCTTCCGGGTGGTTCAGGCCACCACCGCCGGGGAACTGAGCGCCCGGCCCGGTCTGTTCAGGGCGCAGGTGCTCACCGGCGCCGGCGACGTCCACGAAGGACCAGGGCCCGCCGTATGGCTGCGGCACACCGTGGTCGCAGCCGGCCGGGAGGAGGCGAGGCGGGCCGCCGCACGGCTGGAGGACTCCCTCGTCCTGCGCACCGCCTCCCTGGACCGCACCCACGTCCTGCTGCTTGACCGGCTCGGGCCCGCCACCTGGACCGTGGCGGACGGCTCCTCGCCGGTGCTGGGCGCGGACCGCTTCCGGCTGAGCGTGATGACGTCGGCGGCCGGATCCGGGCCCGCCGAGCTGACCGTGCGCGCCGACCTGGGTGACGACTTCGCGCTGGAGCATCTGGCCCGCGCCGTGCACGCGGCGCATCCGGTGCACCGGGTGGCCGCCATGTCGGAGCGGCTGCTCGAACCCGCCGCACGGCTGCGGCGGTTGCTGGGCGTGCCGGGCGAGGGACCCGAGGAGGTGCGCCGCTTCGTGGACAAGGCCGTCATGAAGCGCATCGCCCGCCGCCACGGCATCCGCTGCGCCGACGGACTGCTCGCGCAGACCCCCGAGGACGTGACGGAGATGTTCGACCGCCACGGGAAGATCGTCCTCAAACCGAGGGCCGCCTCCGGCTCCCAGGGCGTGACGGTCGTCTCGTCCTGGCCGGCTCTGCGGATCTGGCTGCGCGAGGAGTTCGTGCCGGGCACGCAGCTGTGCGAAGAGTTCGTCGACGCCCCGATGTGCCACATCGACGCGGTCGTGCACGACGGCGAGCCGGTGTGGGACGTCTCGCTCTACGAACGCGACACCCTGGCCCTCAGGAGCGGCCGGCCGCTGTCGTCGGCGACCGTGGCCGACCCGGCGGTGCGCGCTGCCGCCGGACGGCTGCTGGCGCAGGTCGTGGACGCCTGGCGGGTGGGCTCGGGCGTGCTGCATCTGGAGGCGTTCGTCACAGGGGAGCGCCTGACGTTCTGCGAGGTGGCCGCGCGGCCCGGCGGCGCCGGCATCACCGAGGCGTTCCGCGCCACCACCGGCGTCGACCTGCGCCACGCCAAGATCCTCGCCGACGCGGGCGAGGACCCCCTCGCCGGGCGCCGCGAGCCCGTCGCCGCGTACGCCGGCTGGACCGTGCACTACAGCGGCGGCGGACGGCTGCTGGAGTACGACGACTCCACGGTGGCGCCGCAGGCCCACTTCCGGTCCGTGCCAGGGCGCGTCGGCGACACCGTGCCCGCGTCGACGTTCTCCGGCACCGGGGTGAGCACCCATGTCTTCGTCCACGACTCGCACCGCGAGCTGTCGCGGCTGCTGGCCCGGGCCGAGCAGGAGATACGCGTCGTGACCGGCCCGGCCGGCGAGGGGTGACGGCGGTGATCCTCGGCATCCTCGGCAGCGCCGCCAAGGACTCGGTGACCCGCGAGATCCTGCTGCGGGCGGGCGAGCGCATCGACCGGGCCGGCGTCGGCTTCGAACTGATCGACCTGGCCGTGGAGTTCCCTCAGCCGCACGCGCTTGAGCACTACGACGATCCGCCGCCGGGCAGCCAGACCGCGCTGTTGCGCGCCCGGGTCGCCCGCGCCGACGGCGCCGTGCTCGCCACGCCCGTCTACCACGGCTCCTACAGCGCGCTGCTGAAGAACGCGCTGGACCACCTCACCGGCGACGCGCTGGCCGGACGGCCGGTCGGCCTGATCGCCGCGGGCGGCGGGCCGCGCGGCGCCGGCACCGCCTGCGACCAGCTGCGCACCGTCGTCAGGGCGCTCAGCGGCTGGGCCGCGCCCACCCATGTCGCCACCACCAGGGCCGACCTGTCCCCCGGAGAACCTCTCGACTTCCTCGACCGGCGGCTCGACGTGCTGGTCGGCGAACTCCTGTCCTTTGGCGCGTCCCGCGCGTCCTTCCCCGTCCTCAGCTGAAAGGCCTCACCATCATGGGCTCCCCCCACCTTCTGCTCCTCGCCGGGATCGGCGGCCACGCCCCTGACGAGGCCCTGGACTCGCTGTCCACCCTGACCGGCACCGTCAGCGTCGTGTACGTGACCGCCTGGCGCTCCTGCGAGCAGGTCCGCGCCGACTGGGAACGGCGCGGTCTGCGCGGTGAGTTCGTCGACGCCGCCGACCTGGACGCGGCGGTCGAGGCCGCCGCCGCCCTGCACGGCCGGCTGCCCCTGCACGGCGTGGTGACCTATTCCGAACTGCTGCTGCGCCCGCAGGCCGAGATCGCCTCCCGGCTGGGCCTGCCCGGCAACCCTCCCGAGGCGGTGGCCGTCGCCCAGTCCAAGGCACGCCAGCGCCTGGTCTTCGCCGAGCACGGCGTGCCCTCACCGGAGTTCGAGGTGATCACCAACGGGCGGGATCTGGCGGCCGCCGCCGCGCGCGTCGGGCTCCCCGGCGTGTTCAAGCCCTCCCTGGGCGCGGGCAGCCAGAGCGTGCGGCTGGTGTCCACGTACGCCGAGCTGATCCACGCCTTCACCGCCGCGCGCGCCGAGAAGACCGCCTTCCTGCAGTCCGACGATGCGTATCTGCTGGAGCAGCGGATGGCACTGGAGACGGACGGCGACAGCGGATACGCGGCCTACTGCAGCGTGGAGTCGCTGCTGGCCGACGGCACCGCCCACCACCTGGCGGTCTCCGACCGGCTGCCGCTGGAGCACGGCTACGCCGAGGAGGGCGTCGTCCTGCCCAGCCGGCTGGACGAGGCGACCCAGGCTGCCGTCGCCGACGTCGCCGAGCGGGCGATCCGGGCGATCGGGCTGGTCTCGGGTGCCGTGCACACCGAGATCGCGCTGACCGCCGACGGACCGCGTGTCATCGAGGTCAACGCGCGTGCCGGCGGCCCGCTGCCCACCATGTTCAAGGTGGCCGCCGACTACGACTACGCCGCCGAGATCGGCCGTAGCGCACTCGGCCTGCAGCCGTCCGGGCCGCCGGAGTTCACCCGGGTCGCCCTGCTGCGGTTCCTGCCCATCCCGGCGGGCAACTGGCGGGTGGCCGCGCAGGCGCCGGTCGAGGAGGTGCTGCGCGCCTTCCCCGAACTCGTCTACGTCTCCCCCCGCTTCACGCCCGGCCAGCAGGTCAGCAGGCAGCGCACCTTGCACCTGGCCAGCTTCATGGTGGGCGCCCCCGACCGGGCCACGGCCCGCGCCGTCACCCGGCAGGTGGAGCGGGCCCTGGACATCCGGCTGGTGCCGGGTTTCGACGCGACGACCGGGGCGGACCGTGACTGATCCCGGCACGTGCAAGGAGGCGCCGGCGCCGGTGCGCAGGTACTACGCGGTGGGGCTGTGCGACGCTCTGGGCCTGGGCATGTATCTGTCGCTGTCGGTGCTGTTCCTCAACAGGGCGGCCGGCCTGACGAACCAGCAGATCGGCATCGTGCTGGGCATCTCGGGCGTGGCGTCCCTGCTGGGCGCCATGCCCATCGCCCGGACGGCGGAACGGCTCGGCGTGCGCGCCGTGCTGGGCGCTCTGTTCGCGATCCGCTGCGCGGCCTTCCTCGCCCTGTCGGCGGTCTCCTCCTTCGGGCAGGCGCTGGGCGCGGCGGCGGCGGCCGGGCTGCTCAGCCGCGGCGTCGGCCCGCTGATCGAGTCCGGGCTGATCAGCCGGGTCCGTGACGCGCAGGCCGTGGGCGCACTGGCCCGGCTGCGGACCCTGCGCAACGCCGGCATGGCGGCCGGGGCGCTGCCCGCGGGCGCCGCGATCGCCGCCGGCGAGGCGTGGGCGTACCGGGCGGTGCTGGTGGCGTCGGCGGTGCTGTTCCTGTGCTGCGCCGCGGTCTGCCGCGGCTTCCCCGCCTCGGTCGCCGCGCCGGCCGGGCCGGGCGGGCGGACCAGGATCCTGCACAACCGGCCTTTCCTCGGCATCACCGCGCTGTACGGGGCGTTCACGCTGTCGGCGTTGCTGCTGGGCATCGGGATGCCGTTGTGGATCGTGCAGCAGACCCAGGCCCCGTCGTGGAGCGTGACGCTGATCCAGCTGCTGAACACGGTGATCGTCGTGGTGTTGCAGGTACGGCTGAGCAGGGGCTCGGAGCGGCTGGCGCGGGCGCGGGCACTGATGTGCCTCGGGGGTCTGCTGGCGGGGCTCGGCGCGCTGGTGGTGCCGCTGACGGCGCTGGGCGCGGGGCGGCTGGACCTGCTGGTCGTGGTGGGGGCGGCGGTGCTGCTGTCGCTGGGCGAGCTGCTGATCACCGCGGGGACGACGGGGGCGGCGCTGCTGCACATCCCTCAGGACCAGAAGACCAGCCATCTCGCCGCGCTCAACCTGGGTTTCGCCGTGACGACGGTCGTCGGCCCGCCGCTGATCAGCACCACCGTCGGCTGGGACTGGGCCGGCTGGGTGGGCTGGGCGGCGCTCTTCACGACCCTCGGCCTGCTCGCCCTGCGTGTTCCCGGGCCGCGGTCCCGGGCTCGGCGTGAGCAGGTGGCGACAGTGGCGGTCTGAGGGGGCGCGCCGGGTGGGCACGAGGGGTGTGGTGCACGGACGGAGGCGGTGTGTGGGGGTGTGCTGCGGGCGTTGGCGGCTGAGGCCGTGATGCGGGCGCCGGGCGGTGTGAGGCCGTGGCACAGGCGCCCGGCAGCACACGTTCCGTGATACAGGAACCCAGCGGCACCAAGCCCACGGCACAAGCACCCGGCAGCAACGCCCGCCGGTACAGCGCCCGTCGCGTTACGAGAGCCCGTGCTACGGGCGCCCGACGGTGGTCGTGTGCTGGGCCGCTGTCCGGGTGGCCGTGGGGCGGTGATTCTGCGGCGGGTGAAGGCCCGCGCCCCGGTGGTGGGAAGGCCCCGGGGCGCGTGGTCGCCCGCGTCGTCCGTACGGGGTCGGGGCGACGCGGGCCCGGGGGCGTCAGTCGAAGACCGGGCCCTGGGTGCGGGAGCGTTTGAGCTCGTGGAAGCCGGGGCTGGAGGCCAGCAGCAGCAGGCCGTCCCACAGGTCCAGTGCCGCCTTGCCGTGCGGGGCGGGGGTGATGACCGGGCCGAAGAAGGCCGTCGCGGTACCGTCGGGGCCGGGCAGGGCGATCACCGGGGTGCCGACCTCCTGGCCGACCCGGTCGATGCCCTCCCGGTGGGAGGCCCGCAGTTCGCGGTCGTAGGTGTCCTGGTCGGCGTAGTCGATCAGGTTCGGTGCGAGGCCTGCCTCCTCAAGTGCTCCGGCTATCGCCTCGCGGCTCGGGCCGAGGCCCTGCCGGTGGATGCGGTTGCCGAGCGCGGTGTAGAGGGGGCCCGTGACGTCGTCGCCGTACTTGTGCGCCGCGGCGGTCACCACCCGCACCGGTCCCCAGCCCTCGGTCAGGAGCCGGCGGTAGCGCTCGGGCAGGTCGTCACGGCCCTCATTCAGCACGGCCAGGCTCATGACGTGCCAGCGGATGTCGAGGGCGCGGTGTTCGGCGACCTCCAGCAGCCAGCGAGAGGTCATCCACGCCCACGGGCACACGGGGTCGAACCAGAAGTCGACGGGGGTGGGGTCAGCTGCGGGCACGGTCGTGTTCTCCTTCCTCGCCCGCGACCCGCTCCAGCAGGGCACGGGCCTCGGTCCTGGCCGCCGTGGCACCGGGGACGTCGGCTACGGCGAACAGGTGCGCAAGCTGGGCCGCGAGCCGGCCATCGCCGACGTGGTGCAGGGCGACGGCGCCCTCCCAGAGCGTGACGCGGATACGGTCCGCGGTCAGTTCCTGGTCCCCCGCCGTCGCGACGAGCAGGCGATGGGCGAGCCGGCGCTCCAGCGGGCCGGGACTCCAGGCTCCGTCGGCCAGGTCCTGCGCCAGGGCGGCCGTCAGCTCGGCGAGCCGTCCGGCGGCCGGGGCGTCCTGCTCGCCCGGGGCAACGGTGGTGTCGGTCATGGAGGTGGTTTCCGCTTCCTTGTCGTGCCGTTCGCGCCACATACGGCTGCCCGCGGCGCGGGTGCCGGGCGCTGCGGCGTGCCCACACGGTCGGCGCAAACGGTCGAGGCTCGGCCAAGGGGGGACCAAGGCATGGGCCGGCGGGAGGAACGGGGGGGAGTCCGCAGCGGGGTGGCACCGGCCGACGGGCAGGGCGCGACGACCGGGGTACGGGGATGACACAGCGACCGGCGCGGGACGGACCGACCCGATCCCGGCGGGACGGAACGGCCGGGAGGGGACGGCCGGGACGGAACGGCCGGGACGGAACGGCCGGGACGGAACGGCCAGGACGGAAGGGCCGGGACGGAACGGCCAGGACGGAACGGCCGGGACGGAACGGCCAGGACGGAACGGCCGGGACGGAACGGCCAGGACGGAACGGCCGGGACGGAACGGCCAGGACGGAACGGCCGGGAGGGGACGGCCGGGACGGAACGGCCGGGCGAGCCCGCGGTGTCCCGACGGCCGCCATGGTGCCGGCGAGGACTCCTGCGTGCTCGGGCCCGCGCGGGCTGCCCCTCCTGGCCCAGCCGGGCGGGGCGTTCGTCCCGCGGGCGTGGCAGAAGCGGTGGCGGCGGGGTTGGTGGTGCCGCAGTCGAGTGTGCTCGGGCCTGCGGGCCCGCCCTCCTGGCCGGGCGGGGCAGGTGGGCGTCATGTGCCGGTGATGTCCCGTGTGAAGTGCAGGGCGGAGATGTTCATCCGGCGGGCGTGGTAGAAGCGGTGGGCGGCGAGGTTGGCGGTGCCGGAGTCGAGTTCGACGCGATGGCAGCCGGCGGCACGGGCCCGTTCGGTCAGATGGGTGAGCAGGGCCGTTGCGATGCCGGCCGAGCGGCGGTCGGGGTCGGTGACGAGGTCGTCGACGAAGAGGATCCGGCCACGGCTGGTGGCCAGGGCACGGTGCGTGGCGACCGCCAGGCAGTGGCCGTGGCTGTCGTGGGCGGCGGTGAACACCAGGCCCTGCGCGTGCGCCTCGGACGCGAACCGGTCGAAGTCAGCTTCGGTGAGCGCGGGCCGCAGGGTGCGCATCAGGGGCCGTATGTGCGCGGACATGCGCCAGTCGTCGGGCACCACATCGGTCAGGGTGAGGGACACGGCGGACATCGTAGGGGCGCCATGGCCGTCCCGTGCGCCCGAGTTGACACACCGCCGGGCCGACCTGACGGACCGTGCCCGTGATCGCCGCCGGGGCTGCCGCGGGCGTCGGGGCCGGTGCCAGACTCGGCGACCATGCGTGCCGCTTACATAACCCAGCTCGGCTCCCCCGGCCTCATTCGTCACGGCGAGCTGCCACCGCCCGTGCCCGGCCCGCACGACGTGCTGGTCGACGTCGAGGTGAGCGCCGTCAACCATGTGGACACCTTCGTCCGTTCAGGGGCCTGGCGCACCCCGCTCGAGTTCCCCTTCGTCATCGGCCGCGATCTGGTCGGCACGGTGGCCGCGGCCGGCCCGGCCGCCACCGGCTTCCGGCCCGGCGACCGGGTGTGGTGCAACAGCCTGGGCCACGACGGCCGCCAGGGCGCCGCCGCCGAGCAGGCGGTGGTGCCCGCGGACCGGCTCTACCACCTGCCCGACGGCGTGGACCCGGTCGACGCGGTGGCGCTGGCGCACCCGGCCGCGACCGCGCACCTGGCGCTGTTCACGCACGGACGGCTGCGCGCCGGCGAGACCGTCGCCGTGCTCGGCGCCGGCGGCAACGTGGGCAGCGCGGCCGTCGTGATGGCGGTCCGGGCGGGCGCCCGGGTGATCGCTGTCGCCTCCGGCCGCGACGAGCCGTACGTACGGTCCCTGGGCGCCGACCATGTCGTCGACTACCGCTCGGACGACGCCGCCGGGCAGATCCGGGCCGCCGCCCCGCACGGCGTGGACGTCCATGTCGACACCTCCGGCCGCAACGACCTCGACACCGCGGTGGACCTGCTGGCGAGCCGGGGCCGGATCGTGGTGCTGGCAGGGCTGCGCACCCGTCCGGTGCTGCCCGTGGGGCCGCTGTACCTGATGGACCGCTCCGTGCACGGCTTCGCCATCTCGCACGCCGACACCGCCCAGCTCGCCGACGCGGCCCGCGGCATCAACGGGCTGCTGGCGGCGGGCCGGCTGCGCCCGCGCGCCACCGAGGTCCTGCCGCTGAGCGATGCGGCCGAGGCCCACCGCCGCCTGGACGAGGGGAAGGTGCACGGCAAGCTCGTGCTGCGCGTGCACGACTGAGAGCCGCCCTCTGCGCTCCGTTGCCGGTGGCGGCGTCACGTACGGCTGTCGCGGCGCCCTCGCGTGTTTGCCGCGCCGGTGATTCCCGCGCGTACGCCGGGCGCCGGTGATTCCCGTATACGAATGCCGTCAACTCCCCGGCTGCGGGCGGGCCGGAATTGAACTTGACGGACCCCGGACGGCTTCATTGCTCGGCTTCTGCGGGGATCGGCAGGATTGCCGCCATGACAGCGAACACCGAAAGCGTCATCAACCATTCCCCGCTCTTCGAACTGGACGCCCGAATTCGCGTTTCCGCGACCCCGGCGGAGGTCTACTCCGTGGTCAGCGACCTGACCCGCAGCAAGGAGTGGAGCCCGGAGTGCATGGGCGGCGAGTGGACCGAGGGCGAGCCCTCGGCGGTCGGCTCGGTCTTTCGCGGCGAGAACCTGCGCAGCGAGGACGTGGTCGGCTGGGCTCCGCTGGTGCGCGGCACCTGGTACACCGAGGCCCGCGTGGTGGCCGCCGAGCCCGGCCGGACCTTCCGCTGGATGATGCTCACCCACGCCCGCGAGGACCAGGAGTCGATCTGGGGCTTCGATGTCGAGGACGCCGGCGAGGGCACCTCCTGGCTCGTCCACCACTTCCGGATGGGCAAGGCCACCGCCGGAATCCACAAGATCGTCGCGGATCTCGACGAGGACGCGCGGGAGCGGTTCATCGCCGACTGGACCGCGAAGCTCGAGCAGGACCTCGACGACACCCTCACCCGCATCAAGGACGTCATCGAGAAGAACTGAGGCCGCCCGCCGCAATCATCCGCACCGGCAGGCCGTCAGGTCCGTAATCCGGCAACCCCCTTTCAGGAATCCGCAGCCATGGACGAGAGATCGGTTACATGTTTCTCCAGCGAATAGGAAGCAAGGGAATTCGGCTCGGCACGCTGTTCGACCGAGCGGCGGCCCGGCATCCGGCGAATTTCGTGGTCCTCGACCACGACCTGGACATCGCCCCCCGCCTCGGCCGGCGCGCGACGCTGACCGAACTGGCCGACCTGGTGGACGACTTCGCCTCCCGGCTGTGGTCCGTCAAGGTGCGCCCCGGGGACCACGTCGTGGTGCACAAGAGCGACGGCTTCGACATCTCCCTCCTCGCCTGCGCCGTCGCCCGCACCGGAGCCATCCCGGTGCTGCTGTCGCCGAAACTGGACGGCGCGACGGTCGCCGAGCTGCTGCGCCGGGTCGGGCAGCCGTTCCTCGTCACCGATCAGGACAAGCTCGCACACGACCTGCCGGCCGAGGTCTTCGGTCTGTCCCGCAAGGTGCTGCTGGCCTCCGGCGAGTACGAGGGAGCGACGTCGTTCGCCTCGCTGGCCGGCGTCCAGCGCGTGCCCGCGGTGTCCATGCCCATCGACCACCCGACGCTCATCACGCACACCTCCGGCACCACCGGCACGCCGAAGCTGGCCGTGCACACCGGTATGAGCTTCCAGTCCCGTTACCGGCCGCAGGCCACCGTCGTGCGCAGCGCCGTGCGCCGCAGCGAGCCCATCGCCATCCATGTGTCGTTCGTGCACTCACGGATGTTCACGGCGATGCCCATCTCGATCCTGCAGGGCCACCCGCTGATCATCCTCAAGGACGACGACCCGCAGACCGTGGGCGAGCTGTTCACGCAGATCCCGCCGGGCTTCATCGAGGCCCACCCCAACACGTTCCTGCGCTGGGAGGTGCTGGCCGACGACCCGCGCGGGCCGCTGGCGAACGTGAAGTACTTCTCCTCCACCTTCGACGCCATCCACCCGCGCACCGTCAACACCCTGCTCAAGGCCTCCCGCCGCAAGGGCCGGCGCTTCGCCCAGGCCTACGGGCAGAGCGAGGTCGGTCCGATCGCCGCGCGCACCTACTCGCTCAAGGACGGCGCCGACTTCAACGGCCGCTGTGTCGGCGTGCCGTTCCCGGGCATGACCGGGGTGCGCGTGGTCAGCCGCAACGGCGCGCCGGTGTCCAAGGAGAACCCCGGCTTCATCGAGGTCAGGAGCGACGGGCGGATCGTCACCTACCTCGGTGAGCACCAGCGCTGGCAGCAGCAGGTCAACGACGGCTGGTGGCGCATGGGCGACCTCGGCTACCGCACCAAGTGGGGCTGCCTGCACCTGCTGGACCGCGAGGTCGACGAGATCCCCGGTGTGCAGTCCACGCTGGAGATCGAGGACAAGCTGTTCACCCGGCTGCCCGAGCTCGTCGAGGTCATCATCATCCCCGGCCCGGACGGGCGTGCGGTACCGGTGGTGTGCACGCGCGACGACGCACCGCTGGACGAGATGGCCTGGAAGACCGCGGTGGTCGATCTGCCGGCCCTGGGCGATCCGGTCCAGTGGCGGCTGGAGGACCTCCCGCAGACCGCCACTACCAAGATCAAGCGCCTCGAACTGGCCCGTCTGCTGGCGGCCGGTCCCGGCGAGTAACGGTTTCCGGCGGACCGGGCGGGCTCCAGGACCGCTGCCCGAGCGGCGGGCCGCGCGCAGGCCGCAGGCCCTGGCCGGCCGCCCGGTCCGCCCCCGCGTCCCACGCCTGTGACCGTCTCCCGGCCCCGCACGCCGTCAGTACCCGGGCCCTGCTCCCCGGTGCCCCTTATGTCCCCTCGTCCGCGGCAGGCGGCCGGCTTCCCGCTCTTCCGGCCGCCGGTCGCCCCTGCCCAGAAACGGAGTACCCGCATGAGCAGCACCCTCGAGGTCTGCATCATCGGTGCCGGCCCTCGCGGGCTGTCGGTGCTGGAACGGCTGCTGGCCAACGAGAGCCGTGCCCCGGCGCACAGCGCGGTGACGGTCCACGTCGTCGACCCCTCGGCGCCCGGCGCCGGAACGGTGTGGCGCACCGAGCAGTCGCAGCATCTGCTGATGAACACGGTGGCTTCGCAGATCACCGTCTTCACCGACGACAGCGCCCGGATCGACGGCCCCATCGAGCCCGGCCCCAGCCTCTACGAGTGGGCGCAGGGCCTGGCCCTGCTCGGCGACCCGGCCAAGGCCGGCGAGGCCGTCCTCGCCGAGGCCCGGCGTCTGGGCCCCGACTCCTACCCCACCCGCGCCTTCTACGGCCGCTACCTGCAGGACTGCTTCGAGCACATCGTGCGGTCCGCTCCCGCCCACGTCGAGGTCCGGGTGCACCGCTCGCGCGCGGTCGCCGCGGCCGACACGCACGGCGTGCCCGGCGGCCCGCAGGGCGTCCGCCTGGAGGACGGCACCCGGCTCAACGAACTGGACGCCGTCGTGATGGCGCAGGGCCATGTCCGGGCCCGGCTGTCGGCGCGCGAGGCACGCACCGCGAGCCTGTCGCGCATCCACCACCTGACCTACGTCACCCCGGCCAACCCGGCCGACCTGGACCTGACCGGTGTCCGGCCGGGACAGAACGTGCTGCTGCGCGGGCTCGGCCTGAACTTCTTCGACCACATGGCCCTGTTCACGCTGGGCCGCGGCGGCCGCTTCGAGCGTACGCCGGGCGGCGGGCTCGTCTACCGCCCCTCGGGGAGCGAGCCGAAGCTGTACGCGTTCTCCCGGCGCGGCATCCCGTACCACGCGCGCGGCGAGAACGAGAAGGGCTCCACCGGCCGCTACTTCCCCCGCCTGCTGACCGCCGAGTACATCGCGTCGCTCAAGGAGCGCTCCGCCGCCGGCCGGCCGGTCGACTTCGGCGAGGACCTGTGGCCGCTGATCTCCCGCGAGGTGGAGAGCGTCTACTACGGTGCGCTGCTGAGCGAGCGCGGCCAGGGCGAGCGCCGGGAGGAGTTCACCGGGCGGCTGCTCGCGCTGGAGCCGGACGCCGATCCGGGCGCCCTCCTCGACGCGTACGGCATCCCGGCCGAGGAGCGCTGGGACTGGGAGCGCCTGTCGCGGCCGTACGGCGAGAGGGAGTTCGCCGACCGTGAGGAGTTCACCGGCTGGCTGCTCGCCTATCTGCGGCGGGATGTCGAGGAGTCCCGCAAGGGCAATGTCAGCGGTCCGCTCAAGGCCGCCCTGGACGTGCTGCGCGACCTGCGCAACGAGGTCCGCCTCGCGGTCGACCACGGCGGTCTGGAGGGCAACTCGCACCGCGACGACCTGGAGGGCTGGTACACGCCGCTCAACGCGTTCCTGTCGATCGGCCCGCCGTCCTCGCGCATCGAGGAGATGATCGCGCTGATCGAGGCGGGCGTGCTGACGCTGACCGGTCCGGGCACGCAGGTCCGCATCGACACCACGGCCCAGGTGTACGTCGCTACGTCGGCGGCGGTGCCGGGCGAGCCGGTGCGGGCGACCGCGCTCATCGAGGCCCGGCTGCCCGAGCCGGACTTGCGCCGCACCGACGACCCGCTGCTGCAGCACCTGCTCGACACCGACCAGGCGACGCCGTACCGGATCGCGGGCGCGGGCGGCACGGCCTACGAGACCGGTGGACTCGCGGTCACCGAGCGTCCCTACCGGCTGCTCGACGGCCGCGGCCGCGCCCACCCGCGGCGCTTCGCCTACGGCGTGCCCACGGAGTCGGTGCACTGGGTGACGGCGGCGGGCATCCGGCCGGGCGTGGACTCGGTGACGCTCGGCGACTCCGACGCGATCGCCCGCTCGGTGCTGGCACTGCCGCCGGTGGCCCATGTGCCGGTCGCTGTGCGTCCGGTGGACGCCGACAGCGACCTGTCCGGGGTGATCGTGTGACCCTCTCCCCCGACGGGTCGGCGGACACCGGGCTGCTGTCGCCGGTCACGGCCGGCTCTCCCGCCGAAACGGCCACCGGCGGTGATCGGGCGACCCCACCCCCCGGCCACCTCACGAACACCGGACCCCGGTCCCCGCTCACCCCCGGCACACCCGCCGAAGCGGGCACCGACCGTGACCGTGCAACCCCGTCCCCCGGCCACCTCACCGACGCCGGACTGCTGTCGCCGGTCAGGGCCGGTACGCCCGTTGAGGTGGCTACCGGTGACGGGGCCTGGCTGCAGGCCATGCTGGATGCCGAGGCGGCTCTGGCACGGGCGCAGGCCTCGCTCGGGACGTTGCCGGAGGAGGCCGCCGAGAGCATCACCCGGGCGGCCGACGCCGGGCGGCTCGACCTGCGCGGGCTGGCGCTGGCCGCCCGGGAGACCGCCAATCCGGTGGTCGGCCTGGTGAAGGCGTTCACCGCGGTGGTGGCCGAACAGGACGCGCGGGCCGCCGAGTACGTGCACCGGGGCTCCACCAGTCAGGACATCCTCGACACCGGCACCATGCTGGTCGCCCACCGCGTGCTCGGGATCATCCGGGCCGACCTCACGCGCACCGCGCGGGCGCTGGCGGAGCTGGCCGGCCGGCACCGGGACACGCTCGCCGTCAGCCGCACGCTCGCCCTGCACGCCGTACCGACGACGTTCGGGCTGAAGGCGGCCGGCTGGCGGCAGCTGGTTCTGGACGCCGAGGCGCGCCTGGCCCTCGTCCACGAGGGCGGACTGCCCGTCTCGCTCGGCGGGGCGGCCGGCACGCTGGCCGGCTACCTGGAGTACGCGGCCGTCGGCGACGACGGCCGGCGGCCCGAACCGGGCGTGTATCTGGACCGGTTGGTCGACGCGTACGCCGCCGAGACCGGTCTTGCCCGGCCCGTGCTGCCCTGGCACGCGCTGCGCACCCCCGTCGCCGATCTGGCGTCCGCGCTGGCGTTCACGGCCGGTGCGCTCGGCAAGATCGCCGTCGATGTGCAGTCGCTGGCCCGTACCGAGGTCGGCGAGGTCGCCGAGCCCGGCGCGGACGGCCGCGGCGGTTCCTCCGCCATGCCGCACAAGCGCAACCCGGTGCTCGCCACCCTGATGCGCAGTGCCGCCCTGCAGGTGCCGGCCCTGGCCGCCGCGCTCACACAGTGCCTGGTGTCGGAGGACGAGCGGTCCGCCGGCGCCTGGCACGCGGAGTGGCAGCTGCTGCGCGAGTGCCTGCGGCTGGCCGGCGGAGCGGCCCACACCGCGGTGGAGCTCGCCGAGGGGCTGCGGGTCAGGCCCGAACGGATGCGGGTCAACCTGGACATGACCGGCAGTCGGATTGTGTCGGAGCGAGTGGCCGCACAACTCGCCCCGCTGCTCGGCAAGGCCGAGGCCAAGAAGCTGCTGACCGACGCCGCGCGGGAGGCGGGCCGTACCGGCCGCCCGCTGGCCGAGGTGCTCGCCGGACTGCCGGGCCTGCCGTCCGGCATCACGGGCGAGCTGGCCGAGCTGTGCGACCCGGCCGGATACACCGGAGCCGCCACCGCCCTGGTGGAGCGTGCGCTGCGGCGCTGAACCCCACCCCCACCCCCGCCACCGCGGCCCGCTCCCGCCGGGCCGCGGTGGTCCGCCCCGGAGAAAGCCGAGGAGAAGATGGCCAGCGCACGCGCCGCCCGAAGGCGGTGGATCGAGAACTGGGACCCCGAGGACGAGGAGTTGTGGGAGCGGGGCGGTAAGCGCATCGCCCGGCGCAATCTGGTGCTGTCGGTGCTCTCCGAGCACGTCGGCTTCTCGGTGTGGAGCATGTGGTCGGTCCTGGTGCTGTTCATGTCGCCGAGGATCGGACTGGACTTCGCGCCCGACGAGAAGTTCCTGATGGTGGTGGTGCCCACCCTGGTGGGCGCGCTGCTGAGGCTGCCCTACGGCTATGCGGTGACCAGGTTCGGGGGCCGTAACTGGACCGTGTTCGCCTCGCTGGTGCTGCTGGTTCCGGCGGCGGCGACGACGTACTTCGTGCAGCGGCCGGGCACCCCGCTGTGGGTGTTCCTGCTGATCGGCGCGACGGCCGGGGCGGGCGGCGGCAACTTCGCCTCCTCGATGACGAACATCACCGCCTTCTATCCGCAGCGCCACCAGGGCTGGGCGCTCGGCCTGAACGCGGGCGGCGGCAACCTGGGCGTCGCCGCGGTCCAGCTGCTCGGCCTGCTGGTCATCTCCGTCGCCGGGGACACGCACCCCGCGTACGTCGCCGCGTTCTATCTGCCGCTGATCGCGCTGGTGTCGGTGCTGGCCGCGCTGCGCATGGACAACGTGGCCGTGCTGCGCGCCGAGCGGGGCGCGCAGCGTGAGGCCGCCGCGACTGCCCACACGTGGTGGATCTCGCTGCTGTACATCGGCACGTTCGGCTCCTTCATCGGCTTCGGCTTCGCCTTCGGGCTGGTGCTGCAGAGCCAGTTCGGGTCCACGCCGTTCCAGGCCGCCTCGTTCACCTTCCTCGGGCCGCTGCTCGGCTCGGTGGCCCGCCCGCTCGGCGGCCGGATCGCCGACCGGTTCGGCGGGGCTCGGGTGACGCTGTGGGCGTTCGCCGGGATGGCGGGCGGGATCGCCGTCCTGCTGTGGGCCACCGAGAGCGGTTCGTTCCCGCTGTTCGTGGCCGGGTTCACCGCGCTGTTCGTGGTGAGCGGCGTCGGCAACGGCTCCACGTACAAGATGATCCCGGCGGTCTTCGCCCGGCAGGCGGAGGTCGCCGTCACCTCCGGTCACGACGCCGCGGCCGCCTTCGCCCGCTCCCGCCGCCTGTCCGGGGCCGTCATCGGTATCGCCGGGGCGGTGGGCGCGCTCGGCGGGGCCGCCATCAACCTCGCCTTCCGCTCGGCGTACGGCCGGCTGGGCAGCGGCGAGCCGGCGTTCTACGCCTTCCTCGCCTTCTACGGACTGTGTGCCGTGGTGCTGTGGGCGGTGTACCTGCGCGGGGGGCGCAGGACCGATCCGCTGTCCGCCACCGAACGGGTGCGTGCCTCCCATGTCCGCTGAGCAGAGGACCTGGCGGCAGAGCACCACCCACTGCCCGTACTGTGCGTTGCAGTGCTCCACCGTGCTGTCGGGTGAGCGGGGCGGTGTGGCGGTGCGGCCCTCGGCCGACTTCCCCGTCAACCGGGGCGGGCTGTGCCAGAAGGGGTGGACGGCACCGGCCGTGCTCGGTGCCCCCGACCGGCTGCTGACTCCCCTGGTGCGCGGGGCCGACGGCGAGCTCGCGCCGGCCGGGTGGGACGAGGCGCTGGACCTGGTGGCCGGGCAGCTGCGGGAGATCCGCGCGCGGCACGGCGCCGACGCGGTCGCGGTGTTCGGCGGCGGCGGGCTGACCAACGAGAAGGCGTACACGCTCGGCAAGTTCGCGCGCGTGGCCCTGGGGACCAGCCAGATCGACTACAACGGCCGGTTCTGCATGTCGTCGGCGGCCGCGGCGACCACCGCGGCCTTCGGGCTCGACCGCGGGCTGCCGTTCCCGGTCACCGACCTGGACGAGGCCGAGGTGATCCTGCTGGCCGGGGCCAACCCGGCGGAGACGATGCCGCCGCTCATGCGCCATCTGGAGGGGGCGGACCTCGTGGTGGTCGACCCGCGCCGCACCCGCACCGCCGAGCGGGCCGCGCTGCATCTGCAGCCGGCCCCCGGAACCGACCTCGCCCTATCCCTCGGTCTGCTGCATCTGGCGGTCACCGAGGGGCTGGTCGACACGGAGTACGTGGACGCGCGCACCGTCGGCTTCGACGCGGCCTGGGAGAGCTGCCTGGCCTGGTGGCCGGAGCGGGTGGAGGAGGTCACCGGGGTACCGGCCGACGACCTGCGCACGGCGGTGCGGATGCTCGGCGGCACCCGCCGGGCCTACGTCCTGACGGGCCGGGGCGCCGAGCAGCACAGCAAGGGCTCCGACACGGTCGCCGCGTTCGTCAATCTGGCGCTCGCCCTGGGCCTGCCGGGCCGGGCGGGCAGCGGCTTCGGCACGCTGACCGGGCAGGGCAACGGGCAAGGCGGCCGCGAGATGGGCCAGAAGGCCGACCAGCTGCCCGGCTACCGCTCGCTCACCGACCCGGCGGACCGCGCCCATGTGGCCGCCGTGTGGGGGGTGGACGCGGACACGCTGCCGGGGCCGGGCCGCAGCGCGTACGAGCTGCTGGACGCCCTCGGCGGGGCCGGGGGGCCCAGAGCGCTGCTGGTGTTCGGGTCGAACCCGGTCGTCTCGGCGCCCCGGGCCGCCCATGTCACCGAACGGCTCGAGGGCCTCGACCTGCTGGTGGTGGCCGACTTCGTGCCGTCCGAGACGGCCGCGCTCGCCGACGTGGTGCTGCCGGTGGCCCAGTGGGCCGAGGAGGAGGGCACCCTGACCAGCCTGGAGGGAAGGGTGCTGCGCCGCCGTGCCCATCTGAGCCCGCCGCCCGGTGTGCGCACCGACCTGGAGGTGCTGCACGCGCTCGCGGTCCGACTCGGGCAGAGCGCCGACCGTTTCCCCGTCCGGCCCGACGAGGTCTTCGACGAGCTGCGCCGGGCCTCGGCCGGGGGCCGCGCGGACTACTCGGGCATCAGCTACGCGCGTCTGGACGCCGGCGAGGCGCTGCACTGGCCCTGCCCGGCCGACGGCGACGGCGACGGCGGCAACGGCGATGGCAGCAGCGGTGGCAGTGGCCATCCGGGGACGCCTCGGCCGTTCCTGGACCGGTTCGCGCACCCGGACGGGCGCGCGAGGTTCGCGGCGCTGGAGCACCGGCCGCCCGCCCGGGAGCCCGACGAGGACTTCCCGCTGTACGGGACGACCGGCCGGGTGCCGGCGCAGTACCAGTCGGGCGCGCAGACCCGCCGGGTGCCCGAGCTGGTCGCGGCCGCGCCGGAGGCGGTCGTCGAGATGCACCCGGACACCGCACGCCGCTTCGGCCTGGCCGACGGCCAGCTGGCCGAGATCGGCTCGGCGCACGGCACCGCCCGGGCGCGGGTGCGGCTGACCCGTACGGTGCGCGCGGACACCGTGTTCGTGCCGTTCCACTTTCCGGGCGCCGCCCGCGCCAACCTGTTCACCGGCGACGCCCTCGACCCGCGCAGCCGTATGCCCGAGTTCAAGGTGAGCGCGGTGCGCGTCCGGCCGGCGGGTGAGCGGGGGTGAGCGGCGTCGTCGTCGCGGGCGGCGGCCCGGCCGCGCACCGGCTGGCCGCGCTGCTGGTGCGGTACGGCTACGCGGGTGAGGTGACCGTCGTCGGCGCCGAGCCGCGGCCCGCCTACAACCGGGCCCTGCTCGGCTCGGTCCTGGACGGCACGCTCGGCGCCGACCGGCTGTCGCTGCCCGCGCTGCCCGCGGCGGTACGGCAGCTGACCGGTGTGCGGGTGACCGCCGTCGACCGGCTGCGCCGCACGGTGCGCACGAGTGACGGCCGTGAACTGCCCTACGGCGTCCTGGTGCTGGCCACCGGCGCCCGGCCGCGGGTGCCGCGGGTGCCGGGGCTCACGACCGCACCCGGACGGCTCGCCGAGGGGGTGCGCGCGGTGCGCACCGCGGCCGACTGCCGTCCGCTGTCCGAGGGGCCCGTCGTGATTCTCGGCGGCGGGGTCCGCGGTGTGGAGTCGGCCCGGGCGCTGCGCCGGGCCGGGCACGAAGTGAGGCTGGTGCATTCCGCGGACCGGCTGATGGGGCGTCATCTGGACGCGGCGGGCTCGGCCGTGGTGGCCGAGTGGCTCGCCGACCGGGGCGTCACGCTGTACCTCGGCCGCCGGGCCGGTGAGTACGTGCCGGGCAAGGTGGTCCTCGACGACGGCCAGGTGCTGGCGGCGGGCACCGTGCTGCTGTGCACGGGCACGGTGCCGGAGGCCGGACTGGCCCGCGCGAGCGGCCTCGACGTGCGCGAGGGGGTGGTCGTCGACGAGCGGCTGCGCACCGGCGATCCGCACATCCACGCGATCGGCGACTGCGCCGAGCACGCCGGCGCGGTCGGCACCACGGTGCTTCAGGCGTGGGAGCAGGCGGAGGCGCTCGCCCGGATCCTCACCGGGCGGGGGCGGCCGTACGAACCCGGGCGGCGCGTGCTGCGGCCGCGCACCCCGGGCAAGGACATGGTGCTCCTCCCGCCCGCCGGGCCCGGGGCGGACACCGGCGAGACGGTCTCGCTGCTGGACAGGGCGCGGGGCCGCCATGCCCGGCTCGTGCTGCGCGGCGGGCGCATCCACGGAGGGGCCGTCATCGGCTCGCCCTCGGGCGTCGCGGCCGTGAGCCGGCTGTACCTGCGTGCCGAGCCGGTGCCCGCCGACCTGCTGGCGCTGCTGACCGGCGCCGACGGCGAGTACGCGGGGGACGGGTCGCTGCCGGACGAGGCCGTGGTGTGCCATTGCAACAACGTCACCAGGAAGGCTGTGACGGACGCCTGGCACCGCGGCGCGCACGACAGCGCGGCGCTGGCCCGGGCGACCCGGGCGACGACGGGGTGCGGCAGTTGCACCTCGGTCGTACGGGAGCTGTGCACGGCGCTCGCCGGCGCCGGCGACGACACCACCGCGGAAGGAGCGGCGCCGTGACGAGGCGTACCTTGGTCGTGGCCGGCCACGGCATGGCGGGTCACCGGCTGGTCGAGGAGATGCTCGCCGGCGATGCTGAGGGGCGGTGGCGCGTCGTCGTGCTCGGCGAGGAGCCGCGGGCCGCCTACGACCGGGTGGCGCTGTCCTCCCTGCTCGACGGCGCCACACCCGGCGACCTCGCCCTCGCCGGGCCCGATGTCCTCGGCGACCGCCGCCTCGTGCTGCGCCTGGGCACCACGGTGACCGGTGTCGACCGCCGGGCGAGGACGGTGACCTGCGGCGACGGCACCGAGTTCGGGTACGGCGCGCTGGTGCTGGCCACCGGGTCGCGGCCGTTCGTGCCGCCCGTGCCCGGACACGATCTGCCGGGGTGCTTCGTGTACCGGACGGTGGAGGACGTCGCGGCGATCCGCGCGGCCGCCGTGCCGGGCCGGGACGCGGTGGTGGTCGGGGGCGGGCTGCTCGGCCTGGAGGCGGCGAACGGTCTGCGGCTGCTGGGCATGCGGCCCCATGTGGTGGAGATGGCGCCGTGGCTGATGGCCCAGCAGATCGACGAGGGCGGCGGGCGGGTGCTGGCCGGGGCGATCGAGCGGCTGGGGGTGGGTGTGCACTGCTCCGCCGCGCTGCACGCGGTCGGCGCGGGCGCGGACGGCCGCGCGGAGCGGGTCGAACTGGCCGACGGCACGGTGCTGGACGCCGCGCTCGTCGTCTTCGCCGCCGGGGTGCGGCCGCGCGACGAACTCGCCGCCGGGCTGGGGCTCGAACGTGGTGAGCGCGGCGGCTTCCTGGTGGACGAGTGGTGCCGGACCGCGGACGACCGCATCTGGGCGATCGGCGAGTGCGCGGCCGTCGCGGGCCGCTGCCACGGGCTGGCGGCACCCGGCTTCCGGATGGCGGAGACCGTGGCGCGGCAGCTGCTCGGCGTGCCGGGCGACGCGTTCGCCGGGGCGGACGCCTCCGCCAAGCTCAAGCTTCTCGGCGTGGAGGTGGCCGGCTTCGGCGACGCGCACGCGCGCTCGCAGGGGGCGATCGAGTACGTACGGGACGACCGGCGCGCCGGCACCTACGCGAAGGTGGTCCTGGCCCCGGACGGCCGCACGGTCCTCGGAGGCGTCCTGGCCGGCGACACCGGCGCGTACCCACTGCTACGCGCCCTGACCGGCCGCCGACTGACCGCTTCCCCCGACGAGCTGCTGTCCACACCCACAGCCACTGCCTGACCACCACGCCCCGGCCCCGACTCACCGGGCTGGTCCCTGCCACGCCCGACGCCGCTCGGACGCTGCGCCCCGGGTTCATCATGCTCGTCGCCGACCCGGCGCCCAACGTCTCCTGGGCGCCGCAGCCCCGTGATGCGACCCGCCCTCACCGCCACTGGTCACCGGCCGGGGCGCCCCGTGCCTTCCGGGCAGCGCGCCCCGGCCATGCGACGCGGGGTCACAAGCTGGTCGTCGACCCGGCGGGCCCAGCTCCTCCTGGGCGCCGCAGGCCCGTGGCGCAACCCGGGGTCACCGAAAGCCGTTGCCACTCCGGGCGGCGGTGGCCCGTGGCTCCGTGGTGGTGCGCCGGGGGTGAGGAGTTGCGGGGTCCGGCGGCCTGTCCCTTGGCTGCCGGACCCCGCTGCTTCGGTGGGCCGGCGCCCACCCCCTCGTTCGGTGCGCCGGCACACACGCCCCAGACCCTGCCGAGAACGGAAGGAGACCGGATGCTCGGCAGGGTCTTTCTCGCGGGGCCGCGTCAGGGGGGTGGGCGCGGACCCGCGGTCCTGGGTGGTGGTGCGGTGCCGTCCTGGCCGGCGCCGGGGGTGGGGCGCCGGGGACGGCCGCTGGGAGGTCATGACCCGGCCGCGGCCCGGGGGTGGTGGGTGCGGCCCGGTGGGGCGTCAGTTGTCGTAGGGGCGGCGGGCCTTGGCCTCCTTGGTGGCCAGCGCCCACCAGCTCAGCTTGTCCCAGAGGACCTTGGCGGCCGCCTCCGCGTCCGCCGGCTCGGTCAGGGTGCCCTCGGCGTCGAACTGCGCCCAGGGGCCGTGGAAGCTGACGGCGTCGCGGACGGGAACGGCGTGCAGCTCGGTGAAGATGTGCTTCAGTTGCTGGACGGCGCGCAGACCGCCGGCGAGGCCGCCGTAGCCGACGAAGCCGACCGGCTTGGCGTGCCACTCGTTCTGGGTCCAGTCCACGGCGGCCTTCAGCGCGGCCGGGAAGCTGTGGTTGTACTCGGGCGTCACCACGACGAAGCCGTCCGCCGCGGACAGCCGTGCCGAGAACGCGCCGAGCAGTTCGGCGAGCTCGGGCGTCGGCTCGTCGGTCATGGCGGTGGGCAGCGGGAAGTCCGCCAGGTCCACCAGATCGACCTCGATGTCCTCGCGCTGGTCGGCGGTGCCGACGAACCAGTTCGCGATCGTGGGGCCGAAGCGGCCCTTGCGTACGCTCGACAGGATCACGGCCACGCGGATGCGGTCACTCGACATGTCAGCCCTTTCACGGCGGTCATTCCTCCACCAACAGAAGAACAAACCCGCATGCAGGTTTCCAAGCCGTATCGAAGAATGCGATGGGAACGCACCGCTGCCGGGCCCGCGCTCGTGCGGCGGGCCCGGCAGTCGGTGGACCGTCAGGGGATCAGTCGACGCCCTGCAGGATGTGGGGTTCGGCGAGGTCGTCCTCGTAGCCGGCCAGGCGGATCGGGGCGGACCTCGCCCAGACCTCCAGGAAGCCCGGGTCCGGGGGTGCCGGACCGCGCCCGGTGTCCTGCGCCCACCCCACGGGCGTCTGATGCGCTGTCACCCGTAACTCTCCCTTCGCTCGGTCGGCCTGCCCCGCCGAAGCGGTTCAGCGGGCGGCGGCCCCGGTCCGTTCCGGGGTGGTCCTCTGCGGCTCGTCGGCCGCCTGTGCCGGCGCGAGCGTCTCGGCCAGTTGCCGGGCCAGCTCCAGCCGCCGGATCTTCGCGGTGGCCGTGCGCGGCAGGTCGGACAGCCGGCGCTGGACGGGCGGGCACAGAGCGGGCTGGTCGGCGACGGCGGCCTGCCAGCGCTCCAGGTCGAGCGGCTTGTCGCCGCGGGTGCACACCACCGGCACCGGCCGCTTGTCCGGCCCGGGCACGATGACCAGCTCGGTCAGCTCCTCCAGCTCGTGCAGCACCGCGTCCTCGATCTCCAGGGTGGAGTCGATGCCCGGGATCACGTCGACCTCCCGGTCGAGCAGGTGCAGGCAGCCCCACTTGGTGCGGTAGCCGACGTCGCCGCCGCGCCACCACTCGCCGATGACCTGCTTGTCGAAGCGCTCCTGCTCGCCGTAGTACGTCAGCGCGCGGCCCGCCGTGGAGACGTCGATGTAGCCGGGGTTCTCCTTCGACGGCTCGGCGCCGCCCCGGGAGACCAGCCGGTACTTGGTCATGCCGGGCGTGGGATAGCCCTGGCAGCGGCCGTCGGCCTTCAGGGCGTTGCGGCGCCGGTAGGTGCGGGCGGCCAGCGGACCGCACTCGCTCTGCCCGTACACCTGGAGGAACACCGGGCTGCGGCGGTCCGTGGCGTGCAGGAACTTGTGCATCGTGCTCGGGTGGATGGCGTCGAAGGTGCTGTTGAAGTACTTGACGTTGGAGATCGGCCGGCGCGGGTCCTCGAGCATCTCCTCCCACTCCAGGAACGAGTTGGGGTGGGTCTCCAGGACACCGGGGCGGTGGCGGACCAGCATGTCGGCGACGTGCTTCGGGCTGCCGTCGCTCATGAAGACCATCGGCATGCCGCGCATCTGCAGCACGGCCAGGCCCAGGTACATCCGCGAGTGCACGTACGACACGTGCATGGCGACCGTCTCCCGCTTGCGGATGAAGGAGACGACCTTGTCCTGCCAGTTGCCGCGGGCGCCCAGCGAACGCGCCGAGTGCACCACCAGCTTGGGGATGCCGGTGGTCCCGGAGGTGTGCGTCATCAGGGCCGGCTGGTCGGGGTCGAGCAGTACCGGACGGCGCTGCGGCGCGCCCGCGAGGTCCGCCAGGCAGACGGCGTCCGGGTGGGAGCCGGTCGCGGTGACGGTCCGCACGGTCAGCTCGCGCAGTGGCAGGCCGGCCAGCGAACCGGTCAGCTTCGCCTCGTCGGTGAGCAGGGTGGGACGCTCGAGCCGCTGGAGCAGCTTGCCGATCGACTCCCCGTCCAGGTGCGGGGAGAGCATCACCGGCACCGCGCCGATCCGGGCCACGCCGCAGGCCAGCACCGTGATGTCGAAGCTCGACGTCTTGTGCACGGCCACATGCTCGCTGGGCCGCACGCCCGCGGCCCACAGCCGGTCGGCGGTGTCGGCCACGAGGCCGGCGAACTCGGCGACGGTCAGGTTCCGGCCCACCTCGGGGAAGGCCTCCATGTCATGGTCGAGCGTGATCGGGGTGTCGCCGTACTTCTCGGCCGCACGTTCGGAGACGACCCCGAGGTAGAGGAACTTCTTGCTCTTCGGCACCTTGAACATCAGGACTCTTCCTCTGAGAACCGACACACGAAATGGGAACTCCCCTTAAAAAAATCCCATATGAAGCCGTCACCGGTAAGAAAGAGCCGGTTAATGCGTCATCTCTTCGACAAAAGAAAGACCCGGGCCACGCGAATGCGCGGCCCGGGTTGTCGTGCGGACATCAGAGGCGTCGGCGTCAGTCCTTCTTCAGTCCCTGCTTGAGTGCCTCGGCCACTCGCAGGGTGCGCACGGTCTGGTAGCCGACGGCGGCGAGGTTGTCGTCGGTGACGTTCTGCGCGAGGTGGCCGGGGATGGCCTGCAGGCCCGAGGTGGCACTGACGCCGTACGGGTTGCCGTTGCTCGGCGTGAGCAGGATGTCGTCGGTGACGCCGGGCGGCACGATGACGGCCCCCCAGTGGTAGAAGACGTTGCTCAGGGACAGGATCGTGGACTCCTGGCCGCCGTGCGGGGTGCCCGTCGAGGTGAAGGCGGACATCGCCTTGTTCATCAGGCCGCGCCGGGCGTGCAGTTCGAAGGTCTGGTCGATGAAGTGCTTGAGCGGGCCGGCCGGCAGACCGTAGCGGCCCGGGGTGCCCCAGATGACGGCGTCGGCCCAGTCCAGGTCGTCGATGGCGGCCACCGGCACGTCACGGGCGGTGGCCGCGTGCTCGTTGTTGGCCTCGGTCCATTCCTTGTAGTTGGGTGCGAGCGGTTCGTCGGTGATCTCCGCGACCCTGCGCAGCCGTACCTCGGCCCCTGCCTTCTCCGCCGCCTCGGCGGCGGCGACAGCCAGCTTGTGGATGTTTCCGGTGGCCGAGTAGTAAACGATGGCGACATTGGTCATGGCCGTACTGCTCCCTCATCTGGGTTGGGTGCTCGCGCCGTTTCCGGCTGCTGGGTGCGTACTCCATGGTGTCGCGGGCCGCGCCGGACGGCCACTTGGATTCATTAGTCCGTCAAGTGCCTCCCTCTTCCGGGCGGGCAACCTGTTTTCCGGCCGTTCGGCACGTGGGTCCGGGGTCGGCGAGGCGGCGGCGGTTCACTCCCCGCCCGTCTCGACGCCCGGCGGGTTGTCGATGATGTAGCGCCACAGCCCGTCGGAACCGCGGCGGGCCACGTCGGTGGCCGTGCCCTCGATGTGCACGTGCTCGCCGTCGGGCTTGGTGCCGTCGATGACGAAGTCGCCGATCAGCAGGGCCGTGTCGTCGTAGACGTAGGTGTGCCGGAGGCTGATCTCGATCGGGACGCCCAGGGCCAGGAAGCTGCTGGTCGCCTGGCGGCGGCCGTCGCCGGTGACCACCACGCCGGGCTTCAGCACCCGCACCGCCTCCGGTTCGAAGAGCCGGTCGATGGCGCCGAGATCCTTGGCGTTGAAGGCCTCGACGAAGGTCGAGGGCAACAGGGCCGGGTCGCTGACTGCCATGATGTCTCCTCCCCGCGATCAGGCGGCGGCCGGGGCGGGCACGGCGGCCTTCAGGGCCGCGGCGACCTGGACGGTGCGGCGGGTCTGGTAGGCGATGGCGCCGACGTTCTCGTCGTGGATGAAGCCGATGCGGTTGCCGGCCACGGTGCTCGCGCCGTACGGGTTGCCGTTGTTCTTCTCGTAGAGCACCGGGTCGGCGGAGCCGGTGGCGACGATGACCGAACCCCAGTGGCAGATCGCGTTGTGCAGCGCGAGGATCGTCGTCACCTGGCCGCCGTGCTCGGCGGAACCGGAGGCGAAGGCGGAGACGGCCTTGTTGAGCAGCTTGCCGTGGATCGACAGCGACGAGGTCGTGTTGATGAACTGCATCAACTGCGGAGCGGCCAGCCCGAAGTGGACGGGCGAGCCGAGCAGGACGGCGTCGGCCCACTCCAGGTCGTCCAGCGTCGCCTCGGGTATGTCCGCCACTGCGGCGGCGTGCTCCTCGGAGCCGGGCCGTCCGGTGGCGGCGAGCTCGGGCACCCGGCGCAGCCGCACCTCGGCGCCCTCCGCGGCCGCGGCGTCCGCGGCGGCCTGGGCGAGCCGGTGGGTCGAGCCGGTGGACGAGTAGTAGATGACGGCGACGTTGGTCATGGTCGGGCGCTCCCTGGGCGTACGGGGGTCATGAGTACGTGGGCGGTGGAGTGTGCGGCGCTGTCCGCATCGTGGTCCGCCGGGCGGGGGCGCGGCAACGAAGGGCCCGCGAGTGCGTCAGGTCGTGGGCCGGTGGACAAACCCCCGGTCGTCCGCCCGGAGGGCGGGCCCGGCAGCCGCATGGGCGGGCGTGCGATCGCAAGGCGCCCGGAGCCGCCCTCGATGGGGGTTCCCCGCGCGCGCCGGACGCCGCCGGACCGCGTTCTGCGGCTGGCGAAGCCGCCTCGCGTCTACGGTCCCAAGGGCGGCCGGCCGCCCAGGCACGGCAAGGAGTTCAGCCCGGCCAGGCCCGAGTCGTGGCCGGAGCCGTCCGTGGTCACGGTGGATGACACACCCCGTTGCGCCGGACGTGACCAGCAGTGTCAAGGAACAAGTGCACGGCGGCGGCGCAGGACTCCGCCGGTGGCGACCGTCAGAGCCAGGGCCAGGAACAGTGCCAGCGGGGTGAGCCGGTCGAAGGACGCGGCGAGTTGGGCGCCCGCCCCGGCTCCCACGTTGAGCGTGAAGCCGTACAGGGCGATCGCCGTGGTCTGGGCCGCCGCCCCGGCCCGGGCGCCGACCGACTGGATGAGCGCGGGGCCGAGCGTGGAGAATCCCGCCATGAACACGAACAGGGCGGCCCCGAGGGCGACGGCGTCGTCCGCGCCGAGGGCGGCGGCCAGCATCGCGCCGGCGGTCACCACGAGCGCGCCGACGGCGCGGCGGGAGGCGGGCAGGCGGCTCAGCGCGGGGGCGAGCAGGACGGCGCCCAGCAGTGCCGGCAGGGCGCTGGCGCGCAGCGCGAGCAGCGGCGCGCCGCCGCCCGCCACGTCGGCGGGCCCGTACAGCTGGACTCCGGTGTAGACGGCGGTGAGGCTGCCCGCGCCGACCAGGATGACCAGGTACAGCGGGACCATCCGGGCGCCCAGCGCGGCCCTCAGGCCCGAGGGTCCGCCCGCGCTCAGCCGCCCTTCGGGCAGCAGGACCCGCCAGGAGAGGGCCGCCCCCACGAGCAGCAGCGGCACGGTCCCCCAGAACACCCACACCCAGCCGAGCCACGCCGTCACCAGCTGCGCCTCGACCTGGCCGAGCACCACCGTGGCCCCCATGCAGGCGGAGACGATGGTCAGGGCCGTGGAGACGCGGTGCGGGGCGATGCGGGCCTGCAGATAGGCGTACGACATGGGGATGAACGAGCCGGCGAACAGGCCCTGCAGGGCGCGCAGGCCGACTCCGGCGGTCAGGGAGGCCGCCAGCGGCAGCAGGACGGTGACGACGGCCATGGCGAGGACGTTGGCCACCATGACGGTGCGCCGCCCGAAGCGGGTGGACAGCGGGCCGCTCAGCAGCGAGCCCACCGCGTGGGCGAAGGCGAACGCGGTGGTCGAGGCAGCCGCCGACCCGGCCGGCACGTGCCAGGCGTCGGCGAGTTCGGGCATGAGCGGGATGGTGACGTACATCTGGCCGACCACGAGCACGCCCATGACGGACACGGTCGCGACGGTCGCGGCGAACGGTGCGGTCCGCGGCGCCGCCGAGGGCGGGGCCTCGGCAACCGATGATTTTGACATACACCGACCTTCGTCAGGGTCCTTGTGCTGCGGCAACCGGCGGCCCGGCCATCCGTCAAGTCCCGTTCAGTGACGGGCACTTGCCTGGAAAGGGACATGACATGCCGAACCCCCGCACCCGCGGGGGAATGAGCGGTGCGAGGGCCCGGCGTCCGGAGCGCCCGGGCGGGCGCGCCGGAGAGCGGATCAGACCTGGGCGGTCTGCGGCTCGTCGGAGGCGGTGGCCGCGGCCCCGCCCTGGGCGACGGCCCGCTGCTTGTTCGGCTTCTGCAGGCCGAGGGCGACCAGCGCGGTCAGCGCGATACCGGCCGCGGCGATGAGCACGGCGGTGCGCAGGCCGTCGGCGGTGGCGGCGCGCAGCGCCTCGCCCTGCAGGCCGTCGAGGCCGGAGTTGGCGATGGCGACCAGGAGGGCGAGACCGACCGCACCGCCGACCTGCTGTGTGGTGGAGGCCCAGCCGGAGGCGATGCCCTGCTCCATCGGGTCCACGCCGAGCGTGGCGGCGCCGAACATCAGGGTGTAGCCGGCGCCCTGGCCGAGGCCCATGACGACCATGCCGGGGATCAGCGCGACGTAGGAGCCGTCGGTGGCCAGGGTCAGGCCCACGATGACGGTGCCGACGAGGCCCACCAGCAGGCTGGCGATCATGACGGCGCGCAGACCGTGTTTCGTGGCCAGGCGGCCCGCCGTCTGGGCGCCGATGGAGATGGCGACCATCGGGACGAGGAAGGCCAGGCCCGTCTCCAGCGCGCTGTAGCCGTGCACGCCCTGGAAGTAGACGGTCAGGAAGTACAGCAGGGTGCCGAAGGTCGCCATGTAGAAGAAGGTGACCGCGGCGCCGGTGCTCAGGTTGCGGTTGCGGAACAGGCGCAGCGGCATCAGCGGGTCACTGCTGCGCTTCTCGATGACGAGGAAGGCGGCCAGCAGCGCCACGCCGAGGGCGAAGGCGCCGATGATCAGGCCCGAGCCCCAGCCCGACTCCGGGCCCTGGACCAGGCCGAAGACGACGGAGGTGGTGCCGACGGTGGAGGTCAGCGCACCGGCCAGGTCGAAGGAACGGCGGCTGCCGCTCAGGGCGTCGGGGGCGATCAGCGGGAAGGCGAACAGGATCGCGAGGACGGCGAGCGGGACGTTGACGAAGAAGACGGACTCCCAGCCGAACGCCTCGGTGAGGACGCCGCCGAGCAGCGAACCGAGGATCATTCCGGAACCGCCGGCGGTGCCCCACACGGCGAAGGCGCGGTTGCGCTCCTTGCCCTCGGCGAACTTGGTGGAGACCAGGGTCAGCGTGGCCGGGAAGAGGAAGGCGCCGCCGATGCCCTGCACGGCGCGGGCCGCGATCAGTACCCCGGGGTCGGTGGCCAGGCCGCCGAGCAGCGAGGACACCCCGTACAGGGACAGGCCGAGGACAAAGATGCGGCGTGGCCCCCACAGGTCGCAGGCCCGGCCGCCGAGCAGCAGGAACCCGCCGAACGCGACGGCGTAGGCGCTGATCACCCACTGCAGGGTCTGGGCGGAGAACCCGAGTCCGTCGCCGATCTCGGGGAGTGCGACGTAGACGATGTTGTAGTCGATGGAGATGATCAGCTGGGCGAACGCCAGCAGCGCCAGGAGGAGTCCAGGGCGCCGGCGCGGTGCCTCTGTGGCGGCGCCTGTGGCCGAAGACGGCATGACTGTGCCTTTCACTACGGGGTCGGAAATTCGAGAGGCGCGCGGGGCGCCTCCGCCGGGGGAACGGATGCGACGCGTACAGGGGGTGCGCTCTTGGCTTCGGCTCAGGTCCGGTCGAACCAGTGGCGTACGTGGCCTGGTGCGGCGGGGTTCGCCCGCCGGACCACGTCCGCCAGATCGGCGATCGTCTGGTCCGCCAGCCTGCGCCGCCAGGCCAGTTCCGCACGGGAGAAGGCCTGTGCCACGGTGCAGGGGGTGCGGTGATCGGCCGGGCCGGCGATGCGTCCGGCCGGGCCCTGGTGGCGAATGCCCGTGCACAGGAAGGCCCGTGCCGAACCGTCTATGGCGGCCGCCACGTCCATCAGGGTGATCTCCTCCGGTTCACGGCCGAGACGGAAGCCGCCGCGAGGGCCGGAGCGGGACGAGACGATGCCGGCTCGTCCCAGCGCGTTCATCTGCTTGTTGAGGTAAGCCGTGGGCAGGTCGTGGAACTCGGCCAGCCTGGCTGCCGGCACCGCCCTGTCCGGGGAGATCCAGGACAGGTTGATGCAGCAGTGCACCGCCCATTCCACGCCCTCTCGCAGCTTCATGTCCTGGACATTACGCATCCTCGATGTCCGCCAGAAGGGCCCGCTTCCTTTAATGTCAAGTCGCCTCGGGTGTGCCCGTTCCAGCAGTTCAGAGCCTGTTTCAGTTCGGCTTCCAGACGGCCGAGATCGGCCTCGTGGCCGTGTGCCGCGACGTGCCCGTCCGGCCGCACCAGCCAGTACCCGGCGCTGCGGCAGCCGGTGGCGAAGGCGCTCTCGCGGCGCCGCAGCACCACCGTGCGCACCGCCTCGCCGTGACGGGCCGCGACGTGCCCGGCCTCGGTGCGCCAGGCGTCCGACCGCGGCGCCAGGACCAGGGTCCAGGCGTGCGGGTCGGCGTCCGGCCCGCTGATGCCGTACGCGAGGGCATGCCGCCGCGGGAAGACGGCGCCGTCCTTCAGGCCGCCCGGTATCCGGCCCCGGACCCGGCAGCCGGCGAACCCCGAGGGGCGCTGGGTGTCGCGCACCGGCGGGTAGGCCAGGCGCCGCCCGGCCATCACCGGGGTGTAGAACCGCGACACGACGCCGGTGCGGTCGAGCAGCTTGAAGGCGGCGTCCCGGGCGAACACCTTGGCCCTGCTGTTCGCCACCCAGGCACGGGTCTGCAGGTCGGTGTCGCGCACGATCTGGCGGGTGGCCTCCGAGCGCTCGGTGCCGTAAGTGGCGAGCAGCGAGGCCGGCGACTCCCCCCGGATGACGGCGGCCAGCTTCCAGCCCAGGTTCTGGGCGTCCTGCAGGCCGTTGTTCATGCCCTGGCCGCCGGCCGGGCTGTGCACGTGCGCGGCGTCGCCGGCGAGGAAGACGCGCCCGACGCTGAAGTCGGAGGCGTGCCGGGCGTGCACGCGGAAGACCGCCTGCCACACCGCCTCGGTCAGCCGTACCCCGCGCGGCCCGCGCTCGTCGAGGATCTCCTGCATCATCTCCAGGGAGACCTCGCGCCGGCCCTGCGGCATGACGGACAGGAAGCGGTGGACGCCGCCGGGCATCGGCACGACGACCAGGGCGCCGCTGGGTGCCTGGTAGAACAGGCACTCGTCCGGCGGGAGTTCGCCCTCGAGCCGTGCGTCGACCAGTGCGAAGGCCATCTCGTAGGTGCTGCCCTGGAAACCGATGCCGAGCTGGCCGCGCACCGCGCTGCCGGCGCCGTCGGCGCCGACCACGAAGGGCGCCCGGATGCGGTCGACGCTCCCGTCGGGCAGCTCCACGACGGCGGTGACGCCGTCGCTCGCGCCGAGGTCGCCGGAGAAGTCCACGCCCTCCAGGGCCAGCAGCCGCACCCCGCGCTCCACCTTGCCGCCGAGCTCGGCGAGCCGTTCGGCGAGCAGACGCTCGGTCACGTGCTGCGGCAGTACCCGGCAGGCGGTGTCCTTGGTCAGGGCGAAGGAGGCGAGCGGCTTGCGTTCGGAGAAGTAGCTGAGCCGGCTGACGGCCACGGACTCGCGCATGATGCCGTCGGCGAGCCCCGCGTCCTGGAGGATGTCGAGGGCGCGGGGCCACACGGACAGCGCCTTGGGGGTGGTCGACGGCGCCTGGGCGCGGTCGATGACACGTACCCGTATGCCACGGCGCATCAGTTCGACGGCGGTCAGCAGGCCGGTGGGCCCGGCACCGACCACGAGCACGTCCATGTCGGGCGCGCCGGTGAGGTCCTCCCTCATCGCGCTCATTCCGTCCGCACGCCGGCGGTGACGCCCCCGGTGGGCTCGTCGGGCAGCCGGTCCAGGCTGATGCCGAAGTACTCCTTGTACGCCTCGAGGGCCTCCGCCTCGCTTCCCAGCGCGCGCTTGGAGCGCTCCTCGCCGGCGACCATGCTGACCTGCTGGTTGGCCTTGAGGGTGACCAGGCCGTCGGGGGTGCGGATGGAGCAGAACAGGCCCTGCAGGAACGACGAGTCGGGCGAGGTGCGGTACCACCACAGCGTGGGGGCGAAGTCGGCGATGGTCACCGGCCGGTCGGCGACCCGGTACAGGGGCTTGCCGCCGAGGTAGACGTCGACGACGCCGTCGCCCACGTCGTGCAGCTGGTAGTCGCCGTGCGGGTCGTGCTGCACCTCGCGCGAGGCCAGGTTCAGCGGGAAGCGGCTGTTGCGGCCGAAGCCGACGTCGACCAGCCAGTCCTCGCCGTCGGCCTTGACGCGCAGCGCCAGGTGGCCGAGGAAGGGGCCGAGGACCCCGCCGGGGCGGTGCACCCAGCCCGGCAGGATGTCGACCTCGTAGCCGAGTGAGGTCAGCAGGAACGAGAGGGCGGGGTTGACCTCGTAGCAGCCGCCGCCGCGGTTGTGGCGGACGATCTTCTCCAGGGCGCGTTCGTCCATGAAGATGTCCTCGTCGAGGTGGTAGCCGAGGTTCTCGAAGGGGACCGACAGAAGGTGACGCTCCATCAGGTGGCGGAGTCCTTCGAGGTCCGCGCGCTCGGGCCGGGTCGCTCCGATCCGGCGCAGGTAGTCGTCCATGATGCCGTTCGACATCGCCGTCTCCTTAGGCGTAGGTGGTGCTGGGTGAGGGTTGGGTGCGCTGCCAGCGCAGCAGCGACAGGCCCATCGCCATGCCGCCGCCGAAGCCGGCCAGAAGCAGGAGGTCCCCGTCGGCGAGCTGCCCCGAGCGGGCCGCCCGGTCCAGGGTGACGGGGACCGAGGCGGCTCCGGTGTTGCCGAAGTCCTCGTAGGTGACGCGGGTGCGGCCGGCCGGGAGGCCGAGCGTGTCCGAAAGGTCCTGGAGCATCCGCCCGTTGGCCTGGTGCGGCACGAAGTGGTCGACGGCGCCCGCGGTGAAGCCCGCCTCCTCGACGAAGGCGGTGATGGCCGGGGCGACCGTGGTGTTGACGAAGTCGCGCACCCCGCGCCCGTTCATGGTGAAGTAGTGCCGGCCCTCGGCGAGGGTCTCGGCGCTGGCGGGCAGGCGGCTGCCGCCGGCCGGCACCTCGATCAGGTCGCGTTCGGCGCCGAATCCGGCCAGCCGTCCGGCGAGCAGACCGCGCCCGGGCCGGGCCGGGCCGAGCACCACCGCTCCGGCGCCGTCGCCGAAGAGGATGGCGGTGCGCCGGTCGGCGGGGTCGAGGATGCGGGAGTAGACGTCCGCGCCGATGACCAGCGCGTACGGCGAGTCGGAGCCCGCGAGGACGTGCTGGGCGGCGTTCAGCGCGAACACGAAGCCGCTGCAGACGGCGTTGACGTCGAAGGCGGCGGTGCCGTGGCCCGCGCCGAGGCCGTCGGCGACGATGCTGGCGGTGGGCGGCTGCGGCTGGTCGGGCGTCGACGTCGCGACGACGATCAGCGAGAGGTCCGCGGCACCGATGCCGGCGGCCTCCATCGCGGCCCGGCCCGCGGCGATCGCCAGGTCCGAGGTGGCCTCGTCCGGTTTGGCCCGGCGCCTGCTGCGTATCCCGGTCTTGAGCCGGATCCACTCGTCGGTGACGCCGGCGGCGGCCGCCACCTCGTCGTTGCCGACCACGTGGGAGGGCAGGCAGGATCCCGTCCCCAGGATCGCGATACCTGCACTCCTCCGGCCGGACCGGGCCGTACCCGTGGTGATCATTGTGTGACCCTTCCATGAGAGTTCGGGCCTCCCCGTGCAGGCAGATGCTCCCGAGGCCGCTCGGCCCCGGGCAAAGGCCGGAGGCCGAACCCGTCAGGTCGCCGGGGAGTACGTCAGATGGCGGCCGGCCCGGCCGGAGGGGTGCCGGGCCGGCCGCCCGGGGTGTCACGCGGCCGGTGCCAGCGGAGTGCCGGTCAGCAGGCCGCGCACCAGGTCGCCGGTGATGGCGACCCCGTTCTGGGTGAGCACGGACTCGGGGTGGAACTGCATCGACGCGAAGTGCGTGCCGCGCAGCGCGTGGACCTCCTGGCTGTCGGGATCGCGGGCGATCTCGACGACGCCGGCTCCGTGCGCCTCCGTCTTGTCCTCGGCGCTCACGGCCGCGAACGTGTTGTAGAAGCCGACGCGTTCGCGGCGCCCGAACAGGTCGATGTCCCGCTGGGCGCCCTGGTTGGGCACGGCCCGGCGCGCCAGGTCGAGGCCGAGACGGCGGCTGAGCACCTGGTGGCTGAGGCAGATCGCCAGGAACGGCCGCTGCTCCTCGAGCAGCCGCGCGATCGTGGCGTCCAGGTGGGCGATCTTGGGGTGGGACAGGTCGCGCGGGTCGCCGGGGCCGGGACCCATCACCACCAGGTCGTGGCCGGCGAGGCGATAGGGCTCGTCGAACCGTTTGACCGTCACCTCCAGGCCGAGGGAGTGCAGTTGGTGCCCGATCATCGAGGTGAAGGTGTCCTCGGCGTCCACCACCAGGGCCGAGCGGCCCGGCGGCGGCAGCGTCCGTCCGAGGGGCCGCGCACCGTCGGCAAGCCAGAACCCGGCGATGGTCTCGTTGCGTCTCTCCAGCGCCCGGCGCACCTCGGGGTGGGCCGCGAACCGGGCCGAGCCCTCCCCCTCCAGGGCGGCGAGCAGCCCGGCGGCCTTGGCGCGGGTCTCGGCCACCTCGGACAGCGGGTCGGAGTGGCGCACCAGGGTGGCCCCGACGCCGATGCGCACGGTTCCGGCCCCGTCGATGTCGGCGGTGCGGATGCAGATCGCGGAGTCCAGGGCCGAGCGGCCCTCGGCGTCACGGCCCATCAGGGCGACGACGCCGCTGTAGTAGCCGCGGCCCTCCTGCTCGTAGCGGCCGATGACCCGGCAGGCGCTCTCCAGCGGCGAGCCGGTGACCGTCGGCGCGAACAGCGTCTCGCGCAGCACCTCGCGCGGGTCGCTGGCGGTCTGTCCCTCGATGAAGTACTCGGTGTGCGCGAGCCGGGCCATCTCCTTGAGGAAGGGGCCCGTCACCCGGCCGCCACCGGGGCAGATCCGGGCCATCATCTTCAGTTCCTCGTCGACGACCATGTACAGCTCGTCGGCCTCCTTGCGGTCGGCGAGGAAGTCCATCACCTCCGGCAGGGTGGGGCCGGAGGCCGGGTAGCGGTAGGTGCCGGAGATCGGGTTCATCACCGCGGTGCCGCCGTGCACACTGATGTGCCGCTCGGGTGTGGCGCCGACCAGGGTGCGCTCGCCGGTGTGCACGACGAACGTCCAGTACGCGCCCTTCTCACGCTCCAGGAGCCGTTTGAAGAAGGTCAGGGCGCTGCGCGGGGTGTAGTCGGAGATGTCGACGGTGAAGGTCCGCTTGATGACGAAGTTCGCGCCCTCGCCGGTGCCGATCTCGTCGGCGATGATCCGGCGGACGGTGTCGGCGTAGGCGTCGTCGTCGACGTCGAAGCGGGCTCCGGTGGTGCGGATGGGTTCGTCGGGCAGCCTTTGCAGTACGGCGGCCAGCGGTGCGGTCTCCTGCCGGGTGACACTCAGCGCCACCAGGGGGGTGCCGTCGTCGTGGCGGGAAAAGCCCCGCTCGGCGATCTGCCGGTAGGGGACGAGGGCGAGCACCTCGTGCCGGGGGGCGCCGGTCGCCCCGGACGGCTCGGGCAGCGGGAGGCCGGCCAGGGTCGCGGGGTGCGACACCTCGCCCACGATGACGTCGAGCACACCGGGGCCGGTGGCCTCGGGGCGGTGCAGCAGGGCGAACGGCGGCGGCGTGGGGCCGAGTATCTCGTCGAGCAGACCGCCCTTGTGGGGGCGTCCGGCGCGGGTGCCGGTCATGCGAAGACCTCCTTGGCGGTGGTGACGACCGCGCAGCGCGCGGCCGCGTACTCGACGGCCATCCGGTGGTGGCTCTCGTCGAAGTCGGCGACGGCGTCGGCGACCAGGAACGTCTCGATGTCGTGGCTGAACGCCTCCACGGCGGTGATCAGCACGCCGACGTGGGCGTAGACCCCGCAGACGATGAGCTGGTCGCGCTGGTGGAAACGCATCCGGGTGAGCAGGTCGGTGTGGTGGAAGGCGCTGTAGCGCCACTTGGTGATCAACCAGTCCCCCTCGCGGGGGGCGAGCGCGTCGACCACGGCGCGGTCCGCGGGCGCCGGACGCATACCCGGGCCCCAGAAGTCCTTGAGCAGACCCCGCTGGTGGGCACTCATGCCGCCGGGCTGGGCCGTGTAGGCGACGGGGATCGCGAGATCGGCGCAGCGCTCACGCAAGTGGGTCGCGTTCTGCACGAGTTGACCGCGCAGCGGCTCGGGGAACGGCTTGAGGAAGTAGCGCTGCATGTCGTGGACGAGCAGCACCGCGCGGTCGGGGTCGGGGGTCCAGGGGGCGGTGTTCGCCGGCAGCTCGGACGGGGTCGGCAAGGGATACGACTCAAGGGGCGGGAGACCGGCCATGACGGACTCGAAGTCCTTTCTCGACGGTGCGGGAAGCGCGCCCCGAAGGGGCGCGGGGCTGTGTCCGTGTGCGGCTCGGCGCGTGGGCGCGGCCGGCCGCGACGGCGCCTCGGAGCGTTATGCGCCCAGTGCGGCGCCGCCGTCGACGGTCAGGGTGTGCAGCGTGATGTGGGACGCCTGGTCGGACAGCAGGAAGGCGACGGCGTGCGCGACGTCGGCGGGCGCCGCGAGCTTGCCGAGGGGGATGCCGACCCGGAACGCCTCGAGGTTTCCGGCGAGGGTGGCGCGCGGGCCGGAGTCGTCGTGCCACATCGAGCTGAGCATCGGGGTGTCGGTGGAGCCGGGCGCGACGATGTTGCAGCGGATGCCGTGCCGGGCGACCTCCAGGCCGAGGCTCTTGGTGAACATCTCCGCGGCCGCCTTGGAGGCGGCGTAGGCGGCCATCCCGGTACGGGGGGTCGTGGCCGCGTTGGAGGCGACGGTGACGACGGCTCCGCGGCCACGTGGCACCATGCGGCCCACCACGGCGCGCGAGAGGTGGAAGACGCCGGTGGTGTTGACGGCGAAGGTGCTGTTCCAGTCGTCGTCGCTGAAGGTGCTCACCTCGCCGAGGCGCAGCACGCCGGCCGCGTTGACGAGGTAGTCGATGGGGCCGAGGCGCTGTTCGATCTCGGCGACGACGCTCTCGACCGCGGCGCTGTCGGTCACGTCCGCGGCGAACGGCGCCACCGGCAAGGCGTCCGCGCCCAGTTTGCCGATCACCTCGTCGAGCTGTGCGGCGTCACGGTCGACGGCGGCCACCGCGACGCCCCGTTCGCCCAGGACGCGGGCGACGGCCGCGCCTATGCCGCCGGCGGCGCCGGTGACCAGGGCCAGTTTGCTTTGGCTTGCGCTGTGCATGTCGTGCCTTCTCCTTCACATGCCGTGCGGGCAGGGACTGTCACGTCAGGAGCGGCTCACAGGTGCCAGGCCGACACCACGGAGATGGCCTGGCCGGCGTTGAGCCGCGGGTCGCAGAAGCTCTCGTAGGCGTCGCCGACCTGGTCGGCCATCCGCTCGTCGGGCACGCACTCCAGGACGGCGTCGGGTGTCGCCTCCAGGTGCAGGCCGCCGGCGATGCCGCCGTGGCGTACGACCGCCTGCTGGAAGGCGGCGACCTCACGCTCGGCGGCCTCCACGTAGCGGGTCTTGAACCCCCCGGGGGTGGTGACGGTGTTGGCGTGCAGCGGGTCGGTGAGCCAGATCACCGGGTGTCCGGCCGCGCGGACCGCCTCGACCAGCGGAGGCAGCACGTCGGCGACCGTGTCGGCGCCCATGCGCGCGATGAGGGTGAGCCGTCCCGGCTCGCGCCGCGGGTCCAGGCGCCGGCACAGCTCCAGGAGTTCGTCGGGGGTGGTGCGCGGGCCGACCTTGCAGGACACCGGGTTGGTCACGCCGGCCAGCAGGGCGACGTGGGCGCCCTCGGGCTGCCGGGTGCGCTCACCGATCCAGGGCCAGTGCGTCGAGGCCAGCAGCATCCCGTCGTCCTCGTGCCGCAGCAGCGGGACCTCGTAGTCGAGCAGCAGCGCCTCGTGGCTGGTCCACACCGCCGGGTCGATGCGGTCCGGCCCGGACAACCGGGACCAGCCGAGGTGACGCATGGTCTCGTCGGCCGCCATGTAACCGGTCAGCAGACGCAGCGGGTCGGGGCGGCGGCCCTCGGGCGTGGGGTCGGGGTCGTTGACCATGTGGCCGCGGTAGACGGGCAGTTCGAGGCCGCCGACGTGCTCGGTGGACTGCGAGCGCGGCTTGGTGAACTGTCCCGCGATGCGACCCACGCGGATCACGGGCTTGCCGGTGACCAGTCGCAGCGCCCCGGCCAGCAGGTCGAGCAGGGCCGCCTTGCGGGCGACGTGCCCGGCGGTGCACTCGTCGGGGTCCTCGGCGCAGTCCCCGGCCTGCACCACCAGGGCCTCGCCGGCCGCCACCCGAGCGAGCTGGCGGCGCAGGGTGCGTACGTCCTCGGCGCGCACCAGCGCGGGCCGGCTCCCGAGGTCCGACCGGACGCGGCGCACCTGGGCCGGGTCGTCCCACTCCGGCTGCTGGGGGGCGATCTTCAGTTCGATGTCGAGCAGGGAATCGTCCACGGATGTCTCCAGACACAAACGGCGGGCGCGCGGCACGCGGCCGCGGCCAACGGGTACGGGCGCGGGTGGAAGGTGGGGAGCCGGCCGGAGCAGGGGTCCGGCGCGGCAGGGCCGTGCGAGGGGCGGCGGGTCAGAGGCGGGGTGCCCAGCCCACCGCGTCCCAGAAGCCGAGCTGGGCGAGCTTCGGGGTGTGGGCGACCTCGGCGATGCCGGGTCCGCCGAGGACGAGGGTGCTGGGGGCGTCGGGTGTGAACGGCGGCCAGTCGGGCGTGTTCGGGGTGTGCGGAGCGGACGTACGGGCGAACGCGGCCACGGCGTCGATGAGGATGTCGGACAGCAGCCGCTCGACGGGCCCGTCGCCGAGGACCGGGGCGAACTGCGGCAGCCGGTGGGTGCCGAACAGGAACGGTGAGGTCGCCTCGTGCGGGGTGCCGAAGTGCGGCGGCAGCGCCGGGTGGGCGAACTCCATCGCGTAGAGCGGGGTGGTGCCGTGCCGGGCGTGGCGCTCGGCGAACCGGACGATCTGGTGCCGGAAGAACGCATCACCCCAGATCTCGGTCCACAGCGACCGCGGGTCGCCGGGCAGTCCGGTGTCCCGGGCCGCGGCCCGGTAGGCGGCGGCGCAGGCGTCCGCGAGAGCGCCGTCGGCGTCCGGTTCCCCCAGGCGCAGCACGTCGTGCACGGCCCGCCGCAGCTCGGCGTCGTCGCGCGGGGCGGGGGTGGGCTGCGGGGAGGCGGGGCCGGTGTAGAAGGAGCCCTCGGTGCTGGTGTGGATCGACAGTACGGGCACGTCGGGCGTCGGCAGCAGGTGGTCGTACGCGGGCATGGTGCGCCCGTCGACGACCGGGCCGCGGTACCAGCGTCCGCTTGCGACGATCCGGTCCTCCGGGCGCGGGGCGAAGATCTCCTCCCAGGCCCCGGCGAGCGCGGCGGCCGGCACCTCGCGCAGTCCGGCGACGGTGGTGCCCAGCCGGCGGGCGACGGCCTGGTACGCAGTACGGGAGTCCTCGGGCGTCAGGGAGGTCGCGGGCGGGGTGACATGGCTGGGGCTGATGGACACGATGCGCCGGATCAGGCCGCGCAGGCCGGGAAGCAGCGCGAGCTGCCAGGCCGTGGCGCCGCCCGCGGAGGTGCCGCACACGGTGATGTTCCCGGGGTCCCCGCCGAAGGCGGCGGCGTTGGCGTGCACCCAGTGCAGCAGCGCCTTTTGGTCCTGCAGCCCCCAGTTGGCGAAGTGTCCGGTGTCCGGGTCGGCGAGGTCCTCGTGCAGGCCGAACCCGAGAGCACCGAGCCGGTAGTTGAAGGTGACGACGACCAGGCCGCCGCGCTGCGCGAGCCGGGCTCCGTCGTACGCGGGCAGGCTGCCCGCCCCGGCCTGCCAGCCGCCGCCGTGAAGGTAGACCAGGACGGGCCGGCTGCCGCCGGGGTCCGGTGTCCAGACGTTGGCGTACAGCGAGTCCTCGCTGCTGGGCGGTACCGGCCGGTTGGGAATGACGCTCTGGAAGGAGACATCGGTGAAGCGCACGGCCTCGCGCACACCGTCCCAGGGCTCGGGCGGCCGTGGGGAGGCGAAACGCAGGGCACCCAGCGGCGGGCGGGCGTAGGGCACGCCGCGGAAGGCGGCGACGCGGCCGGCGCGTTCGCCGGCCACCAGCCCGCCCGATGTGCGCACCACGACCCGGGACGCGGTCGCGGCGCGGGGGCGGGGCGGGTCCGTGACGACGGCGGACGCGCTCCACCGCTTGCCTGCGGCCTGCGGCTGGCTGGCCATGGTGAACTCCTCGGGCACTCGGACGGACTGGTCCGCCGATCGTGTGCCGCCGGTTCGGGGGTCACCAAAGGAAGCCCTGGCAATCCGTCAGCTGCCGAACAGAGTCCGTCAGCTCACCGGCCGGGCCGGCCACGGAGCTGACACAACGGGCGGTGAGGCGCCTGACAGGCCCCTTCCGCGTCCGTACACTGCGCCGCCCTCGGCGCTCACGCGGTTGCCCGGGCCACCTCCGTGAGCGGTTCGGCCGAGCCGGACAGGACCGCGACGGCGTGGGCGGCCGAGGCGAGGGTGGCGTGGCGGTGCCAGCCGCTGAAGGAGCGGCCGGAGAAGTCCCGGATGCCCACCCGTTCGGCGATCTGGGCGAAGTCCTGCTCCACGCGCCGGGTCAGCCGGCTCAGCCGCAGCAACTGGGCGGGGTGCAGGTCGGTGATGTCGGTCAGCCACAGTTCGCCCGGCCAGCGCCGGCCGTTGTCGCCGATGCCGAGCAGCACCAGGTCGCGGGACCAGGAGGGGCGGCGGGAGCTGCGCCGGGGCAGCTGCACCCGGACGGCCGCGGTCAGGCCGGCGTGCACGGCGCCGCCGGCCGGGCCGGTCCTGCGCTGGATGACCGGCTGGCGCAGCGGGCGGGCCGTCAGCATCAGCTGATGTGCCGTCACTTCCGTCTCGGCGGTGCTGCGGGGCAGGCCCGGGTCGGTCGCGGACAGCCGCAGGTCGGCGCGGACGCGCAGCAGCATCGGCGCGCCGCCCGCGGCCTGCAGCCGGCGCACGATGCCCGTGACGTCGGCCTCGCGCGCGTCCATGACGGCCGGGCGCGCCGGCAGGCCCCAGTTCCGGGTGATGTTGAGGTAGGCCTCCACGCTGCACTGGTCCATGGTCTCGGGCGAGGCGCTCTCCGGGATCGAGGCCTGCCGGCGCCGGGTGGCGTCGTCCAACCAGGTCTCGGGCAGGTGCAGGCGCCAGTTGACGGGGGTGCTGTGCTCCTCGGACACCGCCCACACGCCCACGGCCTGCTGGGCGTTCATCATCTGGCCGCGGCCGGGGTCGAAGCGGCGGTCCACGCCCACCGAGCTGTCGCCGGCCTTGGGTATCACCATCGGCCGCAGTACGTAGGCGCGGGCCGGGGAGAGCTCCTCGAGGTGGCGGGCGAGGGCACGGCGCACGGGGCTCCAGTCCCAGGTGGAGCCGCTGATGAAGTGATGCAGGCTCTGCTCGGCCGCCTCCCCGCCGAACAGCGAGGAGATGTTCCGTATCGACTTGCGGCCCTCGACACCGAGCAGGCCCTGCACGTACTCCACGCCCCTGCGCCGCTGGTCGCTGCGCGGCAGGGACTCGAAGAGCACCGAGCTCAGCTCCTCCAGCACGCTCTCCTGGGACGTCTCCCGCGCCGAGGGGAACAACTCGCCCTGCATGATGCGCCTGTGCAGCCTGCTCTGCATCCCATCCCACCTCGCCAGTCGGTCCCGATGCCTGCTCCGGCAGCCTCGAACCGGCCGTCCAAGGGCAGACCAAGGCACGGGAAACGCGCAGGCCCGGGAGGCGGAGCGGAAGCGGGCGGGCCTGCGGGAGGGGGCAGGCCCGAGGTGGTGGGCGGGATCCGGGAGCGGGTGGGCCCGATACGCGCGCATGTTCCGCCCCGGTGCGCTGACCCTGGGCGTGTTCTTCCCGCTGGAGTCGTACGGCGGCCCGGTGGCCCGGATGGACGTCGCGGCCGACGAGGTGCTGCAGGAGCTCGCCGAGTACGTCCTGCCCCACTTCCCGGCACACGAGGCGCACGAACCGGCACCGGCGGTCTCCGCCACCTGAGGCACGGGCCTCGGGGAAGGGGGCCGGAACGTGGACCGGGAGCGGGGCAACAGACCTCAGGAGCCGGAGTACGGCTGTTGGGTGCCGTGGTGTCGCGGCGCCGCGCCGTCCGTCTGCCGTGCGCCGCAGCGACGGCAGACGGACGCGTGCCGTGCGGTGTACTCCTCGCCGGGGCGCCGCCCCGCAGGCCGGACGGCCCAGCACGGCGGGTCGAGGTCTATCTCCACTCCCGCGGGCACCATCAGCCACCGGGCCGGTGCCCCCTCGTGGTCTTCGCGCCGCATACCGCCTCCTCCGCCTCGGCCGTGCCGTACCGGCGGATCCGGCCGGACCGCCACGACCAGCGTCGGCCCGGCCGGTCCAGGCAGGGTGAAGCCCCGACCAACGGCCTGGCACCGCCCGTGCAACCGCACCGGCCGTGCAACCGCACCGGCCGTGGAACCGCGCCACGCGTCGAAGGCCCCCGCACCCGAAGCACTCACACCACGGCAGTCAGCACCCAGCCGGAAAACGCACCGCCCGTCGAAAGGCGCGCCCCCGCCCGCGCGACACTCACCCACGGCAGCCGGCGTCCCGAGCGGAACGCACCACCCGCCGGGATGCGCCCCGCCCCCCACGGCACTCGCGCCGAAGCACTCACCCCGAGGCGGTCACTTCGAGGCAATCAGCGCCCCGGGACGGCCGGCACCCCAACCGGAGCACACCACCCACCGGACGGCGCAGCCCCCGTCGGCACGGCACGGCCGGAGGCAATCAGCACCCCCGAGACGCTCACCCCGAAGCGGTCAGTACCCCCGAGACAGAGCGGCCGCCGAGTTCGCGGTCGGCGCCGGGCAGGACGTGGAGTTCCGCGTCGTGGGGGGAGGGCAGCACCAGCCGGATCAGGTCCGGTAACCGGAACGCGAGAGCGGACGGGTCGGGCTGGTCCACTCTCACCACCACGTGGTGGTCGAGCAGTTGGCCCAGCAGGGACTGGACCGACCAGGTGTCGCCGGCCAGCAGCCGCCGGGCCCGTGCTGTGTCGAAGGAGGCCGGCCCGGCCGCCGCCAGCAGGGCCAGCGCCCGGCGCAGCGGCCCGGGCAGCCGGGCGACGGCACCGGCCGCCCGGGCCAGCACGTCGCAGGCCTCGTCGTGGAGTTCCGCCGCCAGATGCCCGTCGTCCATCAGCCCGAGAGCCAGGTCGGGAAGCGTCCACATCGGGCGGGCCGCGAACTTCTCACCCACGGCGCGCAGGGTGAGCGGGTAGTGGTCCATCAGCTCCGTCACCTCACCGAGCGCGCCCGGCTCGCCGGCGATGCGCTCGGGCCCGGCGACGCGCGCGAAGAAGTCCGCCGCGTCCCGGGCCGACAGCGGCCCCAGCGACAGGGGCCGGGCGCCGGGCAGGCCGGGCAGCCGGACCCGGGAGGTCACCAGCACCAGGCTCGCGCCGCCGGCCGGCAGCAGCGGCAGCACCTGGTCGGTGCTCGCGGCGTCGTCCAGGAGCACCAGCAGCGACCGTCCGGCGGCGAACGCGCGGAACATCCCGGCGAGTTCGCCGGTGTCCTCGGGCAGCGCCGCCGGGTCCTCACCGCAGTCCCGCAGCAGCCCGCGCAGCACGGCGGCCGCCGGACGGGGACGGTCGTCGCCGTCGTGCAGCCGGGCGTGCAGCGTCCCGTCCGGGAACCGCCCGGCCAGCCGGTGCGCCCCGTGCACGGCGAGCGCGGTCTTGCCCACCCCGGCCGGGCCCAGCAGTACGACGACACGCGGGCCCTCGCCTTGCGCCCCGCCGTCCGGCCGCGTCCCGTCCGTGTCCTCACCCGCGAGCGCGGTCAACTCGGCCAGTTGCCGGGTGCGGCCGGTGAAGTCCGGGATGTCCAGGGGCAGTCGCCCGCGAACGGTCCGTGCGGGCGCCGCGGCGGGTTCGCCCGCGAGGGGAGCGGTCACCGCCTCGGCGGGTGCGCCCGCCGGCACCGTCGCCGGCTGGGGCAGCGCCTCGTTCAGCACGTCCTGCTGCAGCCTCTGCAGTGGCTCGGACGGTTCGATGCCCAGTTCGTCGACGAGCCGGCGGCGCAGCATCGCGAACGCCTCCAAGGCCGTGACACGCTGCCCGGACCGGTGCGCGGCGCGCATCAGCTGCGCGGCGAACTCCTCGTTGAGCGGGTGGTCCGCGGTGAGTTGCTGCAGCTCCCCCACCAGCCCGCGGTGGCGGCCGAGTTGCAGGTCCGCGGTGATGCGCAGCTCCAGCGCGCCGAGCCGGGAGTCGGCCATCTGCGCGATCTGCGCGGCGAGCAGCGGTCCGGTCTCCAGCCCGGCGAAGGGCTCGCCGCGCCACAGCGCGAGCGCCTGGCGCAGCAGGGCCGCGGCGGTGCGCGGATCGCCCTCGCTCAGCGCGGTGCGGGCGCGCGCGACCTGGTGCTCGAACTCCCACAGGTCCAGTTCGCCCGGCTGGAGAGCGATCCGGTAGCCATTGGGGCCGGTCCGCACGCGCTCGCTCCCGTCCACCGGGCAGTGCAGCGCCTTGCGTATCTGGTAGACGTACGTCTGCACGGTCTTGCGCGCCAGCCGCGGCGGGTCGGCCTCCCACAGCTCCTCGATCAGGGCCGAGGTGGACACCAGGCGGTTGGCGTTGAGCAGCAGTGCCGCCAGGGCGCGCCGGGCCATCGGCGCGGTGGGTGTGCGGTCCTCCCCCTGCGCGCGGATCTCCAGGGGGCCGAGCACCCCGATCCGCAGCGCACCGCCGTCCGCGGCGGCCCGTGCGGTGTCGTTCATGTCGTTCATGTCGTTCATGACGTCCTCTCCCTTCCCTGCCCGCGCGGCGGGCCTCTCGCGTACGGCGGCCCCGGCGGGCGGGCCGGGACGTGTCCCGTCGGTCCGCCCCTGGGACTGCCCGGGGCGCGGGCGGCGGCTCGCGCCCCGGCCGCCCCGCGTTTCGTACCACTGCCGCATCCGGGAGCGGCGGAGCTTTCCGATGCCGGTCCTGGGGACGTCCCCGGTGCTCACCGGGACGACGCGGGCGATGTGCAGGCCGATTCGGCCGGCGACGTGTGCGCGGATGGCGGCAGCCGCCCCGTCCTGCGCGGTGCCGGGGCGCGGGTGGTAGAAGACGGCGAGCTCCTCGCCGTCGGCGCCGGCGACCGGGCAGGCCACGGTGTGGGACGGGGTGACGAAGTGCAGTTCCTCCACCGCGGCCTCGATCTCGTGGCTGTGGCAGCGCACGCCGCCGCACTCGACGAGGTCGTCGGCGCGGCCGGTGACGGTGAGGACGCCGTCCTCGACGAACGCCAGGTCTGCGGTGCGCAACCAGCCGTCCGCGGTGAAGGCACGGCGGGTGTGCTCGGCGTCGTCGAGGTAGCCGCGGGTGATCGAGGGCCCGCTCACCTGGAGGTGTCCCACGGTGCCGGCGGGCACGAGCTCGCCGCGGTCGTCGACGCAGCGCACGGCGGTGCCCGGGTGGGGCCGCCCGGCGGGGACGTAGCGCCCCTCCCCGGTGTCCGGGTCGGACAGCCGGCAGTCGACGACGCCGGCCGCCGTCTCGGTCATGCCCCAGCCGGGGAACATCGCGTCCCCGGGCAGCCGGAACGGGGCGAGCAGTTCCATGAAGCGCCGGACCACCGAGGCGTGCACCGCCTCCCCGCCGTTCATGATGTGGCGCAGGCGGCTCAGGTCCCAGTCCTGGCCGGCGAGCCGGTGCGCCTGGTCGTTGACGAGGGAGAAGGCGAAGTCGGGCGCCCAGGTGGTGCAGGCCCGGTGCCGGTCGGCGAGGGCGAGCCAGCGCAGCGGGTCGGCGAGGACCCAGTCCGTGCGGGCGTGCACCTGGTAGGCGCCGAGGCAGACGTCCCGCACGTGGAACAGCAGCAGTCCGCCGGCGTGGTCCAGCGGCATCCAGTTGACGGTGCGGGTCGCCTCGCTGAGCCCGTTGGCGCGGGCCGTGGCGGCGGCGCGGCTGAGGATGTTGCGGTGGGTGAGCATCACGGCCTTCGGCACTGCGGTGGAGCCGGAGGTGAGCAGCAGAGCCGCGAGGTCGTCGGGGCGGGCCGGGTGGCGGTGGTGGTCGGGGACGGCGGCGCGCAGCCGGTGCGGGTGGCCGAGCCAGGACCTGCCCCAGCCGGGGTGCGCCCGGGTGACCGCGAGGACCTGCTGTCCCCGGCCGGTGACGACGCGGGGACGGCCGTAGCGCTTCCACACCGCCTCGAGCAGGCCGGGCGCGGCCTCGCGGGCGGCGGGGGTGGTGCCGGTGCCGACGAGCAGCGGGACGAACCCGCCCCGCACGCAGGCCCAGAACACGGCCAGCAGCTCGGTTTCCTCGGCGATGTGCAGGACGACCCGTTCCCTGGGACGCACCCCGGCCTCACGCATCCCGGCGAGCGTCCGGGCGGCCTCCGTGAGGAGCCGCGCGTAGCTCCACCGCGTCTCGCCGCCGTCGGCGCCGACGAAGCACAGGCCCTCGGCGCCGGGGGCGAGCGCGGACCGCACCAGTGCGTTGCCGAGCGTGCCGCACTCCGGGTGCGGGGCGGGCCCGCCGTCCAGCAGCGCCAGACCTGTGCCGGTCATGAGCCACCACGCTCCCTGCGGTAGTCGCGGGGCGTGATGCCGTAGCGGTCGCGGAAGAGCCGGCTGAAGTGGGACGCCCCGTACAGTCCGGCTCGCTCCCCGATCAGCGCGACGGGCAGGTGGCCCAGGGAGGGGTCGGCGAGTTCGGTACGGCAGCGGGCAAGCCGCTCGTCGCGGATCCAGCGGGCGGGGCTGATGCCGTGCTCCTGGAAGATCTTCTGCAGGTAGCGCAACGAGATGTTGTGCTCGCGGGCGATCGTCACCGGGCTCAGAGCGGGCTCGGCCAGCCGGTCACGGACGTAGGCCTGGATGTGCAGCATCAGCGTCTGCCGGGCGATCTGCGGGTCCTCGGCGACCTCGCGCATGCGCTCCGTGAAGAGCGCCGCGGTCAGTCCCACGACGCTGCCGCCGAGCAGGTCGACCGCCGTCTCCACCTCCCTGCCGTGCCGGCCGAGCCCGTCGAGCAGGGAGGACAGCAGGGCGGCCAGCCCTTCGGCGCCGGACCAGGGCCGGGCCGTCAGGGGCTCGGCCTCGGGTGCGGTCAGGCCCACCAGGCGGTGCGTGACCATGATGTCGACCAGGCGGAAGTTCTCGGGCATGACCACCTTGTAGGGGCGGGTGCTGTCGAAGCAGACGAGCTGCGGGGCGCGTACGGTCCCGTGCCGGCCGTCCTGGAACACCCAGACGGATCCGGTCAGCGGACGTACGACGCGCAGGCAGCCGGCCGTGCTCGGGTCGATCTGGCGGCCCGGCCGGATCAGTTCCCTGGGGCCGTCGCCCTTGACCAGTGACACCCGTACCCCGCCGAACTGGTGGGTCCTGGTGGTCCCGTCGAGCGGTTCGTCGTGCTCCCTGACGATCTGCACCCCGCCGCGGCCGGCGGGAGCGGGTCCGGCAGTGATGTGCGTCCGCTTCAGCTCGTCGAGGCGTAGCACCGCATCAACCTCCATCCGTGCGTCCGGGACGGAAACCGGCCACCCCCGCGGGCGTCCCGTCACCTTGACCAGGAAAACATACCCGCATGCTGGTATCGCAGTTGTATCGGAGGGTTCGATGGCTCGCAACCCCACACGCGTTCGAACAGTCCACGACACGGGAGGGGGCGAAAACGGGACGGCGCGATCCTCGGAGTGCCGCGCCGGTGCGCGCTGCATTTCTCGGACGCCGAGGTCGTGCACGTACTGCTTGAGGCTCTTGCCCTAGGCCGCGGCGGCGGCCCGTACGCCCTCGAGCTCCTCGTCGGGGCCGGAGTTCTGCTTGCCGGGCGAGGGCCAGCCGATGACGGTGCGCAGGGCGACCAGGGAGGGCCGGCCCGTCTCCTGCCGGGCCTCGCTCAGCGCCCGGTGCAGTGCCTCGACGTCCTCGGTGCAGGCCCCGCCGGCCGCCCGGTCCACCTGCTGCACATGCCGGCCGTACGCCCGGTGGCGGGCCAGGACGTCCTCCGGCACGGCGACGGAGGTGTCGTCCTCGATGGAGATCCGGTTGTCGTCCCAGAGCACAACCAGGTTGCCGAGCTGCTGGTGCCCGGCCGGCGAACTCGTCTCATGGCTCACCCCTTCCTGCAGGTCCCCGTCGGTGGCGAAGACCCAGATCGTGTGGTCGAAGGCAGAGGTGCCGGGCGGGGCCCCGGGGTCGGACAGGCCGCGCTCGCGGCGGGCGGCCATCGCCATGCCGACGGCGTTGGCGAGGCCCTGCCCGAGCGGACCCGTCGTCGTCTCCACGCCCGGTGTGTGCCCGTACTCGGGGTGCGCGGGCGTGCGCCTGCCCTCGCGGCGCAGTGCCGCGAGGGCGTCGAGGCCGAGCGGGTAGCCGCTCAGGTGCAGCTGGACGCAGAGGGTCAGGCCGGCGTGGCCCGCAGGACAGCACGAAGCGGTCCCGGCCCGCCCAGCGGGGGTCGGCCGGGTCGTGCCGGAGGAGCTTGGGGAACAGCAGGTGGGCTGCCGGAGCGAGGCTGATCGCCGTCCTGGGGTGGCCGTGACCGGCCGCCTCCTCCGCGTCGGCGGCCCGGGCGCGCGCCGCGTCGGCGGACCGGCGGTCGACGTCGGTCCAGGCCGCCGGGGCCTGGCGGACGTCGTCGTACTCGGTGAGCGCTGCGGTCATGGTTCCCTCCTCGGACGGGACGGACGTTCAGCGGGTGAGGTCGGTCCACGGGGGGCCCGCTCCGGCCCCGGGACGGAGCAGGAGGGCGGCGGCATGGGCCGCCGAGGCGAGCGTGATGTGGCGGTGCCAGCCGGCGAAGGTGCGGCCCTCGAAGTCGTACAGACCGATACCGCGGCCGGTGACGGTCACGTCCTGGGCGAGCTGTGCCGCAGTGGCAGCCAGCCGGACCAGGGCGGCGGTGGACAGGGCGGTCAGGTCGGTGAGCCAGAAAGCGGTGTCCAGCGGGCTGAGCGGGTCCTTCTGCGCCAGCAGCAGCTGCCGGCGCCGCGGTCCGGGCGGGGTGTCGGCCGTCTGGCACGGCACCCGGGCGACCTCGCGGTGGCCCGCCCCGGGAGCAGGGGTGCGCAGGCGGCTGAAGCGGCGCGGCGCCAGGCCGCCGGCGAGCTGGCGGGCGGTGACCGCGCGGCCGGTGCCGCGGCCCTCGGTGGTGAGGGGAGTCAGCAGCTGCGAGGCGCTGATGCGCAGCAGGTAGGGGAAGCCGCCGGCGCCGAGCAGGGCGGCGACCCGGCCCGCCGAGGCCTGCCGGGCGTCCAGCAGGACCGGGGGGCGGGGTGCCCCGACGGCGGGGGCGGTGCCCAGGACCATCTCGAGACCGGCCCCGACGCCGTCCACGGCGACCGTGTCGGCGGGGATGCGGGCCTGTGCGCGCAGGTGGGCGTCGTCCAGCCAGCGGGAGGTGAGCTGCAGGTGCCAGTCGACCGGGTAGCCGCCCCACTCCGAGACGGCCCACAGCCCGACGGCCCGCTGCCCGTTGACGGACCGTCCCGTGCCCCGGTCGGCGAAGTAGTCGACCCCCACGCCGCCGCGTCCGGTGCGGGGCATGGTCGCGGTGTGCACGACCCAGGCCCGGGGCGGTGCGAGGCGGCCCATGTGGCGGGCGAGGGCGTCGCGCACCGGGCGCCAGCACCACGTCGAGTCGCTGACGAAGTGGTGCAGCCGCTGGGCATCGGCCGGCACGCCGGTGTGCGAGGCGATGTTGCGGATGGTCTTGCGTCCGGTCGCCGCGAGCAGCCCCCGGATGTACAGCTCACCGCTGCGCCGCTGGTCGCGGCGGGCCAGGGGACGCAGCACCCGACGGGACAGGTCGGCGACCGGATCGGCGTCGGCAACGGCATCGGGACCGGGATCGGGAAGGCCGTCCGGCCGGTTCCCGGTGCCGTCCGGGCGGGGCCGGCCGGTCTCGGGAGAGGACCCGGCGCCGGTGTCGCCGCTGAGCCGCACGCCCGGCCGGGGCGAGAGGTGCGAGGCGACGGGGGTGCTCATGTGCCGATCCGGCCGTAGGCCGCTTCCAGCAGCCCGGGGGCAGGGTCCTGAAGCAGTCCGGGGCGGCCCGGCGCGTCCAGGACGACGAACCTGAGCCGGGTGCCGCGGGTCATGCCGTCGAGGGCGAACGCGGCGCGCAGCCGCTCCCAGGCGTAGCGCGGGTAGGACGTCGGCAGCCCCAGCGATTCCAGCACGGCCCGGTGCCGCGCCACGTGCCCGGCGTCCAGCCGCCCCGCCTCGCGGGCGAGTTCGGCGGCGAACACCATGCCGATGGACACGGCGTGGCCGTGCCGGATGCGGTGGTTCTCCGCGTGCTCGACGGCGTGGGCGAGGGTGTGGCCGTAGTCGAGGAACTCCCGCGTGCCCTCGGTGGGCGGCTCCCCCGCGACCACGGCGGCCTTCGCGCGCATCGCTCCCTCGATCAGCTCCCGGGTCCGCTCGCCCGCCGGGTCGGCGGCCGCCCGTGGGTCGGCTTCGATCAGGTCGAGGAGGGCGGGGTCGCCGATCAGGCCCGCCTTGACGACCTCGGCGAGGCCGCTGGTGTAGTCGGCGCGCGGCAGCCGGGCGAGCAGGTCCAGGTCGCACACCACGCCGACCGGCCGGTGCAGGACGCCGACCAGGTTCTTGCCCTGCGGGATGTTGAGGGCGGCACGGCCGCCGACCGCGGCGTCGACCATGGCGGCCGGGGTGGAGGGGGCCAGCACCAGGCGGATGCCGCCCTGCCAGGTGGCGGCGAGGACGCCGGCGAGGTCGGCGGTGGCTCCGCCGCCCAGGGCGACGACGGCGTCGGAGCGGGTGAAGCCGGACTCGGCGAGCTGCGACCAGAGGTGGACGAGGACGCCGGCGTCCTTGGCCCCCTCGCCGGGCGGCACCACCAGCGGCAGCACCTGGCGGCCGTGGCGTTCGAGGTCGCCGGCGATCCGGTGGGCGGCCGCGACCGGTTTCGGCGGGTGGACGAGCGCCACCCGCAGCACCTTCTCCCCGAGCATGCGCCCGACCTGCTCGTGCAGACCACTGCCGACGACGACGGGGTACGGCGTGGGGCCGGCCGCCCGCAGGGTGGCGGACACAGGGGACGAATACGTCGGAAGAGTCACGTCATGCCTCATTTGATGGCCAGGTGGGTGAGATAGGCGCGGTGGTTGCGGGCGGTCTCCGGCAGGCTGTCGCCGCCGAACTTCTCCAGCGCGGCATCCGCGATCACCAGGGCGGTCACCGCCTGGGCGACCACCGCGGCGGCCGGTACCGCGCACACGTCGGAGCGCTGGTGATGGGCCACGGTGGGCTCGCCGGTGGTCACGTCCACGGTGGCCAGGGCCCGCGGCACGGTGGCGATCGGCTTCATCGCGGCGCGCACCCGCAGCGGTTCGCCCGTGGAGATGCCGCCCTCGACACCGCCGGAGCGGCCACTGGTGCGGCGTACACCGCCGTCGGCGGGGACGATCTCGTCGTGCGCCTCGGAGCCGGGGACCGCGGCGAGCGCGAAGCCCGCCCCGAACTCGACGCCCTTGATGGCCTGGATGCCCATGAGGGCGCCGGCCAGGCGCGCGTCCAGCCGGCGGTCCCAGTGCACGTGCGAGCCGAGGCCCGGCGGCAGACCGTGGACCAGGACCTCGACGACGCCGCCGAGGGTGTCCCCGGCCCGGTGCGCCCGGTCGACCTCGGCGATCATGGCCGCCGACGCCGCGGTGTCGAAGCAGCGCACGGGGTCGGCGTCGAGCCGCTCGGTGTCCTCGGGGCCGGGCAGCGCGCTCGAGACGGAGCGCTGTCCGCCGAGTGCCACGACATGGCTGACGAGCCCGATCCCGTACGCCTGGTGCAGGAAGGCCTCGGCGATGCTGCCCAGGGCGACCCGGGCTGCGGTCTCCCGGGCGCTGGCCCGCTCCAGGACGGGCCGGGCGTCGTCGAACCCGTACTTCTGCATGCCGGCCAGGTCGGCGTGGCCGGGGCGGGGACGGGTGAGAGGTGCGCTGCGTGCCTGGCCGGCCAGCTTGTCGGCGGGGACTTCGTCGGCGGCCATCGCGGTCTCCCACTTGGGCCACTCGCTGTTGCCGACGCGGACGGCGAGGGGGCTGCCGAGGGTGCGGCCGTGCCGTACCCCGCCGACGAAGGCCACGTCGTCGCGTTCGAACTTCATACGGGCGCCGCGCCCGTGGCCCAGACGGCGGCGGGCGAGGGCCTCGGCGACCTGGTCGGTCGAGGTCCGTACACCGGCCGGCAGCCCCTCGAGCACAGCGGTCAGGGCCGGCCCGTGCGACTCGCCGGCGGTGAGCCATCTCAAAGCAGACAATGCGGTTCCTTCGGTGTGGGGCGGAGCGTCGGAGTCGGCGCGGGGTGGACGGGTGGGGGACGCCGCCGCGCCGGCCTGCGCGGCGGCTGTGGGTTCGGGGCGGGGCGGTGGTGCGGGCGGTCAGGTGGTGCGGTGGTGCGGGCGGGGCAGTGGTGCGGGTGAGGCGGTGGTGCGACGCGGACGGTCGGGTGCGGGGCGTCGGTGCCCCGCACGGCGGGTGCCGGCTGCCCGAGGCCGCCGCGCCGCCCGCACCCCGGATGCGCCGGGTCCGGGGCGTCGCCGTGCTGCCCGTCCCGCCGATCCCAGGTGCAGGACGGCGCCGCGAGATCCGCACCCCGGATGCCGGGTCCGAAGCGTCGCCGCGCTGCCCGCACCCCGGATGCCGGGTGTGGCGGGTGGGTGTCACGCCGCCGTGCGGGTGTCCGTGCGGCGTGCCGTGGCCTGGTGCAGTCGGCCCGAGGTGCGGGCGCCGGCCGGGTCCGGGGCCCGCTGCACCTGCCAGCCGCAGTCCTTCAGCTGCTGTGCCATGCCCAGCGCGGCGGTGGGCGCGACCATCAGCTCGACCAGACCGCTGGGGTTGCCCGGCGAGTGGTCGATGGACATGTCCTCGATGTTGATGCCGAGTTCGCAGGCGGCACCCAGCAGCCGCGCCAGTTCGCCCGGCTGGTCCCCGATGAGGATCCGCACCGGCACGCAGGTGAAATGGGGGACGCCGTGCTTGCCCGCGATGGCGCCGCGGCCGGCGCGCCCCCGGGTGAGCAGGTCGGCCAGCAGGGTGCTGCCCTGGGCGCGTTCATCGGCGTCGCAGGCGGCCAGCCCCCGCAGCGCCGCCACGGTGACGTCGAGGTCCTCGGCGAGTTCCGTCAGCACGTCGGCGACCGCCCTCGCGTTGGACTCGAGAATGTCGCCCCACAGCCGTACGTCGCCCTCGGCGATCCGGGTCACGTCCCGCAGCCCCTGGCCCGCCAGTTGCACCGCGTCGGCGGACAGGTGCTGCAGCCGGGCCGCCACCAGCGCGGCCACGACGTGCGGGGCGTGGGAGACCACCGCGACCGCCCGGTCGTGCGCCTCGCTGTCCATGAGGACGGGGATCGCACCGCACAGCGCGACCAGTTCCAGCGCCTTGTTGAGGGTCTCGCGCCCGGTGTGCGGGGACGGGCTGAGCACCCAGGTGCGCTCCTCGAACAGGGTGGCGCAGGCGGCCAGCGGCCCGGAGCGTTCCCGCCCGGCCATGGGGTGGCCCCCGATGAAGACCGTCGGATCCCCGCCGTGGGCGGCCACCTCGCGCTCCGGTCCGCCCTTCACGCTCGCGACGTCGGTGTAGCTGTGGGCGAGCCCGCGGGCCTGCTGCTCGGCGAGGACGGCGCCGATCCGGGCCGGCGGCACGGCCAGTACGGCGATGTCGGCCGGCACGGGCGGAGTGCCGACCCGGCCGGCGCCGAGCGCCGCGGCGGTACGGGCCGCGGACTCCTCGGCGTCGGCCAGGTACACGCACACCCCGTGCCGGGTGAGGGCCAGCGCGATGGAAGTGCCGATCAGGCCGGTGCCCACCACCGCGGCGGTGCGGATCATCCGGCGCTCCCTGCGGCCGCGGCCAGGTCCCGGCGCAGCGCGGCCGCGCCCCCGAGGTACACGTGCTGGATCTCGGGCTTGGGCCGCTCGGTGTCGGCGTGCGCGAGGATCCTGACCACCCGGGGCAGCGCCGCCTCGATGTCGAGTTCCTGCGCGCACATCAACGGCACGTCGGCGGCAGGGCCCCGCCCGACGCCGCCGCGCCGGCTTGCGCGGCGGCTGTGGGTTCGGGGCGGGGCGCCGGCGGTGACCGCGGCGAAGGTCTCCGCGCAGTCGCCGCCCTGGAGGACGAATGCCTCGCCGCGGGCGGCCTGGGCGAGCCGGCCGCGCAGTTGGTCGCACTCCCCCGCGAAGACGAGCGGCGGGCAGGCGGACAGCTCCGCGACGACGTCGCGCAGGGCTTCGGGGTCGGGCCAGTGGGGCTGTTGGGCGGCCGGCAGCCGGCGCCAGGAGTCCGGGGACGTCTCGGTGTGCTCAGCATCCATGCGGGTGAGGCCTCCATCTCGTACGGGGAAGGGGCCGGCCGGCCCGGGCCGCGGCGTGGCCGCCGGTTCTCCTGAGCACCGCCTACTCCTGGAGCAGGTCGGGCTGCTCGGCGGCGATCTCGTTCCACAGCAGCTGGAAGCTGAACCAGCCCAGCTGCTCGTCCCCGAAGCCCTCGCGGGCGGCCAGGGCCTGCTCGTGGGTGAAGGTCTGCGGGGTGCCCGCGGCCTGTGCGAGCAGCTGCACCTGGGCGCAGCTGTCGTAGGTGAAGAACCAGTGGACGGCCTCGTCGAGGGAGCCGCCCACGGTGATCAGTCCGTGGTGGCGCAGCAGGATGGCCCGGTTGTCGCCGAGTTTCTCGGCGATGTCGCGGCCCTGGGCGACCGAGACGGAGGGGCCCTCGTAGTCGCCGTAGAGCACCTGGCGGCCGTAGAACGCGGCGGACTCCTGGTCGATGGGCTCCAGGAGCCGGCCCAGGACGCCCAGGGCCCGGGAGTGGGGGGTGTGGGCGTGGGCGGCGGCGGTGGCGCCGGGGTGCAGTTCGTGGATCTGCGAGTGGATCACGAAGGCGCTGGGGTTGACCGGGTGGCGGCCGCTGACGACGCGTCCGGTGGAGTCGACGCAGATCAGGTCGGCGACGCGGACCTGGTTGAAGGAGACGCCGAAGGGATTGACCCAGAAGCGGTCCTCGTGTTCGGGGTCGCGCACGGAGATGTGGCCGGATATGCCTTCGCCGAACCCGTACTTGCCGAACAGTCTCAGGGCGGCGGCCAGCCGCTGCTTGCGGTGGCGGCGGGCCTCGTCGTACGTGGCGAAGTGCGGCTCGCCGGGGATCGGCAGCCCGGTGGCGGTGTCGGCGAGATGGGCGGGGCGGGGCTCGGTGACGGTCGTGCTCATGCGCGGGTAGGTCCTTCCTGGAGGGCGGTGGCCCGGGGCGGCGTGCCGTCAGGCGGCGACCGGTTCGGCCTCGCTGCGGGCGGCGTTCACGGTGGCGGAGTGCTCGAGGATCGCCGCGACGATGTCCTGGCTGCGGTCGACGAGGGAGGGGATGCCGAAGGTGAAGAACAGGGCTCCGGCGGCGATGTTGCCGAGCCCGTACAGGCGCGGGTCGGGCCGGCCGTTGCTGGTGAGCCGGCTGGTGGCGCGGGCCAGTTGCAGCCCGCCGTGCGGGTGGCGGCTGGCCGCGCGGGCCCGGATCAGCGAGGTGACCAGGGACAGCGCGCTGGTGGGGATGCGCCCCTCGGAGGCGTTGACGGCGCTGATCACCCGGTCGGCGCGGAACTCGGTGCCGTCGGCCGTGAGCACGTCGAAGCCGCTGTCGTCGGCGGGGGTGATGTCGAGCAGGCCGGAGTACATCTCCAGCTGCCCCCTCTCGACCAGTTCGAGCAGCACGGTGGCGCTGCCCGGCGGCATCGGGCAGCACAGGCTCATGAGGGTGCGGTAGTGGGCGCGCAGGACCTGAACCTTGTCCTCCTCGCGCAGCAGCGGCCATACGTCGGGGCCGGTGGCCGGCACGGCGCGCTGCAGGATGCGCAGGCCCATGTGCGGCGAGTCGACCTCGTCGATCTGGCGGCGCAGCCGGTCGACCGGGTCCTCCAGGTCGACGCGGATGATCTCGTGGACGACGGCGTCGAGGTCGGCTCCGGCGTCGCGGAACTCGGCCCGCATCACCGCGGCGACGTCCTCGATGGCCAGCTCGCGCCGCCCCTTGGCCGTGGTGCGCATCCGCTCCGGCGTCAGATGGCGCAGCTCGAAGTGGACGGGACGCTGCCTCACGCCGGGCAGCACACCGCGCCGGGACAGCAGGCTGATCGGGCCCTGGTGGCCGCGGGCGGCCAGCGACAGCACGATGTCGACGGCGGTCAGGCCGCTGCCGATGACGGCCACGTGCTCGTCCTCGCCGATGTCCTCCAGCGTGCCGGAGACCGGGTAGGGGTCGCTGACGAAGCCGGGGGTGCCGCCGAGGCCGTAGACGTCCTTCGGGCTGTCTCCGCCGACGGACAGGACGACGTAGTCGAAGGCGCGGGAGGCTCCCGGGCCGGTGCGCAGCAGCACCTGGTTGGGCAGCCGGGCGGCTGAGGTGACGGCCTCGCCGATGATGTCCACGCGCCAGCCCTGGCGCCGCAGTTCGCCGAGGGCCGCGTTAGCGGACTCCTCCAGGTAGTCGCCGTAGACCGGGCGGGGGGCGAACCGGGCCCCGGAGATTGGGTCGACGCCCCGCGAGACGCCGGTGACGCGGTCCCGCCTGTCGAGCCAGCGTTCGAAGTGGCCCAGGTCTGCGGCGCGTACCGACATGTCGTCGGGGGTCGCGTTCACGCGCAGCGTCTGGGAGTCCGCCTGGTAGGCCCGGCCGCGCCACAGGTGGGGCGACGGCTCGAACACGGTGAGGGTGCCCGGGTCGCCCTCGCTGCGGGCCAGGGCGTCGACCAGGCAGACGGCGGCCGCGCCGCCGCCGACGACGCCGATCGAGATTGCAGAGGACATGTGTCAGTCACCTCTCGGTATGCGGACGGCTCGGGGCGGGGAGGCGCAGGAGCCCGGCGCCGGGCGGGTTCGGGGCGCGGTGGTCGGCTCCTGCCGTGTGCGGACGGACGGGCCTCACCAGGTGTGCCTGCGCAGGGGCGGGCCTGCGGGTGTCATGCCTGCGGGGGCTCCAAGCGGTGGAAACTGCCCTGCAGGAAGACCGGCGGGGAGCGGGTGTCGCCGCGCACACCGAGCCCGACGACCTCGCCGATCACCATGACGTGGTCGCCGGCCACCACGTGGTCGCGGTAGCGGCACTCCATCCAGCCCGCGGCGTCGAAGAGCAACGTGCCGGTGCGGACGCCGAGTTCGGCGGGCTGGGTGCGCACCGCCTCGTCGCGCTCGGCGCGCGGGCGGGCGAAGAGCCGGGCCAGGCCCTCCGAGCCGCCGCCGAGGAGGGAGATGCCCCAGACCCTGGCCGCCGTCAGGTCGGTGAGGAAGCCGGAGTCGCTGCGGAAGCTGACCGACACCAGGGGCGGCTCGAGCGACACGGAGGTGAGGGAGTTGACGGTGAGCGCGCTGTGCCGACGGCCGTGCTGTTCCTGGCGGTGCGTGCTCACCACACACACGCCGGTCGCGAAGTGACGCATGACGGCGCGCAGGTCGCTCGGGGCGTCGACGGCACCCGTCGTCCGATCCGCTGCTGGGGCCTGGCCCATGGTGGGTCCTCTCCGGGGCTTGGGACGTGCGGCGCGGAGTCTGCGGTCGGTGTCACCGGGGCGGCCGGGCCGAGGGCAGAGCGCAGGAAAGACGCATGCGGATGTCCGAAAGTGACGAAACGATCCGCTGCCAGCGACTGTAGGAACGGACCCGATCTGCCATTTGCCGCCCCGCGCACGAGCCCTTGCGGAATCACGCCCCTCCCCCGGTTTCCCGGCCCGACCGCCCCGCACCCGCCGGAGTGTGCGCGCACCACGCGGGACGGCCGGCCCCTTCGGGGGCCGGCCGGTGACAGAGGGGTGCGGGGCCGCTCAGAGCAGGGCGCGCCGGGGCGCCGGGCGCCCGCGGTGGCCGCGCGGGCGCTGTGCCTGCTGCGTGGCCAGGGCGATTTCACGCCGGGCGACCTCGGTGATCTCGATGATGCGCTCGGCGTGCGGCAGCAGCCGCACTCCCGCTTCGGTCAGGGACAGTTGGCGCCGGCTGCGGTCGAACAGCTCGGTCCCGACAGCCTCTTCGAGGTTCTTGATCTGGGCGGTCACGGTCGACTGGGCGTAGTGGAGGTTCTTGGCGGCCCTGGTGAAACTCAGCTCGGCCGCCACCTCCCTGAAGGCCCGTAACTGCTGGAACTGCACGGCACGGCCCCTTTCTCCGGCCACGTTCCCCCGACATGAAAAATAAGATACCAGCTTGCACGTTTTTTTGACCCCTCGTGCAGGGTACGGTCGGCCACGGGCCCGGCCGGCGGCTCCCGTCACGCCGGTCCTTCAGTCCGCCATCGCGGCCGGTGACATCAGATCCCGGGCGATCTGCGGCAGCACCCGGTCCAGCAACTCCCCCTCGCGTACGGCCCCTTCGGCGGTGCGCGGCACGTCGTCCACGGCCACGGCATGCGCGTACAGGGCGGGCAGAGTGCGCCGGCAGGCCGCGAGCACGGCCCGCCGCCCGGCGATCTGCGATGACCGGGCGCCGGCAGGTCAGGTCGCACCCCACGGCACGCTCGCGGACACCGGCCATCCCCAGGGTCCGGCCCGCCGCCCCGACCCGCGGAGGACGCCTTGACCGGCCACCGGCCCCACCCGCCGGCCGCCCTCCCCTCCTCCCCCTGACCCGACCTCTTTCCGGCGCCGCACCGGGCCGCCGCGGACGGCCGCGGCGCCGGGCGGGCACCCATGAGGCCGGTCGCCGCCTGTCGTGGGTCCGCCCGGGGCGGGCAAGTCCACGATGGGACGGCTGACGGCCGAGCGGCTCGGGGCCGGCTTCCGGGACACCGGCGAGGACGTCGAAGAGCGCACCGGACGGTCCGTCACACAGGTCTTTCGCCGCGTACGGGGAAGGCCGCTTCCGTGAGCTGGAGCGGGCGGCGGTGCGGATCGCGTCGCCGGACACGAAGGCGTGCTCGCGCCGGGCGGAGGTGCCGTCGTCGACCCCGTCACCCGCGGGCTGCTCGCGGGCGGTTTGGTGGCGGGTGTCGACGCCGGGGTCCAAGAGGTGCCGGGCCGCCGCCAGGGTGTCACGTCCCCGGCCGCTGCTCGCCGGGGACGCCTCCGCCCGGCTGCGCGAACCGCCCCGCACAGCGCGCGCCGCTGGACCGCGAGGCCGCCCGGATGACCGTACCCGCCCGGAACCGCAGCGCGGCACAGGTCACCCGGGCGGCCCTGCTCGCCCTGTCCCGCCACCCGGCGCAGTGACCGGCGGCAGCGGGTTCACCGGCAGCCATCCGGTACTACCGAGTGCGGCGACACCACCGGCCTCACCGGCGACGGCCCGGCACACCCGGCACTGTCCGGCCTCGCACACGACGGCCCGGGACGCCGGGCATCGTCCGGCCTCACCGACGACGGCCCCACACGCCGGGCACCGTCCGAACCCACGGACGATCCGGGCCCGAGATCCTCTCGCGCCCGGGTAAGCGGCAGGCGGCGGCAACGTGTGCCGGGTCCCCCGCCCCGGCACACCCGGCGCCGCGCTCCTGCCTGCGGCCGGCTATGCGCCGGCCCGCTCCGCGGCCCTTTCGACCCTGGCCATCAGCCGCTTGCCGCGGTCGGTCGTGATGTCCAGCTGCTCGAGGGTCTCGGGGGTCGCGAGCGCGCGCGCCAGTCCCCGGTAGAGGATCGCTATGCGTTCCTCCAGGTCACTGCGGTCGCTCATCACCTCCGACATCAGCTGCACCCCGCTGAACGCGCCTACGATCATCTGCGCGGCGTCGTTGACGTCGACGCCCGGCAGCAGCTCGCCCCGCTCCTGCGCCTCGGCGAGGATCCTGGTGTGCACGTCGATCCACGCCTGGTACGGAACCCGGCGGTTGATCTCGTGCACCTGGTCCACCGCCAGCCGGATACTGCCCTGCAGCATCCGGTCGAAGGTCAGGCGGTGCGCCACGAGCAGCCCGACGTCGAGGGCGTCCTGGAGCTTGACCGTCCGCTCGCCGGGCGGCACCTCGAGGTAGCCGATCTGACCGCTGACCTGTTCGTCCAGCACTGCCTGGGCAAGTTCCACCTTGGACGCGAAGTGGAAGTAGAAGGCTCCCTTCGTCACCCCGCAACGGCTGTAGACGTCGAAGATCGTGGCCCCGGCGAAGCCGCGATCGGCGAAGACCTCCCCGGCTGCATCCAGGATCGCTTTCCTGGTCCTGACCGCACGCTCCTGTCGCGCCACGCGGCCTCCCATCTGTGCCCAGCCGCCCGGGGGGACGGCTCCCTGTGCGTGCTCCGGCGGGCCGCTCTCCGACTCATTGAAAAACAAACCCGCATGCCTGTACCTTACCGAGCGCGGGGGGGGATCAGCCATACCCCACGCGTCATGCACCTTCACCCAGGAGAGAAGACGCGATGACCTTGAGCGCTATGGCTTCGAAGATCCGGGACGTGCACAGAGGGGCGCACCACGCCGTATTCCCGGAGATCACGGCGGGTGGACCGCCGAGCCTGCCGGTGCTGCCGGTGGACAGGACACTCGTGCACCGGGCGCATCTGTACGATGCGCTGCCCACACAACTGACACGCCACGACGACACACATTTCACCGTTTCCGCACGCTGGCCGCGTGATCACCGGCTCTTCGTGACGTCGGACGGCCGCTACACGGCCTCACTCGTGCTGGAGACGATCCGGCAGACCACGCTTCTGGTCTCGCACGCGCAGCTCGGTGTTCCCCTGGGGCACCACTTCGTGATGTGGGAGCTGTGCCACCGCCTCGACGCCGAACTGCTGGCCCGCGGCACGGCCCCCGAGGGCGTCACGCTGGATGTCGAGGTCACGGAGCTGCGCCGGCGCGGGGCCGTGCCGGCCGGCGTGGCGATGGAGATGACGATCCGGATGGCGGGCCACGCCGTCGGCTCCGGCTCCATCCGTTTCAACATCACCTCGCCCGCGGCCTACGAACGAATACGCGGGAGCGTCCCCGCTTCCGACGACCCCGCCTTCGCGGACGCGCTGCCCGATCCGGTGGACCCGCCGACCGTCCACCACACCCGGGAGTGCGACGTGGTCCTCGCGGACACCGACGAGCCCGGCCGCTGGCAGCTGCGGGCCGATCCGGCCAACGAGCTCTTCTTCGACCGGGTCAACGACCACATCCCGGCGATGGTCCTGGTGGAAGCCGCCCAGCAGGCCGCGAACATGCTCGTGCCCCGGGGCCGGTTCAGCCCGTCGTCCTCCGAGATGAACTTCAGCCGGTACGTCGAGTTCGGCATCCCCTGCCGGATCGAGGCCCGCCCCTTCACCGCCGAGGACGGAACGACCTCGGTCAGCATCACCGGTCACCAGGACGAGCAACTCGCCTTCGTGATCCGGTTCGCCCGCTAGGGCATCGCGGCGCCACGCCGCCTCCCCCGCGCGAGGCCGCCCGGCAGGGCCGCCGTCCCGCTCTTCGACGAAAACCGAGCCGCCACCTTCGTACAGGTCCGTGCACGAGCTGCCGTTTCGGATGTGCCCTCGCCGTTGCCTGGCGCCTGCCGGCCTGCCGCCGGCCCGTCGCAGGGTGCGTACCCGGGCGCTTGCGTCCGTGCGGCATCCGTGAACCCGGCCCGCCGGCTCGTCACCGTCCGTGTGCCGGGGCAGGAGATCCCCCGGCACAACGCACCCCCCGAGGGCTTCGCCGTCGCGCCTTCCCGCGTCAGGGCCGAACTTCGCCGTGCCCGGACGCGGGAAGGCACGCACCTGCCGATCACCCGCCCACCACAGCACAGCACCGCACTCAGTACAGCACCGCGCCACGAAGACAGGGCGCCGTCCACCGGGCTCCGACGCAAGGAGCGGCGCCCTGTCTTCTCGTGTCCCGTCAAAGGAGCCGGTCGACACCATGACTCGTCCGCGGTTACCCCCTCCGCACGGCCGCCCGCCCGCTACCGGGGACCACGCGGACGACCACGGCTGCCCGTTTCGGTCAACGGACCGTCCAGCCGCCGTCCACCGGAACGGTGGCGCCGACGACGAACGAAGCCCGATCGCTGACGAGCCAGGCGGCCGCCTCGGCGATCTCCTCGGGGTCCGCGATCCGTGGCAGGGGCGCGGCGCCGCGCAGCAACTCCTCGGCGCCGGGATCCTGTTCGAGCCAGTCGTCGATCATCTCGCTGCGGGTCGAGCCCGGTGCGACCGAGTTGATGCGAATGCCGCGCGCCGCGTACTCGGCGGCCGCCGCCTTCGTCAGTCCGAGCACGGCGTGCTTGGAAGCGACGTAGGGGGCCGCCACTGGGGTGGCGACCAGCCCCGCGGTACTGCTGGTGTTCACGATGGCGCCACCACGCTGCAGCATCGCGGGGATCTGGTGCCGCATACAGTTCCACACCCCGCGCACGTTGGTGTCCATGATCAGGTCGTACATCTCGTCCGCCATCACATGCAGGGGGACCTGGGCGGCGCCGACGCCGGCGTTGTTGAAGGCGACATCCAGCCGTCCGAAGCGCTCGAGCGTGCGGTCCACCGCCTCGGCCACCTCGGCGCTGCGCGCGACATCCGCCGTCGTGTAGTGCGCCTCGTAGCCCTTGCCGCGCAATTCACGGGTGAGAGCGTGCAGTTTCTCCTCACGGCGGGCCACCAGCATGACCGCCGCGCCTTCGCGGCAGAACACACGTGCGGCCGCAGCGCCGATCCCGCTGCTCGCCCCACTGATAAAGGCACATTTACCTGCGAGAAGGCGCTCCTGCATCATGCTCCCAAGTTATCGGAGGAGCACCTTCCACTATCGCTCGGGCAAACAATTGACCTGATCCCTTCCTCCGTTCTCCGGGCCTTCGTCCCGGCTTCAGCGACCGGACCGCTTCCCCTGCCCGCCCGCCGACTTGACGCGCGTGGCCGAATACGGGCGCCCCGCACAGCCTCCGCCCGCCTTCCCCGACCTCTCCAGGACCTGCCGGACCGCTTCCACGCCTGACTGAAAGGGATGAACACATGGCACCGAGTCGCATCCTGATGACCGGAGGCACCGGTTTCATCGGCGCCCGGGTGACCGCGCTCCTCACGTCCGCAAGCCTCCAACAACCCCGCCCGGCGCTGCGCCTGCTCGCCCACCGCTCCCGGCCCCAACTGCCCCGCACCGGCCAGGTGGAGGTCCGCCAGGGCAGCCTCACCGACCCCGAGTCCCTGCGTGGGCTGTGCGACGGCGTCGACACAGTGCTGCACCTGGCCTCGCAGATCGGCGGCAGCCCGCAGCGGTGCCACGCGGTCAACGACGCCGGCACCGGGGCGCTGCTGGCCGAGGCGGAGCGCAGCGGCGTACAGCGGATCATCCAGCTGGGCACCACCGCCGTGTACCGTGACGGCCGTCATGTAGGCGTGCGGGAAGGAGAGGTGCCGCTCGAACCGGCCTCCCCGACCAGCATCACCCGGCTGGCCGGCGAGCAGCGGGTGCTGGCGGCAGGCGGACTGGTGCTGCGTCCGCACCTGGTCTACGGCCCCGGCGACGTGTGGGTGCTGCCGGCTCTGGCCCGGTTCATGACAGTGCTGCCGCACTGGGTGGACGGCGGCCGGGCGCTGATGACGGTGATCGGAGTCGACGACCTGGCCCGGGTGATCACCGGCTTCGCCCTGCGGCCCGAGCTGCCCACAAGCCAGGCACTGCACGTCGGCCGCCCAGAACCGGTCAGCGGGCACGAGCTGTTCACAGCGGCGGCCCGGGCCCTTAACCTGCCCCTGCCGGCCGGCGAGGTGTCGCACGCACAGGCCCGCACCTGGCCCGGCACACACTACGACCCCGGCTGGCAGCGGCACCTGTCGCTGCTCACGGTGGACCACTGGTACGACACCTCCCGGCTGTGGCGGCTGCTGGACTGCACGCCCGGTACGGGCTTCGCCGAGGACTTCGCCACCGGCGCCGTCTGATAACGGCTCCCACCTCGCCGGACAGCGGGCCGGGGTCAGTGCCCCCACAGGTACTGCCGCTGCGGCGCGCTCCGCAGGACTTGATGAGGGGTGGTGCGGTTGACGTCGCGAGCCGGTCCTCGCTGTCGGTGTGGTGTGCTGCCGGGCGTACGACGGTGGGGCGCCGCCCCGGTCGCGGGGCTACCGGAGGACGCCCACGCTGTAGGCGTTGTGCGGGACGCCGCCCAGCAGATGGGCGCCCGCGGACTGGATGACCTGGTCCTGGGCGATGACGTGCTGGCACATCGTGTTGAGGTCGCGCAGCCAGCGGTCGAGCACGGAGGGCCGGTAGACCGCGGCGGTCGCCGCCAGGTCGAAGAGGCCGGCCACGACGGAACGGGCGGTGCGGAAGGCACCCACCCGGGCCAGCGCGGTCGCCACCTGCTCGTCCCGCGTGGGCACCTCACCGGCCTGGAGGATCTCCCACTGCTCACGCAGGCTGCCGTAGACGGCGTACCGGGCCGCGGCCAGGTCCATCTCGGCCCGGGCGATGGCCGTCTGGACGCGATAGCTCTCCGACCAGGGCGTCTGCGTGGTGCGGTCGATGCGCATCGCGGCCATCTGGCGCACATGGTCGATCGCGGCGCGGGCCACCCCCAGCGGCACGCCGGGCATGTTGCGCAGCACCGCGTCGCAGGTGGCGGCGGCTCCGGTGACCCTCGGCTCGGCGAAGCTGAACGTGTACTCCTCGGGCACGTACAGGTTCTGCGTGCTGTAGTCCCGGCTACCGGAGCCGGCCAGGCCGGTGGTGTACCAGGTGTCCTGGACCTCGAAGTCCTCGACGGGGGCCATGATGATGCGCCAGTTGCCCGGCGCTCCGGCCGGGCCGGGCTCGAGTTCGCCGCCACGGGTGACCAGCACCCCGCCCACGACCCAGGAGCTGTGCGTGATGCCGCTGCCGAAGTGCCACTGCCCGGTCACCCGGTAGCCGCCGGGCACCCGCTCGGCGCGTCCCATCGGCATGATCGCACCGGCGGTGACGGCGTCCGGGTCGGCCAGCAGCCGGCGTGCCACGTTCTCGGCGAGGAAGCCCGCGTAGATCGGGGTGTCCATCCCGATCATCGCGCACCAGGCGGCGGAGGCATCCCCGATGGCGAGGGCCTCGATCACTGCCGTCTGCTGCATGGCGTCGAGTTCGGGACCGCCCCACTGCTTGGGCAGGGCCATGCGGAAGACACCGGTCCCCCGCAGCAGCTCGACGACATCGTGCGGCAACTGGCGTTCGTTCTCCATGTCCTCGGCGCGCTCCCGCAGCCGGGGCGCGACAGCGCGGGCCCGCGCCAGGATCTCCTGGGCGGTGAGGGAAATCTCCGGTGCGGCGGAGGTGGAATCCAGAACTTCGGTCAGGCTCATACGGCGCTCTCCCAGCGTCCGGTGCGTGCGATGCGGGTCGCTCAGCGGGCGGTGCTCACGCGTAGCGGCCCGGGGCGATGACGTGGTGCGGGTCGACGGCGTTCTTCAGGCGCCGGGCGAAGGACCGCGCCCCGGTGCCCGCGGCCAGCCGGTCGGCCCACTCGGTGTGCTCGATGTCGAGGCGGTAGGGGATGAACCCCTCGGCGGCGAAGAGCTCGTAGAGCCGCTCCAGCGCCCGGTGGGCCCGCTCGCACTCCTCACCGTCGCGGGCGAACTTCATCGTCACGACACAGTCGACGACGTCCGGGCCGAGCACGTTGAGCGTGGCCCCGCAGCGCATCCCCGTCTCCGCGCGCACCTGCTCGACCAGCTCGTCCGCCCGCGCCAGCGCCGCCCCGGTGAACGGCACCAGCGGCAGGAAGAACAGAAAACCGCCCTCCTCGTCCAGCCGTCCGGCCGGACGCCCCGTTTTGGCCTCGAACAGCGCGTCCGTCGGATCGGGGTCACCCGCATACGCCCGCTCCACCCGCACGGCGATGTCATGGTTGGCCGCGCCCGGATCCCTCGCGTCGGTGTCAGACACGGCGGTGAACAGTCCGCACCTGACGGCCTCGACGGTGAGGATGCCGCTCAGCGCGTCCACGACCTCCCCGGTCCCGTCGACGCACACATGGACCAGGTACTGGCCGGGCTCACCGCCGTACGCCCTGGCCGCGGCCTCGTTGTAGATCTTCACCACACCGCGCGTCAGTCCCTGGCTCACCCAGCGCCGCACCTCGGCGGTGGCCGCCTGAACCTTGTCGGGGGTGAAGCTGAGCCGGACCACCCGCAGCGCCTCCGGCCGCGGCAGCAGCCGCACGGTGGCCGCGGTGACCACGCCGAGGTTGGACTGGACGAACAGCTGCACCAGCGAGGGACCCAGTCCGTGGGCGTAGATGGGGGTCTGGCGCTCTGCATCGGGCCACCAGCCGACCCGGATCAGCTCCCCGCTCGGCAGGACCACTTCCAGGCCCGTCAGATCCTCCACGCGCTGCTGGCGCAGGCCCACACCACGGTCCAGGGCGTTGCCGAGGACGGATGTGTGCGCCGAGGAGACCGTCACGTTCAGCATGCGCTCGCTGCCCTCGAGGAGCCGGGCGAGCCGTGCCTGAGTGACGCCGGGCTCCACCACAGCCCAGCCCTGAGCGACGTCGATGTCGCGGATCTGGTCGAGACCGGACAGGTCCAGCACGACCGCCCCGTCCTGCGCGGGCTCACGCGAGCCCAGTCCCCAGTTCCCGCCGGTGCTGAAGGCGTGCAGCCGGGCGCAGGTCTCCCCAGCGGCGAACAACTCGACGACGCACCGCACCTCCTCGGCCGTCTGCGGACGTACGACACCGAAAACAGCGCGCGAGCGGTACAGACCGACATTCGGACCCAGCAGGGCGGCCGGAACGCCGTGCGTCCCCTCCCCGGGGCAGGTGACCCGGTCCGCACCCACCACCTGAGCCGCCTTGCCCAGCACTGCCCGAAGGCCGGCCACGGCGGATGCCACCTGCCCGGCAGTTGCTTCAGGAACGACGGTCATCGAAACACCTCAAAGTTCCTTCGCGGCGGGGTGAGGACAGAGCCGGCGGCAGCCACGGACCGCGTTGCTCCTCAAAGACTCCACGTCCACCCTAGGAACGCCGGCACGTTCGCACTCCCACGATCGCGCACACACCCTGAGCAGTTCGCGCACACCTTCAGCTGCACATCCCGCCCCAACCCCAACCCCCCAACCCCCGGCCCACAAACCGACGAACCGACGAACCGACGAACCGACGAAGCGACGAAGCGACGAAGCGCAGCCGACCGACCGGATCCGCAGGTACAAAACCCCCGGGCCGCAGCCTCCCAGGACGGCCCACTCCCCCACCCCCACCACGCCCGCACAAGCTGTTGCCGCCCCGGCCGGCCACCACCAACGCAGGTAGTACCGCTCACCGGACGGCCGGCTGACGGCCGGCGGCCGGCGGCTAGCGGCTGACGGCTAGCGGCTGGTGACTGGCGGCTGGCGGCTGGCGGCTGGCGGCTGGCGGCTGGTGGCTGGTGGGGAAGGCCTGGTGCAGGACGTGGCCGTTGCCGCAGCCTGTGCTGACCGTAGCCGTGGACAGCCCTGCCCCCTCCACCGGCTGGGCGGCTGAACCGACGCGGGACGGCTTGGCGCGCCCAGCTCGCCGTGCACACCGGGGGACGGGTGCTACCGCGCTCCAGGCAGGGCACCGACACGACCGGCTCGCTTCCCCAGATCCGCACCGCGGCCATCGAGCAACTGCCCGCAGACACCGCCCTGGACGGCGAGCTGGCGATGCGGGAGCACGGCCGGCTCGCGTTCGAGCGGCTCCAGCAACGCCTGGCCCGGCGCGGGAGCGGCGCAGAATGAAGGGGCGGGCCGGTGGCCGGCGCACCACGTGGTCGTCGACCTGGTCCACGCTGGACGGGACCGACCCGGACCCGGCATGCGAGGCCCGCCCGGGCACGGCTCGTACAAAGCCGCGGCCGCCGGGCCACCGTCCGAGTTCGGTCAACAGGGCGACACCGTCGCCGACTTCTCCGGTCCGCCACCCGTAAATGTCCAGCAGCGACGCCCGACGACGCGGCCGCTGCCGAACTCGGTCAGCTAGAAGACGGCACCGGCCAGACGAAGCGCCGTCCCAGTCCTGCTTGTGGATCGCCACCCCCCCCGGGCGGCGGCGGCCTTGATGGCGGCGCCCCCGCTCACGGTGACGGTGTCACCGGCCGACAGCATCCGCTGCGCCCTGCCCCCGCGGGGATCAGATCTTCCAGATCGGAACCGGGCCGGTCCACCGCGGTGGCACGGACGGTGGCCGTGCCCTTGGTGGCAGCGGTGAACTCCCCGTCCGCGGCGCCGTCCACACCGGTGCCTGACCTGCCCGTGCCCCCCGGGCCCGCCGATGGCTGCCCGCCTCGGCGAGTGCGACCGTGACTTAGACGTCGTTTCTTATGGCGTGATCGGTCGTTGATCCGTGCATGACGGATCTCGTTGAGCGGCTGGTGCCGGACCAGCTGTGGGTGCTGTTTCGCCGAGTGGTGCCGCCGACGGAAGTGATAGGCCCACAGGGTGGGGGCCGGCGCCGAGCAGGTGACCGTGAGGCCCTGGCAGCGATCATCTTCGTGGCGACGTCGGGCTGCACATGGCGGCAGCTTCCACCGGTGTTCGGCCCGAGCTGGCAGACGGTCTACCGAAGGTTCGCCCAGTGGAACCGCGACCGGGTCTGGGCGAGGCTCCACCGCGTGATCCTCGACGAACTCGGAGTGCGAGGCGAGCTGGACTGGTCGCGGTGCGCGATCGATTCCGTGAGCCTGCGGGCCGCAAAGGGGGGCCACTGACGGGACCGAATCCGACCGATCGCGGCAAGTTGGGATCGAAGATCCACCTAATCACGGACAGGAACGGGCTGCCGCCGTCCCTGGATGTCTCCGGCGCGAACATGCACGACAGCCAGGGCCTGGAGCCCCTCGTGCGCGGCATCCCGCCCGTCCGGTCCCGCCGTGGGCCCCGGCGCCGCCGGCCCAAGAAACTGCACGCCGACAAGGGTTACGACTACGACCACCTCCGTCGCTGGCTTCGCGGGCGCGGTATCCGCCACCGCATCGCTCGCAAGGGGCACGAGTCCTCCCAGCGGCTGGGCCGCCACCGCTGGGTGGTCGAGAGAACCGTGTCCTGGCTGGCCGGCTGCCGCCGCTTGCACCGCCGCTACGAACGCAAAGCCGAGCACTTCCTCGCGTTCGTTGCCATCGCCGCAGCCCTCATCGGGTATCGCCGTCTCAGCAGATGAGCCTGGCCCACCGCGCAGACGCTGACCAGGCTCGCGTTGTCACCGGCAGCCCATAAGGTGCGCTCACCATCTCGAAGGAGGAACTGCCATGGGATTCTCGGGTCACCTGGTCTTCGCTCGCAGCAACCGCCCCCTGCTGGAAGCTCCCGTCTTCGACAGCCTCGACGAAGAACTCAAGGCAACCGTGCACACATGGGAGTCACGGTCGGGCGGCTGGCAGACGCTCCAGATCGATTCCGGGACATGGGACGACGCGGACCTGCCCGCCCTGGTGGAGTGGAGCAGTGCACCGGCCTGCGTCGCCGACGTCTCCGACAGTTCCCTCGCTCTCGTGACCGGGCTGGACACCACCGGACAGCGCTGGCAGGCGTGGCTCAACCTGGACATCGCCGCCAGGCTTCTCGCCGAGGAGCCCGAAGACCTCGAAGATCAACTCCTGTGGCTGGACACGCCAGAGTTCCACGAAGCCGTCAGACATAAGCGCGCCGAACTCGACGCCGAGATACCCACCGACGCCGAGGGCGCCGTTGCCTGGGCCGCAGCTGCTGGCGTCCCCGTCACGCCGGAGACAGCCAGGATTGAAGAGCTGCTTCGCTCACACGAGACCTTCGCAGAAGACCTCTTCAGCACGCTGCTCGACCAGCTGGGCTTTCCCCAGGCCACTCAAGCCCTCACCTGAACCATAAGAAATGACGTCTTAAGGGAACCCGGGCGCCGGAAAGCTGGCAGTGACCGTGACAGCAACCCTCACCTTCGTCCCGGCCAGGGGCCTGAAGCCACCTTCGGCGCGAGGGCCGGCGACGAGGTTCCCGCCGACCCGGACACACCCCACAGGCGGCGAACTGCCGGAGACGCTGTACGCGGAACTAAGCCGGAGATGCTGTACGCGGAACTGAAGTGCAAACGGGTGACGAACGCCGGGTGGCTCAGTACGCGGAGTTGACGTTGTCGATGGAACCGTAGCGGTGGGCGGCGTAATTGGCGGCGGCGGTGATGTTGGCGACCGGGTCGGTGGAGCTGTTGGCGGTGCCGGCGACGTGGAACGCCTTGAACGTGGGGTCGATGACCTGGAGCAGACCCTTGGAAGGGGTGCCGTTCTTGGCGTTGACGTCGTAGTTGTTCTGGGCGTTGGGGTTGCCGCCGGACTCGCGCATGATGTTGCGGTGCAGGCCCTCATAGGTGCCCGGGATGCCCTTGGCCTTCATGATGGCCAGAGACTGCTTGATCCAGCCGTCGAGATTGTTCGCGCCACCCTTGGCACCGGCGGGAGCGGCGGCCTTGGAGGCGAGGGCGGGAGCGGCCTGGGGGGCCTGGGCGGCGTGGGCGGTGGCCGGCATCAGCGTCAGGGCCGCGGCCGCGGCGCCGGTGGTGACCAGGCCGGTGACGGCCAGGTTGCGCAGACGGGCAAGGCGGGACGCAGCGGTGATCGCGGTCAAGGGGGTCTCCTGGAGGACGTCTTTGAGGCGCCGGCCGGATCATCCGGTCGCGGCCTGTCGGGCGTCGGGGCGAGGCCCCGCACAACGCGGCAAACAAGGACGGCCCCGGCGATCTGTGCCCGGCCCGACCCGCTGCTTGCGGCGACGACAGACATGGTTAGCGACCACGAAAACGGAAAGCAAGAACATGACCTACTACCCAAAGACGTAGAAACTACCCAATTCGGTCATTGTGGGGCTTTTCTGCGCGTCAAACCGCCCTACGGCTCTACGACCCCCCTTAGGACGTGACCTGCCTCTCGTGGGTCGCATCACGCGAAAACCCGGAAAACCAGACCTCCCGACCAGGCACGCTCCACCCGAAACAGACGAGGCAGAGACCAACCCGGACACACGCCCACGCCACCACCCCCAGCCCCCTCCAAGGCGACCGCGGGACACCGACCCCGGCTCGGCGGACCCGCCCATAGAGCCCCGAACACTTCCCGACCCCGGCCAGGAAACCGAACACCGCCGCCCCCACGAACAACTCCACTCCCCACCACACCAGACACCACTCACCGCAGGCACCACCAATGCCACCAGCACCACCGACCAACCACTCACACACAACCGCACCGAACAAAACACCCCCAACAGCACTACCCCTCCAGCCCAACCCGCCCACAACGCAAGACACGCAGGCGCCCACAACGTAGAAGACGCAGGCCAGACAGGCGTCGGCGACGGAACAACCCGTGACCGAGGACCTCCAGCGCCCCACCGCCTCCCGGCCCCCCCCGTTACCTTTTTCGTGGCTCCGCAATGGGGCTACCGGCCTTCGAGTCCGGCATGGCTTCCCCCCTTGTTGTTCATGATCCGGGGGGTGGTGTCACCGGGCCCGGAGGCATCGACGGACCGCTGATGAGGGGCTTGAGCACCGGCTTCACCCGAGCCGGAAGAGCTCTCCGTAACGTGGATGTGGCAGCTCGGTGCCCTGGCAAGGCCGGCCGAAAGCGTGATGGAGGGGCCTGCACGTGATCGACACCGGCGACATCGACGTCTTCCTCGGCCTGGACGTCGGCAAAGGCGAACACCACGCCACCGCCGTCACACCGGCCGGGAAGAAGGCGTTCGACAAGCGCCTGCCCAACACCGAACCCAAGCTCCGCGAGCTCTTCGCGAAACTCCAGGCCAAGCACGGAACCGTGTTGGTCGTGGTCGACCAGCCGGCCTCAATCGGCGCCCTGCCGCTGACGGTCGCCAGGGACATGGGCTGTCCGGTCGCCTACCTTCCGGGCCTGACGATGCGGCGGATCGCCGACCTCTACCCCGGCGAGGCCAAGACCGACGCGCGGGACGCGTTCATCATCGCGGACGCGGCCCGGGCGATGAGCCACACGCTGCGGGCGATCGACGGCGAGGACGAGACGATCGCCGAGCTGGAGATGGTCGTCGGCTTCGACGACGATCTGGCCGGGGAAGCGACCCGAGTCGCCAACCGGCTCCATGGCCTGCTGACGCAGATCCATCCGTCACTGGAGCGGGTGTTGGGGCCGCGGTTGCAGCACCCGGCCGTCCTCACGCTGCTGGAACGGTTCGGGTCGCCGGCCCAGATCCGCAAGGCCGGACGGCGGCGGCTGGTCACCCTGTTACGGCCGAAGGCCCCGCGGTTGGCCGAGCGGCTAGTCGAGGACATCTTCGCCGCGCTGGACGAGCAGACCGTCACCGTTCCAGGCACGGAGGCGGCCGCGCTGATCGTCCCGCGCCTGGCCAGCTCGCTGACGGCCGTCCTTGACCAGCGCAAACTGTTGGCTGGGCGGATCGAGGAACTCCTGGAGGCTCATCCTCTTTCCAAAGTCCTGACGTCCATGCCGGGAGTCGGCGTCAGGACCGGAGCCCGCATCTTGATCGAGGTCGGCGACGGCAGCACCTTCCCGACCGCCGGCCACCTGGCCGCCTATGCCGGTCTCGCCCCGGCCACCCGGAACTCGGGCTCCTCAATCCGCGGCGAACAGCCGTCCCGGAGAGGAAACAAGCAGCTCAAGAGGGCTTTCTTCCTCTCCGCATTCGCCGCCCTGGGCGATCCGGCATCGCGTGCCTACTACGACAGGAAGATCGCCCAGGGAAAGCACCACACCCAGGCTCTGCTCTGCTTAGCCAGACGCCGGGCCGACGTCCTCTTCGCGATGCTCCGCGACGGAACCTTCTACGAACCGCAGCCCGTTCGGGCTCTCGCTCCGCAGACCTAGACCATGGTCAGGAGGTGATCCGTCGGTTCGTAGTCGATCTTCCAGTCGGCATAGACGCCGCAGAATCCATCCTTGATGCACCGCAGGCCTACGGTCACCCAGCGGACGGATCCGCCGGTGCCGAGCGAGAACGCGACCGCGGCCTCGAACTCCTCGCTCCCGCACGGGCAGCCCGGCTGCACCGGGCTCGTCGTCCTCCCAGGACTCCTCGTTCCAGTACTCCTCGCTGTCCGCGATGAACGCACGGCTGTCGCAGCCCGAACACCTTCGTTCCGCGCCGGACGCGTTGACCAGCACGAAGAACACCCGACCGCCGCACCCCTCGCAGACGGAAGCAGCGATCTTCGCCGGACGGCCGTGGACCGCCTCCCGCAGGAACGCCGCGAGCTCCGCGGGGACACCCTCGCCAACCTGATCATCAGCATGCACGGACACATCGTTCCAGACGCCCCGAACCCACACCCGACCAGCTTGACCAAAGACATAGGGGCACCCCCCCACACACATCCACTTCCACTCGGCCGCACGGGTGAAGGCGCGTTGGCCGCATCAGGTCGGGTTGATCCCACCACGCGCGCAGTGGTTCCAAGAGCGGGCGGAGACGACGCAGTTGGCCGGGGGCGTGGCCGGCGGGATCTTCGTCGGGAATCAGCGGAGACTGCCCCGGCGGGTGGGGTGCTGGTGGCATGTCGCCCCGGTGCAGTCCCAGGGCCTCGCCGATCCTCAGCCCGGTACACGCCAGCAGCGCGATCCGGAAACGGTCCCGGGCACTCGGCGCCGCATCGATCGTCCCGCGGATCTGCTCACCGCTGAGGTCCTCGTAGCCGGCTCGGTGATCTTGAAGCGGAACACGGCCGGGGCGCTGCGAAGTGGCGGGTGGCGGCTCCTCCGGGGAAGGCCGCCGCGACGGCCACCGGGTCGTCCGCCGACCGGCTCTGGGTCTGGGCGGCGAGGTGTGGCGCACGTCGTCCGACAGCCGGTGGTCCTCGAACCGCCGCGCCGGCGTGCGCTCGGCCAGCCACAGGTGCAAAGACCCATCGGTGACGCCTGTCCGGGGCGTCGCCGACGTCGGACACATGTTGCTCGACGGCCGGACGCCGGCGCGCAACCGTGGCACGAGAGTTCCGGTCGGCCGTCGGACCTGTGCCTACCTGGAGTGCGTCGACGTGGGCGAGGGTGCTGTCCGGGGCGCGGCGTCCACGGAGGCGGCTGCGCCGTGAGCCCGAGACGCCCGCAGCCCCCCGATCAGCCCCCCGATTACCACCGCGATCCCCAGCCACACCGAGGATCCCGGCACTCCCGTGCCCGTCGCCGTGCCGACCGCCGCCGCCGCGAGCGGGGCGATGCCCGCGAGGAGGCCGGCGCGGCCGGCGCCGACGGTGCGTACGGTCGAGTACCAGAGCACGAAGGCGACCGCCGTGACCAGCAGCGCCAGGTAGCCCACGGCCGCCCACTGCGCCCCCGTCAACTCCCCCGCCGCCGTGGGGCCTTCGCATGTCACGCCCAGGACGGCCAACAGCACCGCGCCCAGCCACGACGCGTGCACCGACACCCCCCACGGCGTGTGCCGGCCGAGCACCGGTACCGCCAGCAGCGTGAACGCCGCCTCGCAGCCCAGGGCCAGGGCTGCCCAGGCCACCCCGGCCGCATCCGTACGGCCCGTGCCCTGCACCAGGACCGCGCCCGCCACCACCACGGGCGCCGCCAGCAACACCTGCCGGCTCGGAGCGCGCCGTTCCAGCAGCGGGCCCAGGACCCCGAGGATCACCGGCACCGACGCCACCGCGACCGCGATCACCGCGGGCTCCGCGTGCGCGGCCCCCCGCACCACGGCCACGTTGAACAGCACCAGCCCCGTCACCGCGAGCCCCGCCAGCCACAGCCACTCCCGGCCGCGCGGCCGGACCGGGCGGGTATCGGCGAGCCGGGCGAGGAGCAGCAGGATCGCGGTCGCGGCCGCGTAGCGCACGGCCTGGGCGGTGAACAGCGGCGCGTCGACGAGCGCGTGCGACACGCTGACGCTGCTGCCGACCAGCGCCATCCCGACCATGCCGGGGACCAGGGGCGCGAAGGATGCGGAAGGGGTGTCCATGGCTCCACCCTGGCCGCACAATGGACGCCATGGGCAGGTCCAGAGAGTCGTCGGTTGCGGGGTCCAAAACCGCCGCAACGGACGCACCGGTGAGATCGGCCGGTGCGGCTTCCGGGGCCGGCGGCGCGGCCGACGGCCGTCCGTCTCGGCCCGGCGCCTGCCTCGGCTCCGACTTCCTCCAGCTCGACATCGCCGACGCGCCCCCGGGCGGGCGGACCGCCTGGCTCGCCGACCGGCTGCGGTCGGCCATCGCCGACGGCCGGCTGCCGGTCGGGACGCGGCTCCCCGCCAGCCGCGTGCTCGCCGAGGAGCTCCGCGTCACCCGGGGCGTGGTCACCGAGGCCTACCGTCGGCTGTCCGAGTCGGGCCAGATCGCCGGCCGGGGCAGAGGCGGTACGGTGGTCGTCGCCGCCCCGGCGCCCCCGGCGTCTCCCTCAGCACCGCCCGCAGCCTCCTCGGCATCCGGCCGCCCCTCATTCTCGTCACCCCCCGCCGCCGAGCATCGGGCCTCCTGCCCTCGCACCCCCACCCCCGTTTCCGACGCCTTCTTCGCCTTCCCCCACCGCGACGGCGTCGTCGACGCCCTGCGCGGCTTGTCCTGCCGGATCGACCTCTCCCCGGGCGTGCCCGACCTCGCCGCCTTTCCCCGGACCGCCTGGCTGCGCGCCGAACGTGCCGTCCTCGCCGCCGTCACCCCGGCCGACTTCGGCTACGGCAGCCCCCAGGGCGCGCCCGCGCTGCGGCGGGCCGTCGTCGGCTGGCTGGCCCGCAACCGCGGCATCCTCGCCGACCCGGACGAGGTCGTGGTGGTCGCCGGTGTGGCGCAGGCCCTGGGGCTGCTCGGGCAACTGCTGCGTGCCGACGGCGTCGACCGCGTCGCCGTCGAGGACCCCGGCTCGCTCGGCGCGCGCCAGCAGCTGGAGCACGGTGGCCACACGACCGTCCCCGTCCCCGTGGACGCCGGCGGCCTGGACGTCGACGCGCTGCGGGTCTGCGGGGCCAGGGCCGTGCTGATGACCCCGGCGCACCAGTTCCCCACCGGCGTGGTCCTCGACGGGCAACGCCGGCGCGAGCTGCTGCGCTGGGCGGCCGAGGGCGGCGTCGTGATCGAGGACGACTACGACGCCGAGCACCGCTACGACCGGCCCCCCGTACCGGCACTGCGCTCGCTGCTGCCCGACGGGGTCTGCTACGCGGGCAGCGTCTCCAAACTGCTCGCCCCGGCACTGCGGGTCGGCTGGCTCCTGGTCCCGCCGCACCTGCGCGACGCCCTGGTCACCGCCAAGCGGTACGCCGACCTCGGCAACGGCATCCTCACCCAATTGGTCCTGGCCCGGCTCATGGACTCGGGCGAGCTCGAACGGCACCTGCGCCACGTCCGGCGCCGCCACCGCAGACGCCGGGACGTGATGCTGCGGGCCGTCGAGGCACACCTGCCCGGCGCCCGCGTCCACGGGGCGGCCGCCGGACTGCACCTCATGGTCACCTTCACCGACGAGCCCGGCAGCCGCGTCCGCGACACCGACCTCGCCGCGGCCGCGCTCGCCCGGGGTGTGAAGGCCCACCCCCTGTCCTGGCACCGCCTCACCCCCGGCCCGCCCGGCCTGGTCCTCGGCTACGCGGCGAGCGCCGCCCACGAGATCGAGGAGGGCATCGCCCTCATCGGGGAGGCGCTGCGGGCCCTGCCCGCTGCCGCCTGACCCCACCGCTGCCCGCGACACCCCCAGAGCCCTCGCCCGGCCCGTCTTCATGGACCAGAGCAGGCTTCGCCGCCCCCAGGCGCCCCGCACCCTGGCCACGGCTGCGCTGAGCGGGCTCGCACGGGACTTCGAGGAACTCGGCTTCAGGAGACGGAATGGGACCGGGCCTCGGCCCGGCACACCCCGGCCCGCCTGGAGCGGGAGGCGGGCCGGCTGCCGCAGGCGGCGGACAGCCTGACCGCCGTGCGCAACGCCCTGGTGGGTGTCGGGCGCCTCACGGCGACGGCCGGAGACACCTTCGCGCAGAACATCGCCGTCCGCACCGACGACGACGCCGGCAAGCCCGTGGACCAGAGCCAGCCACGACGGTCGGCACGTTATGACGGACACAGGGGTCCCGTGGCGCTGACTCGTCCCCCCGTTTGAGCGAGCAGTCGCGTACAAGGGGCAGGCCAGGTGCGTCCCCCGTCTGCTCCTTGCTGCCCAGGGATGAAACCGCTGCCTCCATGGCAAAGACGATCTTGCGTGCTCCCCGCGCCTGCGGGGGCGACTCGAAAGGTGATCCGAGGTGTCCCGCACAACCACACAGCCACGTCGTGGGAGGCGTGTCCCTGGCGAAGCGGGGTCAGGTGCTCACCTTCAGGGGTACGAGGTGTTGACTGGTGAAAGGCCGCCACGCATACAGCTCATACCGGGGCATCTGGCTTGCGTGGCGTTCGCATACTCCGGAGGTCGAGGCCATGAAGGCGATCAGCTACAGCCGGTACGGCGGCCCGGAGGTGCTGGAGTACGGCGAGGTCCGCGATCCCAAGGTCGGACCCGACACGGTTTTGGTGAAGGTGCGGGCCGCGGCGGTGAACCCCGTCGACTGGAAGTGCCGCGAGGGCCATCTGGACAGCGTCCTCGACGCCGTCTTCCCGGTGGTCACGGGCTGGGACGTCTCCGGGGTGGTGGTGCAGCCGGGCCCCTCGGTCACGGAGTTCGCCGTCGGCGACGAGGTCATCGGCTACGTGCGCGAGGACTTCCTCTCCCGGGGCACCTTCGCCGAGTACGTGGCCGCCCCCGTGCGCACGCTGGCCCGCAAGCCGCGCAACCTGCCCTTCGAGGAGGCGGCCGGGCTGCCGCTCGCCGGGCTCACCGCCATCCAGGCGCTGACCAAGGTGATGAAGGTCAAGGCGGGCGAGACCGTGCTCGTGCACGCGGCCGCGGGCGGGGTCGGCTCGATCGCCGTCCAGCTCGCCGCGCACCTGGGCGCTCGGGTCATCGGTACGGCGAGCGAGTACAACCACGAGTACGTGCGCTCGCTCGGCGCCGAACCGGTGACGTACGGCGAGGGGCTGGCCGAACGGGTCCAGGCGCTCGCGCCCGCGGGCGTGGACGCGGCGTTGGACACGATCGGCGGCCAGACCATGAAGACCTCGGCGGACCTGCTGACGCCGGAGGGCCGCCTGGTCTCCATCGCCGACCCGGAGGTGGTCAGCTACGGCGGCCTGTACTACTTCGTCCGCCCCGACACCGACGACCTGACACGGCTGTCCGAACTGGCCGAGGAGGGCGTGGTGTCCGTGCACGTGTCGCAGACGTTCCCGCTGGAGCGGGCGGCGGAAGCGCAGCGGCTGAACCAGGAGGGGCGCACCCGGGGCAAGATCGTGGTGAAGGTGGACTGGCCCGAACCCGCCCCCGACTACGAGGGCGCCCTCTAGCCCGGCTGGCCCGGCCAGACGACCAGAGCCGCCGCACACACCGCCAGGGCGACCGCGTACAGAGCCGCCGCCGTGGCGAGCCATGGCGTGGGGGCCGGCGGCACGCCCTCCTGCGCCAGGACATACGTGCGGGTTGCCCGGGCTGTCGACAGCGCTGACCTACGGCGCAGGCTCGATCGGGCAGCCGATTCGGACAGTCCGTGGGCCCGGTGCCATGCCGGGTATGCTCTGGCTCCTTGACCGCCCTGACCTCCTCGGCACCGCCTACGCCGGGGCCTACGCGGCCGGGACCCTGGCCCGCCGACTGTCCCCGGCGGACACCGAGATCACCGTGGTCAACGTTCGCCCAGCGGCTGCGGCTGCACCAGCTCGCGGCCGGGCAGGGCGAGGCTCCCCAGCTCAACAACGTCTTCGCGAGCACGGGGATACGACTGCGCCTGGCCCGTGTCACCGCCGTCGCCCCCGAAGCGCCAGGTCGTCGCCGTGGCCGACGCCGACGGCGGCGGCGTCGGCTACGACACGCTTCTCTACGCGCTCGGCAGCGTCGATCAGCTGGTCGTCCACAGCCTTCGCCGACACAGTCACTGCCGCCCAGTCCCCCACTGGACGACGCGTCGCCGGGGGCCGGGGGCCGGGTGAGCGGGTGAGGGTGCACCCCCGGTGCTGTCACCGGTTCCCGGCTCGCCTGCCGTCCAGCAGTCCGTGCAGGTGCGCCGTGGCGTTCTCGATGTCCGCGTATTTCTGCTGTCCGGCGCGTACCTCGGCAGCGAGCACACCGCAGCGGTGGACGCGCTCGAAATCGCCGTAGGGGAACTTGTACCGGCCCTTGGTCTCCTCTCCCATCTCGTCATCGACGCCCAGGTACCACCTGGCGTACTCGTTGAATCCGTGCTCCTCGAGGTAGGCATTCTCGTCCGCTGCCGAAGGCTGGTGCTCGCTCCACTCGTCCCGGTCGTCCAGGACGATCCGGCCTGCTTCGGTCAGTTTCTTTGCGTGGTTGAACGCCCTCGCGTTCAGTTTCACCGTCATGCTGTTTACCGCCCCATCGACAGTCGTGTTCAGATGTCGGGTGCTGCCGCCCGGGTATCCTGTCAAGCCTGCCCCATCAGCTCATTCAGGTCGCCGACCTCAGGAGTGAGTTCCCGCGCGCGGCGCGCTCTGCTGCAGCCATGCCGAGTGGCCAGGGCCCGTTCGACGGCCTCCCGGGTCCGCTCCTCGCGGAGCAGTTTCCCGCCCTTGAAAGCAATGCTCGCGAGCGTGTTGTCATCGGTGGCAGGCACCAAGTGGGGCTCCAGGCCCGGCGGACACAGTGTCCGCTCCCGGTACCCACGCAGCGCGGTCACGACCGCGGGCATCGCGCTGTACCTGTCGAGGAGGCCCGTGAAGACGTACAGGCGGGTCACCAGCCGCGGCAGGCCGGGCTACCGATCCAGCCAGGCCATCAGCTCGCGCTGATCACCGACGTGGTCCCTGATCTGCGACATCTCCTCCGCGACCCGGTTGGGCCAGGTCCAGTGTCGCCCGGTCCTGTGAGCTCTGTGTCGAGTCGTGGCGCAGACGCAACAGCTGTGTGCCGATCTTGCTCAGTGTCCGGTTCCGCATCGTTCGCCCAGCTCGCGATGTGCCTTCAGCGTCCGGAGCGGCCGGACGACCAGCTCCTGCTCGGATCACGCGACCGCCCCACCACCCCCGCAGTTCGCCGGACCGCAGCGAGCGCAGCAGACCTCCCGGGGTGGTCCGGTCGCGTCGGCGCCGGGCTCCCGGGCGGTCCTCGGTGTGCGAGACGTGCAGGTCTCTGTCGATGTCCATCTGACAATTCGCGTCGGATCAGGCCGGGCGGGCCGGGCCCGACGGGAAGGGGCAGACAGGCCCCCACGACGGACCCTACGGCCGGGCCGTCCCGTCCGGCACCGGCGTGGCCTGGTGGTAGTAGAGCCGGAACTCCCCGGCGGCGTCGCGGCGCCAGATCGACGAACGGCGGGCGTATCGGTCCTCGATGCGGGTCTCGTAGGTGAGGTGGACGATCCCGGAGGCGAGGACCGTGCCCTCGAAGTGCTCTGCGGTGATGGGGGTGCTGTTCTCGGCGCCGCCGTGGAGCGTGGGCAGGGCGGCGACCATCTCCGCGTGCGTCCACCGCCGCCCGGAGGCGCCAACCTCGATGAAGTCGGGGTCGAAGAGGGCTTCGGCGAGGGGGCTGGAGAGCCGGACGGAGGGGTCGTGGAGGCGTCGCTCCCGGACGATCGCCTCGGTGACGTCCGGATGTTGCGGGAGTGCCTCGGGCGCGTGCCGGTCGTTCGGGATCATGGCAGACATGATGCCCGGTCGCAGTTGGCGGGCCCTCGGCGGCCGGGCGGCCTTCAGCGGCGGCGGGCCCTGGCACTGTCCAATAATCGATCTTGTGGTGGGTCGTAGTGAGCTGACGGATGCGTCGTCTACTGCCCTACGTGGCGTGACGTTGATGCTCCCCGACGATGCCGAGCGCCGTGCCACGAGGGACGAGAAAATGCGTTGGCTGACCGTCGCCTAGCTGCCATGATGCAGCTGTTTCCCACGCGGAGGGTTGTTGTTCGTTTTCGTCTGTGCGAGGTGCGGGGCCCAGCTGACTGCCCCGCTTTCCCAGGTCTCCCTTCCGGTCCACGCCCGTCAGAGTTACGGAAATGGCGTCCAGCTTCCGGTGCTCATGGAGGCAGGGACGTTCGCCGTGGACCCGGAACCCTGGGGCCGGCCGTGGCGGATGTGGGACGAGATCGATCCGCGCGAGACGGAGGCACGCGGCATCTACGCACCTGTCTACGCTCTGTCCGACGGTGTGCCGGAGGCGATCGTCATCGCGCCCGGCGATGTCCGCGGAACCCAGCTGATCCCCGAGAAGCGTGGCAGTGCCTGCTGCGGCCCAGAACGGGAACGCCGGCAACCTCCGGAGCCAGTTCCTCTCGAAGTCCCGACTCCTCGACGGCCCAGACGACGGCTACCTCGTCCAGATCACCGACTGAGCACAAGCACCAAACAGGGTGAGCCCAAACGGGCTCACCCTGCTTTCTTCACCGGCCAGAACTGCACCACGTACTGCTCCACCCCGTCGGGCACGCCGTCCCTGCTCGCCGCGGCGGCTTCCTGACGCCCCGTACGAAAGATCCGAGCATTCCACGTCGCCGGAGCGGACGGCAGCGTGAGGTCCTCCAGGCCGGGCCCGCCCATCGACCACAGCTTCAACACACCGGACCGACACTCGATCCGCGCCGCCGCCGTTTTGTCCCAGGAGCCCTCAAGCAGCGGAGGCTCGTGTTCCCAGACCTCCGCGGTGACCACAACGTGCTGCGTGTGCGCTGCCGTCGTCAAATCGATCCGCCCGGGCCGTTCCGTACCGAAGTCCCCGGCCGTGAAGTCCTCCGGGAACATCGCAGGAAGCCACGCGTCATCGGCATCCTGGAGGCACAGCCCGTAGTAGTCAGCGAGAACCCTGACCCGCTGGACACTCAACGGCTCCATGCCGACGATCCTATCGGTGCGGCAGGAGCGCCGGTCCGGAAGACGCGCGCGGTTCCGTTGGATGTTCCTGGCGTGCCGCAAGGCGCGGACCCGGTTCATCGTGCCGCTGCTGGGCCTGGAGGCGCTGCGGGCCTGCGGCGCGAGGACATGCACTTTCGATAGCGGTGGGCTGCGCGAGAGAGGGCTCCCACCTGCACACGTTGCGGCGGGGGCCGCTGCCGACCACCCGTCGCGGTGGGGCATTCCCTCCGGTGGAGCGGGCGATTACTCCGTACTAGCGTTAAATAGTCCGCATGATTTGGGGCACCGCTTTCCGACGCTCCGGGTGTCGATGACGTCCGTCGCGTCGCGGCGTTTTGATTCCTTCGCAGCGGAGATGGTGACCATGGCGCGGGACTCCGTGTTCCATGCGCCGCGGGCCGGTTCCTCGGCTCCGACTGGCGCAGAGACCTCGTCTTGGGACGGGGCACTCGCCGGGAGTTACGACCCGGCGGCGGTGGACTGGGAGGGCCTCCGCGGGCGGCTCGAAGGGACGTTACTCCGGCCGGACGATGTCGGATTCGACGACGCCCGCAAAAGTTTCAACCCGCTGCACGACGACCAAGTTCCGGCCGCGGTGGCGCAGTGCGCGTCCGCGGCGGATGTAGCGGAGGCCGTGGTGGCCGCGGGCGGCCGGGTGCCGCTGGCGGCGCGTAGCGGCGGCCACTCCTACGTCGGTTATTCGGCGCCGCACGACGGCCTGGTCATCGACCTGCGCCGGATGTCCCAGGTCGACGCCGCCGAGGACGGCAGCGTGACGATCGGGGCTGGCGCACCGCTGCGGACTGTCTACAGCGTCGTGGGGCAGGCCAACCGCTGCCTGCCCGCAGGATCGTGCTTCACCGTCGGCATCGCCGGCGTCACCCTAGGCGGCGGCATCGGGGTCCTGCAACGCAAATTCGGCCTGACCTGCGACCATCTGACTGCCGCGGAGGCCGTCACTACCGACGGCCGCATCCTAACGGCCACGGCGGCCGCTACCCCCGATCTCTTCTGGGCCCTGCGTGGTGGCGGCGGCGGCAACCTCGCCATCGTCACCCGCTTCACCTTCGCCACCGACCCTGCCCCCGCTCTGACGGTCTTCGTCCTCACCTTCCCCGCGGGCAAGGTGACTGAGATCCTCACCGCCTGGCAGCCCTGGATCGCCGGTGCCTCCAGGGAAATGTGGGCCAACCTCAACATTTCCGGCGGCAACCCGCCCAGTTGTCGGGTAGCCGGCTGCTTCGTCGGCCCCAGCGCCGCCTGCTACCCGCTACTCGACGACCTGATACTCCGCGCGGGCGTCGTGCCCACCCGCCGCAACATCCAGGACCGTGACTATTTCAACGGCATGCGCTTCTTCGCCGGCAAGCCCCTTCGCGAGTCGTTCGTCGCCTCCTCCCGCATCCTCAGCACTCCAACCTTCGACCCCCAGGCCGTGACGCGCCTGCTCACCGGCCGGCCCGGCACCAGCCTCATCATCGATCCGCTCGGCGGCGCGGTCGCAGACACCGTCACCGCCCAGACCGCCTTCCCGCACCGCGACGCCTTCGCAACCGCCCAGATCTACGCCTCCGCCACCACAGCCTCCGAACCCGACGTCACCCGCAATGTCGCCGAGATCGTCGCTGGACTCGGCGCCCTGGGTATCGGTGGTGGATACGTCAACTACATCGACCCCGACCTTCCCGACTGGCCCACCGCCTACTACGGCCCCAACCTCCGCCGCCTTCGCTCCATCGCTCAGGACTACGACCCCGACCACCTCTTGGACTTCCCGCAGAGCCTCCATCACGCCTGAACCGGGCGGAGCCTGAACGGTGTCCACTAGCCTCGAATAGGGCCGAGATGCAGGCCAGTTACTGCGCTGCTAACGAGCTCTTGCACGGTAGGCGGTGAGGCGTCGAGCTCCTGATCGTTGGTCACGGTCGTGTGGTGGGGAACTCGTCGACCACCTCGGTGCCAGTGGGAAGACCGGGATCATCGACGGCACCGAGATCCGGGTCCGCCGGCCGGCCGCCGGGCGCAAGGACCGGGAGGCGTTCATCTCCTTACCGGTGAATCCGTTCTCCTGGGCCAGCCGTTCGTGAATGGCAACGCCCTTGATCGTGATCTCTGCCTGCAGCATCGCGTCGATCAGCGGGGCGACCTCGTCAACGACCCGCTTCCGCGGCCGGCCGTTGGCCGCCCGCCGCGGCGGCGCCACCGGGGCTTGCCCGGACAGGTGCTTTCGGACCGTTCGACGGTTCAGCCCGGGTTCCTTCGCGATTCCCGACAGGCTGATCGCGCCGGAGTCGCTCCTGCCGAACCCCGGCTGACCAGCGAATTCCCCGTCCCTACGACAGCACCTCAACACCCGGAGCAGTGGAACCCGGCGCCACCCCGAGACGACACTCGGGCCCTCAGCCTGCCCAGCCTCCGCCACCCGCAACAAGATGGTCCGCCGACTCCGTCGGCGGACCATCAAGAAAGATCGAGGCAGGGGCACATGTCGAGTTTTGATCAACGTGGCGCCCGGGTCTTCCTCGGTCAGTTCTGCGCCTCGAATCCCGCCAGGAGTGCCCGGGGGTCGAAGGTCACCCGGATCCGGGTGACCTTCCCGTCCTCCACCTGCATCCAGTTCGCCGTCGGGGTAGGTGGCGCAACGCTTGTGCACAGGTCAAACCAGGTAATCACTTCACCACCTTCCGCCACCCGCACCTTCACGTCGATCTTCTCCAGCACCTGACCAAGCCCCTTCAGCCCAGCGAGCGCCTCCTCCACCCCCGACGCCGTTCCCAGCGCTCCGACGAAGTCGACATTCTCGGCCAGCACCCCCCGCAAGGTATCGAAGTCGCCCGCCTCCCAGGCGGTGAAGTAGGTCTCGGCAAGCTCTCGCGCAGCCCTCGTCGTCATGCCTCCATCCTTCAATCATCTGACCCATCCGTCCAACAGATGGATCAGATAGCACCTATCATCGTTGGATATGGAGATGCACCAGCTGCGCTACTTCGCCGCGATCGTGGACGAGGGCACGTTCACCGCTGCCGCCCATCGCCTGCACGTCAGCCAGTCGGGCATCAGCACCCAAGTGGCCAAGTTGGAGCTGGAACTGGGCCAACAACTGCTCGACCGCTCCGGCCGTCACATCCGCCTCACCACGGCCGGCGAGGCCGTTCTCCCTCTTGCGAAAAACGTCCTCGCCACTCTCGAGGCCATCAAGCACGCCGCCGCCGAGTTCGCCGATGCCGTCCGCGGCCGTGTCCGTCTCGGCATGATCATGGGGTGCTCGATCCCGGCCTTCCTCGACATCATCGCCGACCTCGGCCACACCCACCCCGGCATCGAGGTCAACCTTCACGAGGGCTACTCCGACGAGCTCCAGGCCCAGGTCCTTGCCGGCTCTCTCGACCTCGCCCTGATCGGTTACGCGAGCGGCGTCGCCCCTGGCCTGGAGGAGAGCATCGTCATCGACGAGCCCATCACCGCAGCCGTCCCTGCCGGGCACCCCCTCGACCGGCCGGAACTGAGCCTCGGCGACCTACGGGGCGAGAGGATTCTCTGCCTCTCCCCAGGCACCGGCATCCGCGCCGCCTACGAGGACTCCTGCCGCAGGATCGGTCTCAGCCCACGCGTGGACATCGCCGCCAGTTCTCCGGTCGCCCTGCTCCGCCTCGCTGAACGCGGCGCGGGCGTTGCCGTCCTCAGCGCGTCCTCCGCACAAGGCGCCAGTCTGCGGAGCATCCCGCTCACCGACGCCACCACGCACGCCCGGCTCGGACTCATCATCCGCCGAGGTCAACACTCCCCAGCCGTGCAGCTCCTGCGATCCAGACTCCTCGCCGCGCTGCAAGCCGGCCAGTGATCTGGTTGTGAGTTCGTCGAGCACGACGTGAGTCGTTTTGCGCACCGGTTCGCGGGTGTGCCTGACGGGTGTCGGTTGGCTTCGGTCTGCTGTCGGTTGTGGGTGACAGCAGGCTGGAGCCGCTGGTCGTGAGTGAGACCGAGCGGCAGGGGGACCGCGCGCAGGGGCCGCAACCCACCCACCAGGGTAGACGGGGGGAAGCTCGCGGCCGCTTCAAGATCTTCCGCCACCGCCCGCTGGCGTACGCCACCGAGCAGGACCGCCGGCGGCCGCGTCGACACCAGGAGTGCGCCGGCACCCGGATCATCGACCCTGGTCTTCGGTGGCCGGCAGCGCTGTCGCGGGCGGGCGCCGTGGCAGAGCCCCGGGGACTGTGAAACGCTCGGAAACAGTGGCATATCCGTCCTTCACCGCACGTCGACGGCGGACGAGAGAGCCGGCCCGTCCGTGACGGGGCGCACCCGGTCCCTGGCCCTGTGTTCGCCGAGTGAGGAACACACGATGACGACGACCGAGCACCCGCACGACGACGACGGCCATCAGGATCCGACCCTGTACCGCACCCCGGCGGACGCCGTCGCCGCGCCTGGGGAGGAACTCGCCTACGTCGTCGGGTTCGACCCGGCCGGAGCGCGCCCGGACGCGCTGTTCACCGTCGGCACCGACCCCGGCTCCGCGGCGTACGGCCGGGTCGTCGCCCACGCCGAGGTGCCCGGCGTGGGCAACGAACTGCACCACTTTGGCTGGAACGCCTGCTCGAGCGCGCTGGCCCATGCCGGCCACCACCACGCCGCGCGCCGCTATCTCATCGTCCCCGGACTGCGCTCCTCCAGGCTGCACGTCTTCGACACCGTCCCCGATCCCGCGCGCCCCCGCCTGGTCAAGACGGTCGAGCCCGGCGAACTGGCCGCCAAAGCGGGCTACTCGCGCCCCCACACCCTGCACTGCGGCCCCGAGGGCGTCTTCCTGTCCTGCCTGGGCGGCGCGGACGGCGCGGACGGCCCCGGCGGGGTGGCGTTGCTGGACCACGAGAGCTTCGACGTGCTGCGCGGCTGGGAAAGCGAGCGCGGGCCGCAGTACCTCGCCTACGACATCTGGTGGCACCTGGCCCAGAACATCGCCGTGACCAGCGAGTGGGGAACCCCTTCCATGATCGAGGACGGTGTCGTCCCCGACCTGCTGCTGGAGCGCCGCTACGGCCACTGCCTGCACTTCTGGGAACTCGACACCGGCCGGCACCTGCAACAGGTCGACCTGGGCGACGCCCACCAGATGGTGCTGGAACTGCGTCCCGCGCACGACCCCGAGGCCACCTGGGGATTCACCAACACCGTCGTCGACGTCGAGGACCTGTCGGCCTCGGTGTGGCGTTGGCACCGCGACGGCGAGGACTTCCACGTCACCGAGGTGATCACCCTCCCCGCCGAGCCCGCCCCGACCGAGGACCTGCCCCCGGCACTCAAGCCGTTCGGCGCCGTGCCCCCGCTGATCACCGACATCGACCTCTCGGTGGACGACCGGTGGCTGTACGTCTCGGCGTGGGGCACCGGCGACCTCATCCAGTACGACGTCAGCGACCCGCGGCAACCCAGGCGGACCGCGGCCGTGCGGCTCGGCGGCATCACCGCCCGCCGGCCGCACCCCGCCGCGCCCGACGTGCCTCTGACTGGCGGGGCCCAGATGGTCGAGGTCAGCCGCGACGGGCAGCGCGTCTACCTGACCAACTCGCTGTACGCCGCCTGGGACGAGCAGTTCTACCCCGCGGGCATCGAGCCGTGGATGGTCAAGCTGGACGCCGATACCTCACGCGGCGGGCTGTCGGTGGACGGCCGCTTCTTCCCCCACGGCGAGGACTTCGCCGGCCTGCGCGTGCACCAGACACGCCTGCAGGGCGGTGACGCCTCCTCCGACTCCTACTGCTACCGCCGCTGACCCCAGGGCCGGTGACTACGTCCGGGCCGGCGCCGGTGCGCCAGGCCGCCGCCCGCCGCTGACCAGGCAGAAACCATGCTGTGCGCCTTGGAAGCGGCCGGCACGCACCCCGCCGGCAATTCGGCCGGGCAGCTGCCTCCCGCCGCGTCGCTGGTGGCCGCATCGCTGGTGGCTCCGGCCACGGTGGCAGGAGCCTGGGCGGCGCGGCGAGCACCAGGCCCTACCGTGCTCGTGCCGGCCGCCGCGTCCGGGATCCTGCTGGTCATCGCCGTCCTCGACCTGCTGCCCGACGCGTGGGACGAGGCCGCCGAGCCGGCATGCCGCCGTGGGCGGTGCCGTTCACCGCGCTCGCCTCGTTCGCCCTCATGGGCGCCCTCGGCCGCACCGGCTGCCCGTGCAGGCGGGAACGTGCAGGCGGCATCGGCGCGGCAGCAGGACTCGCCGTACACCGCTTCGTCGAAGAAGCAGCCCTCGCCCTGACCACCTCGATCGCCGTGATGGCCGCGCTCCTCGTACACGCCGCCGGCGAAGGCCTGGCCCTGGCCGCGCTCCTGGGCGCCCAGCCCGGACGGCGCACGGCTTGCTGGCTCTGTGAGGGCGGCTTTCCGGGCATGGGCATGGCTGCCAAGCAGGTCGCCGTCCCGCCGCGTTCCTCTACCAGCGGTAGAGGAACGCGGTAGAGTGAGATATATGGCAGCAGACGAGACGAGCATCAAGGTGAGCACGGCCGCGCGGGACCGGCTCGCCCAGTTGGCGGCCGAGCACGGCACCACCATCCGCAGCCTGGTGGAGGACCTCGCGCGGAGCACCCCGACCCAGGCCGAGTACGCCGAGCGTGCCGAGCTGGCCCGCGCCGAGCTCGCATCCGCCCTCGGCAGCGCGCCGAGCCCGGAGGCGGAGGCGAAGGCCCGGGCGCTGCTGGAGCGCCTGGGGGCCGCCGCGCACGGTCCGCGGGCGGCCGCGTAGTGGCGGCGATCGCGGTCGTCCTGGACCACACAACCGCCGCGGCGCTGTTCGACCCGAAGGATCCGTACAACGAGGCGGTCGCCGCGTTCTACGTCCAGGCCTCCGGCGGACTCGGTGATCTGTACGCGCCGGTGCTGTCGCTGACGGCCGGCGACGCCGAGCGGCCCGGCCTGCTCGGCTACATCAAGGGGCTGCGGTACATCAGGATCGAGGCGTTCGACACCGACGCCGCGGTCACCGCCACCGAACTGCTGCGCTTCGGGCACTCCTTCGCCGCCGTCCACGCCATCCACGCCGCCCGTCCCTCCCCCGCCCACCCCACCGGCCGGTACCTGCTCACCCTGACGCCGAAGGCGTACGCGGGCACTGGCGTTGAGGCGGTCCACCCCGGCCAGTAAGCGCCAGCCGCCCGGCCGCGGACGACATCGCAGGCGCCCGTCACCCCCGTGCGCGGGCAGGCAGAAGAAAACGAGCGGGGCCGCGAACACCCGAGCCGTCCGGCGTCACCCGGATGGGACGCAGCCGATACCGAGGCGTCCGACCGGATGATAGGCAAACTGGGCCAGAACACCTTCCAGCACATCCCTTGATCTTGGTCGAGACCGCGCCGGTAGAGTCGGCCGGACGGCAGAACCCCGGGGGAACTGATGACGGCAGCGGATGCGGTGGGCATCGTCTTCGTTCACGGGACGCGCTTCAGCGCGGAACAGTGGAGCGTCCAGCTTGCTGCACTCCGGGACGAATTCCCGGTAGCCGCCGTCGACCTGCCCGGCCATGGGAAGCGCTCGGCTCAACCCTGGAGCCTGAGCAGCGCGACCGAGATCATCGCTTCCGCGGTGGACTCGCTCGACCGTGGGCCGGCTCTGGTCGTCGGGCACTCGCTCGGCGGATACGCCTCGCTGGAGTTCGCGCGACGTCGTCCAGAAAGACTCCGCGGGCTGATCCTCTCGGGAGCCAGCGCGTCCACCCGCGGCCTCTGGGCAGCGCCCTACCGATGGGTCGCCAAGCTGGTCCCTCGTCTTCCGGCAGATCGGCTGGCCCAGTGGAACGACTGGCTGCTGCGGCGGCTCTATCTGCCGGAAGTGGTGGAGGCAACCATCCATTCCGGCTACGCCTTCCATACCCTGCCCGCAGCCTGGGACGAGGTACTGGGACGCTTCGACGCGGGCGCGATGCGTTTTGTGGAGGCCCCGGTACTGATTCTCAACGGCGAAAAGGACACCGTCTTCCGGGCCGGCGAGGCGGCCTTCGCCCGTGCGCATCCCCACGCTCGGGTCGAGTTGATCCCCAGAGCAAGACATCTCGCGAACTTCGACGACCCAGACGCCTTCACTGACGCCGTCCGCCGCTTCGCCCGCCAGCTTCCAGCCGCCAGCTGATCGCGCCAGCACCGAAACCGCCTGGCTCCCCTGGATACTCGGCCAATTGCTGTGCTCGGCCACAACGCGCTGGGGGATTACGAAACCACACTGGAGTACTACTGAACTTCAAAGCGTGGTGTCGTCAGGGCTGGCGCCTCATGATCTCTGCGGTATGCCTGAGGGATGCGCAAGGGGGCGGACTGACCGACGAACGGCGGGCCTTGCGGGTGAAGTTGAGGATGGAGGCGACCGAGCGGTTCAGGCAGGGCGACGGGAACCCGGTCATCACGGAAACAGCCGCAAGACATAGAGACACCCCCCAGCGGCGGCGAACGCCGTCGCCGAGGTCCAGGCCGGCGTCGTGGTCCTGCTCCATGCCATCCCCCGGGCGCACGGGCCGTCTCACATCCCTGCCGTACTGCCACCGGTGAGGCCCGGAGCCAGCGCAGGGACCCAGAAGACGGCGACGGCCAGAGCGATTGAGGCGATCCCCACGCCACGGGCCACCAGGCGGCCGGCCGGAGCGAGTTTCTCAGCGGTGATCACGGCGGCCAGGACCACCATGGCCCACAGGTTCATCAGACCGAACGCTGCCAGCAGCACCATGAGCGACCAGCAGCAGCCCAGGCAGAAGGCGCCGTGGTGGGCCCCGGCACGCAGATCGCGCGAGGGCCCTGGATACGAGGCGTAGCGCAGCATCAGCCCGATCGGCGATCGGCATTTGGCCAGGCAGCGGTCTTTGAGGGGCGTGAGCTGGTAGACACCGCTGACTGCGAACACGGCTGTGGCCACCGCGGTCCCCGCCGCGGCGGGGAGGCTCGCCGCCCGGCCCAGGCCGGCGGCCAGTGCGTACGCCGGCGGGCCGGCCGCCGCCCAGACAAGCAGGTAGGCGACCGTGAAAACGACCATGTGGGGCGCGCGGTGCGCGCTGATGGTGCGTGCGTACAGTGCGGCGACGGGCGCCGTGGCAGGCAGCATCATCGCCGCCGTCATCAGCGTCCACACGGCCAGGAAGGCGGGCAGGCCCAGGCCCATGGTGCCCGGCATCGCTCCCGTGCCGGCAGAGCGCGTCACCGCCCAGATCCAGGCGGCGGCTGCTGCGACCAGCAGCAGCCCGGCGGGGCCCGCCCTGCGGACGGTGACCGGCCGACCGGTCATGCGGACCACGTGAAGGGTGCCGAGTGTCCGTTGGCTCCGGTGAAGTCCCAGGACCGGCCGTACACGCCGTCGCCCGTCGCCCGGGTGGAGCGGGCGATCGTCAGCGTGCTGTTCGCCGGGTGGAACATGCCGGTCAGGCGCATGACCGGACCGTCGTCGCCGAATTGCGGAGCGACCTGGTCCTCGATCTCGATGTCGATGGCGTCGTCCACCCGTGCGGCGTGGCGGCGGCCGTCGTCGCGGTAGTGGATGGGGACGCGCTTCACGCCGAGGACCTCCCCGATGAGCGGAGTGAGCGCTGCCATCGGCCCGCCGGCCTGGCCGGAGAAGACCTTGCCCAGGGCTTCCGCCTGGCCGTCGTCGGCCGAAGCGTCGACGTACAGCGCCACCTGCCAGCCGCCCTCGGCCATCACCCGGGGCCCGTCGATGAAGAGGGCCACGCTGCGGTCGGAGACGTCCACGCCGTCCACGTTCCCGCTGTCCACGTGGAACGCGAAGGTCACCTGGCAGCGTTCGTGGTCGGCCGGCGCGGCGAAGCCCGAGGTGGTGCAGGGGCAGACCACGTCGCAGTTGCAGCTCTCCAGGTACGTGCCGTTCAGGTTCCAGGGCATGACGCCATCTCCCTGCTTCACTCCCCCCTCGTCAGAGGAATGCATCGGGAGATCCCTCCTGTCCCGGTGCCGCTGTTCTCCACGCTATTCCCGACGGTCCCGTCGCGCAGATCCGCACGGATCAGGCTTTCCAGGCCCGCATGTTCACCGAGTCGATCGCGCACCGCGACCAGTCCAGGTCACCGCGGGCACCGAGTCCGTCGAGGCCCAGGCGGTGGAGAACGGCTGGGCTGCGGCCGGCGGCTCGTACCGCCCGCCGTTACTGCGCACTCGACCGGGTGCGCAGTAACAGGGCGCTGGTGAGGGTGCCGAGGAGCACGATGGCGGCGTTCACCGCGATGGCGACCTTCAGACCGCCGAGAATGGCCGAGGCTCCGGCGCCGGTCATGGCGGCGGTAGCGACGGCGCTCATGATCGGCGTGCCCATGGTGATGCCGACCTGCTGGGTCATGGTGGCGAGGCCGGTGGCCAGACCCTGTTCGTGATCGGCGAGCCCCGAAGTGGCGGTGACCATGAAGCCCACGATGACGAGCATGTTGCCGACCCCGCCGGCGAAGGTGCCGATCAGCAGCAGCCACATCCACGAGCGGTCGTCGCCGAGGCCGAGCAGCGCGGCGGTGAAGACGGTCTGCAGTATGCCGCCGGTGATCAGCGTCGACTTGCTGCCGATCTGCCCGATGACCTTCGGGGCGATGGTGCCGCCGACGACCGTTCCGGTGCCGAGCACGCCGAAGGACAGGCCGGCGGCGAGCGGGGAGAAACCGAGCACATTCTGGAGGTAGAGCGTCAGCAGGAAGACCAGGGAGGTCTCGGTGAGAAACGCGATCAGACCGGCGATGTTGCCCCAGGCCACCGACCTCTTGCCGAGCACACCGAGCGGTACGAGCGGCGCGGACACCTTGCGCTCGACGGCGTAGAACACCAGAAGCAGGGCAGCACCCAGGGCCAGCGACAACAGGGCCTGCGCCGAGCCCCATCCCTTCTCGCCCGCCTGGGTGAGCCCGAAGACGATGGCCAGCAAACCGAGCGTGACGGTGACGGCACCCGGCAGGTCCAGCTCGGGGCGCTCGCTGGGGCGCGACTCCTTGATGACCGTCGGGGTGATGAACAGCACGGCGAGGGCGACAGGCACATTGATGAAGAACGCCCAGCGCCACGACAGCAGGTCGGTCAGCAGGCCGCCGAGGATGGCACCGGTGGTGAATCCGGCTGACATGAGTGCCCCGTTGAGGCCCAGCGCCTTCTCACGCAGCGGGCCCTCCGGGAACGAGGTGGTCAGCAACGAGAGTCCGGCCGGGGTGACAGCGGCTGTGGCCAGGCCCTGGAAGACGCGGGCCACGATCAGTACCTCGGGGTTCTGCGCTAGACCGCCCACGAGCGAGGCCGCGCCCAGGACGACGAGGCCGCCGAGGAACAGCCGGCGGCGGCCGAACAGGTCCGCGACGCGGCCGAACAGCAGGGTGAAGCCGGCCGCGCACAGCGCGAACGATGTGGCGATCCACTGCAGATGCGATAGGGAGAAGCCCAGGCCCTCACCGATCACCGGCAGCGCCACGTTCAAGATGGAGAAGTCCACGGCCAGCATGAACTGGGCCGCAAGCAAGAGCACCAGTACCAGCCGAAGCCGGGGGGTGAGCGCGGCAGGGGCCGTGCCGGCGGCGGTGCCGGAGACGGTACCGGCCGCCTCCGAATCAGTGACAGACATGAAGCCGAGTCCCTTTCCTCACGTTTCCTGACACCCAGCGCGCGCACGGTCGCTTCACGCGCGGCTCCGGAAGGAGAGACTCGCCGACACCCGGAATCCCAGCCAGCACCCTGCCTCGCACAGCCAGCGCGAGGGTAGTCACCACATGACCACCCTTATGGCCTCCGGTCTTCGTGTCGGGCGGGCATCATGGGAAGTCAGTGGCCACGGCCTGTTGCACACCGCCGACCTGGAGGCATGGGTGGACGCCCCGTCCGAGCTGGGAGACTTCCTCAAGTCGCGTCGCGCCGCACTGCGCCCGGAGGACGTCGGCATCACCCCGCACCCGACCCGCCGCCGCGTCAGCGGTCTGCGTCGTGAGGAGTTGGCCACGCTTGCCGGGGTCAGCATCACCCACTACACCCGTCTCGAACAGGGCCGTGCCACCAGCGCCTCCGACGGTGTGCTGGATGCCCTTGCACGTACGCTGCGTCTCTCCGAGGACGAGACGGCCCATCTGAAGGACCTGGCCCGCCCCACCGCCGCTTCGTCCCGGCCGGCTCCGCCCCGAGTGGCCCATGCCAGTGCTTCAGCCCGACAGTTGCTGGGGGCCATGAGCGACGTCCCGGCCCTGGTGCTGGACCGGCACAACGACGTTCTCGCCTGGAACCGTATGGGGCACGCGCTGTTAGCCGGACATCTGGCGCCCGAGAGCCCCGACACACCGGCCACCCGTCCGAACCTGACCCGGATGCTGTTCCTGGATGAGCAGTATCAGGAGCTGTTCACGAACTGGAACGAGGAGGCGCAACTCGGCGTGGCCTCCCTGCGCCTGGTCGCCGGCCGCCATCCCCACGACCGATCCCTGGCCGAACTCATCGGTCGACTGAGCATGAACTGTGCTGAGTTCGCCTCTCGCTGGGCCCGGCATCCGGTGCGCACCTGCACCTCCGGGGTGAAGCACTTGCGTCATCCGCTGGTCGGCGCGATGGACCTCAGCTTCGAGAACCTTGTCATACCCGGGGCCTCCGGCCAGCGTCTCATCGCTTACACGGCCGAGCCCGGCTCGCCGTCGGAGGCCGCGCTGCGGCTTCTTGGCAGCGTGGCGGCCCCGCTGGCACAGGATCCGACGGCGGTACGGCGCTGAGGGACACCGCTCACCGCACAGACCCGTGCTGCGGCTGGTGTCGGCGGTGCGGGTGGAGGTGGCCGACGGGACATCCCGGCTGCCCTGCCCGCAGGACGTCTCCCCGGCGGACCCGGTGAGCGCGGACGATGATGGAGTCGATCTGGACCAGGCAGTCGATATTGCCGGCCTCGTCCGCCTCGGCCTGGATGTGCTGCAAGGCGTCGTGGCGGGTGAGACGCCGGCGGGTGACGGTGCGGGACGACCATGGGGCCCATACGGTGGCAAGACGGGCGTTCGTCGTCAAGGGCGGAGGATCAGTTTCCCCTTCGTACGGCGGCCGAGCAGGTCCTCGTGCGCGTCGCGAGCCCGCGCCAGGTCGTATTCCGCGCCGACCAGGGGCCGCAGGCGACGCTGCGCCGTGAGGTCGAGCAGCTCCGCCAGCTCCGCACCGCCGGCGCCGCTCCTGACGATGAGCGGGATGACCCAGAAGCCGGCGACAGTGATGCTGTCCACCGCCAGTCGGCTCGGCGCAATCGCGGAGGCTGTCTGCCGGGACGAGACGCCGTAGGTCACCAGTCGGCCGAGGTGTCCGAGTGTGTCCAGGGCGGCGTCGAGGACGGGGCCGCCGACGGCGTCCAGGACGATGTCGACAGGGTGTCCGCGGTTGGCGTCAAGGACCCTCTCTCGATAGCCGGCCGCGTCGCCGTCGATCGCCGCGTCCGCGCCCAGTTCGAGAGCCAAGGCGCGCTTCTCGTCGGTCGACGCTGTGGCGATGATCCGTCCTGCCCCGAACTCCCGGGCCAGCTGGACCAGGAGACTGCCGGTCCCGCCCGCGGCGGCATGGACCACCACGCTCTCACCGGGCCTGATACGCGCGACCGACCGCAGCAGATGCCACGCCGTCAGCCCCTGTAGGAGAACTGCCAGTGCTTCGCCCGCACCCAGCCCCGGCGGCAACGGGACCAGGTGGCGGTCGGCGACAACCGTCTTGGCGGCGTAACCGCCCTGTGGGACGTAGCCGAGGACTCGTTGGCCGGCTGCGGTCCTGCCGACGACTTCCATGCCGGGAATACGGGGCAGTGGGCCTTGGGGAGCGTACGGACCGTCGGTGTGCTCGCCCGCGATCTGCTTTATGTCGCCGAAATTGACACCCGCGGCCTCCACCTGGACCACACTCTCGCCCGGCCCCGCCAACGGATCCGGCACATCGGCCTCCTCCAGGACCTCCGGGCCACCGAACCTCCCGAATCGCATGGCACGCATGAATTCCCTTCCGCGAGATCACTGTTTCCAGCCCGTCCGAGCCGGCCCGAAAAGCTGTTCCGCGATGCCGGCCAACACCCAGATGTGCGCGAAGTGCGGTCACCGGCCCGGGGAAGCGGGCGCCCCGGAGTTCCTCTTCCAGGAGGAGTCCATGGGCCAGGTAGCTGATGGTGCGGTACCAGCCGGCCGGCACGAGGAGCTCGAGCACCTCAGTGAAGATCCGACTGGACCTCGGTCAGTCGATGCCTTCGACGATGCGGAAGTCGCGCTCGACGCCGTCGGAGAGGGCGACCAGCGCCTCCTGGTAGGCCGCACTCTCGCGCGCCGCGACGGCCTGCTCGAAGCTGTCGAACTCGACCAGGACGGTGCGCTCGGCGCTTCCGGCGTCATACGCCACGACCCGACCGCCACGGACGAGGGTCCGGCCGCCCCAGGGCTGGACGGCCTGACGGGCCAGCTTGTTGTACGCAGCCAGCTTCTCAGGGTCTGAAATGGTGCGGTAGACGCTGACCCAGTAGCCCTTGGGCATGGAACCTCCAGTGTCGGGATGAGTGCAGCTGACGCACGGGTTGGTCTCGGACGAGCGTCGGCGGGCGAGAGCGAGGCTTGTCAGCGTCGTGATCGCCATGGCGCCGATGCCGACCAGCGCCGCGGTGGTGTAGGCGCTGTCGTCGGGGAAGAGGTGGCCGGGGCCGGTGCCCGCGGCGAGGATCAGGCCGCCGATGGCGCTGCCCAGGGAGTACCCGACGCTGCGGACGACGTAGTTGAAGCTCATGGCGCTCGACGTCTCGCTCTTGGGGGTGACGGCCAGGATGGCGCCGGGCATCGCGGCCGAGAAGCCGCCGACGCCGAAGCCGAGCACGCCCATCGCCGCGAACAGTTCGGCCAGGTCCGACCGGGCCGCCGCGAACAGGGCGAATCCGCCGCCGACCACGACGGCGCTGCCGGCCAGGAGCAGGGGGTCGGCGATCCGCGTCCGGACCCGCGGCGTGAGCTTGCCGGCGACGAACCCCAGCACCGAGAACGGGACGAGGACCAGCCCGGCGACGAAGGTCGTCAGCCCGAAGCCGTAGCCGGCGCCGTGCGGCGTCTGCGCGTACCGGGTGATGAGCGTGAGCAGGAGGTACATGCCGATCCCGCCGACGAACATGGCGAGGTTCGCCCCGGCGACCGCCGGGTGCCGCACCGCCCGCACATCGACCAGGGGCGTCGTGCTGCGCAGCTCGACGACGGCCCAGACGCAGAGCAGCACCACCGCGGCGACGGCGAGGCCCGCCGCCACGGCGAGGTGCCGGCTCCACAGATTCCGTTCGCCGGCGAGGAACAGCACCAGGAGCAGCGCAGCGGCCAGGGCGACCGCGCCTGCCACGTCCACGTGGGCGGAGCGGCCCCCGGGGGCTTCGGGCACGGAGCGCCACGCGGTCAGGAGGGCGGCTGCGGTGACGACCAGGCCGAGGCCGTAGGCGGCGCGTACCCCGCCGAGCTCGGCGAGCAGTGCGGCCAGCGGGTAGCCGACGCCGGCCCCGATGACCGAGACCACCGAGATCAGGGCGATCACGGCCGCGCTGCGCTCCTCGGGGAGGTGGTCCCGGGCCACGCCCATCATCAGCGCCGTCAGCCCGAGCCCGACGCCCTGAGCCGCCCTGCCGGCCAGCAGCCACGCGAACGGCAGCGGCAGCACGGTGAGCGCGCTGCCGGCGACGACGACCGCCAGCGTGGCGAGGATCGTGGCCCGCCGGTGGGGGCCGGCTCCGAGCCGACCCAGGACCGGCGTTGCGACGGCGCCGCTGAGCAGCGCGACGGTCAGCGTCCACTGCGCGCTGCCGAGCGACACGTGGAACGAGGTCGCCACGCTGGTGATGAGCGGCGTCCCGAGGCTGGCGACCGCCGCCACGACCAGAGCGATGAACATCAGGGCGGGGACCAGCAGCCGCGCCTCGGAACGCGCCACCGGGAACGCCTTCTCCGCGACCCCGCCGACCGGGTGCCCGGTCACTGCTTCGGCCCTTCGCGGTCCTGGCTTTCGAGCTCTGCCAGATGCTTCAGCGCCGGAAGGGCCGCCACCAGCGCCTCGACCTCGTCGCCGGTGAGCTCGCCGATCAACCGCTCGAACGCGTGGACGCCTGCCTGGCGCCGCGTCCGGACGTAGGAGGCGCCGGCCTCGGTCAGGCAGACCAGCGTGACCCGCTTGTCGGACGCGTCGCCCCGCCGCTCGACCAGGCCGGACTTCTCCATCACCCGGACCAGGGCGGTCATCGCGGGCTGGGTGACGCCCTCGACCGCGGCCAGATCGGTGATGCGCCGCGGGCCGGTCCGGTCCAGGGTGGCCAGGGTGGCGGCGGACGTCAGACTCATGTCCCGGGGCAGGCGTCTCGCGGCCCTGGTGGCCAGGCCGTAGAGGGCTGCCCCGATGGCGGCGGACGCGCAAGGAGCGGCGTCTTGGCGACTCATGCCAGAAGCATAGCATTTTTATATTCATAGTTTATGGAAATGGCCGACCGGCGCCGGCTCTGCCGGCTGCGCCCGGGGCCGAGGGCAGCGTCGAGGAATTCGTGGACGGCCACCGCGGACGCCGGTGCCGCTACCGCGGCCTCGGGAGGACGCACCTCCAGCGCGTCCTGACCGCACTCGCGATCAACGTGGAGCGGCTGAGCCTTCAAAAACCCGCGGACGGCCCCTACCGGCCGCGCCCGCCCACGGCGTTCCAGCAGTACCTCGACAAGCGAGGACTGCCCCGGCCCCTGTGCTGGAGGCAGGGCAAATGACCCCGAACCTCAAGATTCCCGACAAAGTCGTCCTACAACGCGCTCACGGCAGGGTGCGGCACAGCAGGGCGCCGGGCCCGGGGCGGCTGCCGAACCGCGTGGTGAACGCGATCCCGGCGGCGTACTCGTTCGTCGCGCACTGCCCCTTGTAATCGCCCTCGGCGAAGTCACCGGCCGCCGCACCGTCGGGACGATTGTCGGACCGGTCGAACCACACGGTGCGGGCGGCCCCCGCGAGCGGGGTACGGCCCGGCACGCACAGCGCCGCCGACATCCGCTCCCCGCGCACGCTGTAGCCGGTCAGCAGACCGCCCGACGGGCACTGCAGCTTCGTGTACCCCGACGCCCAGTCGCCGCCGGCGGGCACGTACCGCTCGTCGGTGACGACGCTCTGCCCCGCGTCCGTGGCCGCAGCCGCCGCGTAGGCGTCGGTGCACATGCCACGGCCGCTGGTGTGGCCCAGACCGATCAGCCGCAGCCCGTCGGGGCAGGCGGCCTTGCGGGCGCCGGGGTCCCAGTCGCCCGTCGCCCGTGCGCGCCGCGACTCCACCGCGTCGCCGTGGTCGGTGGCCAGCATCCGCCAGGCGGGCACGGACGCCACGGGGCCGGTCGTTCCGGGCGCGGACATGAGGTGCCGCCAGGCCGTGCCGCGCCAGTCGGCGGCGTCGAGGACGCCCGAGCGGTGCCCGGCGCCGTCGTAGCGCAGCAGCGCCCAGTCGTCGTGGCCCTCGAAGCCGACCAGCGGCCAGAACGCGAAGTCGGCGTCGTGGTCGGTGAGGTAGTCGGTCATGTTGCCGAACCAGGTGCGGGCCGCCGGGTTCGTCTCGCCGCTCCCGATGCCGAACTCGCTCACCCAGACGGGCGCGGTGTAGTGCCGGCCGCTCTCCTCGACGAAGAACGCCTCGTCGTCGAGCGCCGCGCCCAACTGCCCCCGGGTCATGTCCTGGTAGCGCAGGTCATGTGTCTCGCCGATGCCGGTGGCACCGCTGTGGTGCGGACCGGTGTAGCCGTAGAAGTGCGCGGAGTACACCAGCTTGTGCGCGTCCACGAGGGTGTGCGAGAGCGTGCGCACGGGGGTGAGCTGCGGCCGGCCGTGCGGGAGCCCGTCGGCGGGCAGGCCGGTCCAGTTGATGCCCTCGACGACGATGAGGAGACGGGGGTCGCCCTCGGTGAGGATCCGGTCGGCGGCGAGCTGGGCGGCCGCGTACCAGTCGTGGTCGTCGCCCAGGCCCCAGTTGGGGTCGTCCAGGACGTTGCGTCTGACCTCGTTGTACAGGTCGGCGCCGACCACCCCCGGGATCCCGGCGTAGCGGCGGGCCATGAGGACCCAGTCGTCGGCCCACTGCCGGGTGGACTGCCCGGTGTTCCACCGCTCGTTGCCGTCCACCCCGCAGCACCAACGGGAGGTGTTGGTGTGGTTGTTGAGGATGACCGCGAACCCGCTCCGGCTGAGCGCCTCCACGACCGTGTCGTAGACCTGGAGCGGTGTCCTGCCGCGCAGTTGCGGATTGGCGCTCACCGCGCTGTCGGGCACCGCGGCCGTGCTGTGGATCATCTCGTTGGAAAACGGCAGCCGGACGGTGTTGATGCCCAGTTCGTGGAAGTCGGCGAGCAGCCCCTCGAGCGGAACGCGGTCGAGACCGAGCGGTATCCCGTGGGAGTCCTGGCCCGCGTGATGGTTCGCCGGATCGCCGATGTCGCCGCTGCCCGTCCACGACCCTTGTGCCCCGTCCCAGTTGGCGCCCTTCAGCCGGAAGCGGTCGCCCCGGGCGTCGACTATGTAGCGGCCCCGGGTGGACAGGGGCGGATACCAGGTCTGCGCCGCGGAGGCGGCCCGTGGCGCGGTGAGCGGGCGGGACGGCGGCACGGCGCACGCCGCCGTCGTCGTCTGCGCGGCCAGGAGCACGAGACCGGCGACCGCTCCGGCCAGCCGCAGGACAGTTGGTGCCATCGGCATGTGCACAGCCCTCGATCGGTGTGGGGGAACCGTTCTCCGGAGCTGTACAGTGCCCTCTCCCGCCAGAAAGGTCCAGACAGCCGGCACACACACCGCGATGCACCCACCACAGCGGGTCAGGCGTAGCTCAGACCGCTTGCTCCGCTCTCCCCCACTGATCGGATCAGCACCCGTTCGAGCGGCACCGGCCGCTCACCGCTGAGGGGGAGCAGACGGGAAACGACCTTCGTGGCAGACACGCGGTCAGCGTCTCGCCCGGTCCTGCGTGGTACGGGCGGGCAGGTCGGATGCGGGTGCCCAGCGCACCACCTGTGCCAGGTCGTGGTGGATGCGGTCGGCTGCACCGCGCACCTGGACGGGGACGGCGCCGCGCTCGGCGACGATGCGGCTGTAGAGGGGGTCTGCCGGAACACGGCGGGTCTGCTCTCTTCAGCAGGGTGAGGCGGGTGACGGGCCGAACAGGGGCTCACCGACGATCTGGCCCTGGCAAGGCCGGATTGAGCGCCTACGGACGCGGGCGGATCACGGTCGACGAGGACTCCCCCACCCAGGTGCCGCACATCTACGCGGTCGGCGACGTCATCGGCTACCCGGCGCTGGCGGCGGTCTCCATGGAGCAGGGGCGGGCGGCGGCGTACCACGCGTGCGGGGAACCCGTGGGACCGATGCGCCAGTTGCAGCCGATCGGGATCTACACGATTTTGGAGATCAGCTTCGTGGGGTCCGCGGAGGATTGGCTCACCGAGGGCCGCGCGCCGTTCGAGGTGGGCGTCTCCCGCTACCGGGAACCGGCGCGCGGGCAGATCATCGGCGACTCGCACGGCATGCTCAAGCTGATGGTGTCGCCGGAGGACCACACGCTGCTCGGCGTGCACTGCTTCGGCACGGGGGCACCGAGCTCATCCACATCGGACAGACGGTGACGGGCTGCGGCGGCACCGTCGACTCCCTCGTCGACGCCGTGTTGTTCAACTACCCGACGCTCGCGGAGTCGTACAAGGTCGCCGCCCTGGACGCGACGAACAAGCCGCGGCAGATCGACCGGCTGCGGGGCTGACTCCTCAGTCCTGCCGGTGCCGGCGCCGGAGGCGGGGGTAAAGCAGGGGATCCTCCGGAGGGATGGGGTCGTCGTCGGGCGGCGAGAAGTCGTCGTCGGTGACGTGGGCGGCGGCCTCCTCGGCACTGGCCGCTCCCCCGTCGATGCCCACGTCGTAGGCGACCTCGTCCTTCTCGGTGTCGGGATGTGCGCCCTCGTCCGGGGCCATCAGGCGGCCGGCGCGCGCCTCACCCGCCTCCGGGTCGATGACCTCGCCGTCACCGCCGGGCAGGTCGCCCACCCCGTCACCCTCCGGCTCCCGTACATCCGGCTCCTCCTGGATCAACCGCTGGTCGAGGCTCTCGCCCTCCCGCTGCTCGGCCGCGGTCGTGCCGTGCTTGGTGACGCCGAGCGGCTTCTCGGGCGGGGAGTACCCCTCGTCGAGGAGGTCGTCATAGCTCGGTTCCTCGATCGCGTCCTCCAGGTCGTCCAACCGTGCGGTGCTCTCTTCGCGCACGTCGTTCTGGGTCGGCTGGTAGACGTCGTCGGCCATCGGATCGGTGTTCACCTGTGGGCCTCCCTCCTTCCAGCGGCTCCCGGGAGCGTCGACATCCGCGTTTCCCGGTATTGCCGTCCCAAGCAGACGGCTTGGCCGGAGCACTGGTTTAACTCCGGACAGTGAGCAGATAATTACGCTTCGGTCAATTTTCAAGGGTCAACCAGCGCGCCTGTCATCACAGCCACACACGGTGTGACGTCGGGGCGCGTGTGGTGGGGCGGTTCTTGCATCTGCGGGTCGAGGCCGAACTGGTTCATCACGTCGGAGAGCAGCTCCTGCGCGGTTTCCTGCAGGGTCTCGGCCTCGTCGGCAGGGGTCAGCGTGCCGAGCACGGGCTGGATCCGGCGGGGGTGACGGGCGTGGTGAGCGGCCGCGGGTCAGGCAGAAGCGCGTTTCCGCAGGTGCGGATGGCTGCCTTGGGGGAGGTGGGCAGTCATGCGGTGCTGGACGCGGAACTCGCCGGCTGCCGCACCGGGGAAGTCACCCTGGTCGGCCGCCTGCCGCGCTCGTGCGGCCCGGGCCGGCTCGTCCTGGCCGACCGTGATTCCTCGGTGTCCCGTTACGGCGGGCGTTCGCCGCCACCGGCGCTGATCCGCTGGGGCGGGTGCCCGCCCACCGCGTCCTGCCGGAGATCAAGCAGTTTCGTGACGGGGCATGTCTGTCACAGATCAGGGCGAGCAGCGGCCCTGCCCGGGGCGAGCCGGTCGGGATCCGTGTCCCTACCAGTTCAAGGACCGGGCCAGTGAGGGTGCGGCCAGGCCGTGAAGGCCGGAAGGTCGTGCTGGGCGGTGTCCAGGTGCGCTGCGGCTTTGGGGAACGCGGCCTGGAGGGCACCGTATTTGTCGTGCAGGGCCGCGAGGGCCACCGGTACGGCGAGGCCGGTCGGTGAGAGCACACGCACCCGGCGGTCCGGACATGAAATACCTGCGGTGTTACCCGTCAGTTCTTTCCCCTCCGTTCTCACGGGAGAGTCGCGGATCACCGCGAGAGCCGACCGAAAGCGCCGGTCAACGATTACACGTTCGACAGTTGAAGCTTTTGTCGATTTCTCTCACGGCGGCGGGTGCCGGCCCACGGACGCCTCGGGCGGCCGAGAGGGAGCCGTGATGGCCGGGTAGCCCCTGACCTGGGCAAACCGGTCGGCGGTGGTGCGACTTACGGGCCTCGGACGCACGCGGTTCCCGTCCGGGCAACGGGAAAACCCTCTCCCCTACCCTCAAATCTGCTTTCCATGGCACGTGTTCCGCCGCTTTCGGCGGCATCCACCCGTGAAAAGGTGCAGAGTTCGCTTCCCGCGTGCTACGTCACCCCCTCCACGCACTGTTGTGATGATCCGACGGCTGACCCTAGGGTGACTTACCGAATTGGCCGCCCGTGGATCCGGAACCGCGGTGAAAAACGGTCCGATTCGAACAGGTGCCTGTGTTGACGTTTCCTTCACCCGACTGACACGGCGGCAGCTGACGTCGTCGTGAACGAAAGGATGTGTGGCCATGACGTACGAGCGTCCCACCCTCAGCAAGGCCGGCGGTTTCCGCAAGACGACGGGCCTGGCCGGCGGTACCGCCAAGGACCTCCTCGGCGGTCACCAGCTCATCTGACCACGAGGCGACCGGGCCCTGCCCTCCTCCCTCCGGAGTGAGTGACCGGGGCCCGTCCATGGCGGCGGAGGGCGGTCACCGACTGCCCTCCGCCGCTCCGCCCGGCCCGTCCTTCCCGCCGCATCCGCGGGCACGCCATCGACCGGAGGTACGTGAGTCCATGAACAGCCCCGCGCTGCCCGCCGTGGTGCCCGCCTGGTTCGTCGTGCTGCCCGATACCGACGAAGCGGCAGCCGTGGCGGCCAGGGCTCTGCCGCACGCCACCGAGACCCACACGCACGTCTCGGGACGGCCGTGGCTGATGGGGCGCTGGGACCCCCGGGAGCTGACGGTCGGCGAGTGCGGCGGGGTGCGCCTGGCGGTGCTGGGTGAGCACGCCGTCACCGCCGAGGAAGCGGCCCGCGCGGCGGCCGCGGCCACCGACCCGGCCTCCCTCGACCGCTACGCCCGTTCCTGGCCGGGCAGTTACCACCTCCTGGCCAGTCTGCACGGCCGGGTACGTGCGCAGGGCACCGTGACCGGTGTCCGCTCTCTGTTCCACGGCGGGGCGCACCGGGCCCACCTGGCGGCCGACCGGGCCGACGTCCTGGCCGACCTGACCGGGGCACCCCTCGACGAGGGCCGGCTCGCGCTCCAGATGCTCAGTCTGGGCGTGCTCCACCCGCTGTCGGCGCGACCGGTGTGGCGCGGGGTGGAAGCCGTGCCCGGCCACGACTACCTGGTTCTGGAGCGCGACGGCCGGGCACACCAGAAGCGCTGGTGGTGGCTGCCGCGGCGCGACGTGCCGTTGGCCGAGGGCGCGGCGATGCTGCGGGACGAGCTGCGCCGGGCCGTCGAGGTCCGTGTCCGGGACCGGGACGTGGTCACCGCCGATCTGGGCGGCCTGGACTCCACCGCCGTGGTGTGCACCGCGGTGGCTGCCGGCGCCAAGGTCGTCGCCTACACCGCGGCGACCCGCGACCCCCGCGGCGATGACGTCCACTGGGCCCGCCGCACGGTCGAGGAGCTGTCGTCGGCCGACGGCGGCGGGCGGATCGAGCACCACATCGTTCCCGCCGACGATTTCCCGCTCACCTTCGACGGCGTGGACGCGCTGACCGACGTACTGGACGCCCCGTCGCTGTACGCCGTGGATCGCAACCGGCGGATGAGCCTGCTCCACCTGGCCGCGGATCGGGGATCCACCGTCCACCTGAACGGTTTCGGCGGTGACGAGCTGCTGGCGGGCGCCTCCGCCCGCGTCCACGACCTGCTGCTGCGCCAGCCGCGCACCGCCGTCCGCCACACCCGCGGATACCTGGCCAAGTACCGCTGGTCGCGGCGGCGAGCCGTACGCCAGCTGCTGGACCGGCGCCCGTACGGGGCGTGGCTGGAGCAGATCGCGACCGACCTGACCGACCCGCTGCCCTCGCCGGAGGAGCCGTTGTTCCAGTGGTGCTCGCCCGCAAGGATGCCGCCGTGGGCCACCGCGGACGCCGTCGACGCGGTGCGCGCACTCATCCGGCAGGAGGCCGCCGTGGCGAGGCCGCTGGGCCCCGGGCACGGAGAGCACCGTGAACTGGCCACCATGCAGGCGGTGTCCCGGTTCGCCAGGCACCTCAACCAGATGACACGTCAGCGCGGTCTCCTGTTCGCCTCCCCCTTCTACGACGACCGTGTGGTGGAAGCCGGCCTGGCGGTGCGCCCGGAGGAACGGGTGACTCCGTGGCGGTACAAGCCGCTCGTGGTGGAGGCCATGCGCGGCGTCGTCCCCGAGGCCAGCCGCACCCGGGCCACCAAGGCCAACGCCACGCTGGAGGAGGAGGTCGGGCTGCGGCGGCACCGGGAAGCCCTGCTGGCGCTGTGCGAGGACTCGCGGCTGGCCGGACTGGGCCTGATCGACGCGGACGTGTGGCGCGCCTGGTGCTCCGGTCCGGTGTCGGCGGAGCTGGAGAACGTTCTCCTCCACCCGACCGTCGGCTGCGAGGCGTGGCTGCGCACCCAGGAGACTCTGCACCGCCCCGCGGACGGCTGACGCCCGCGCCGCCACGCGCCACCGTTCACGTGCCCCGGCGGTCCGGACGCGACCGGGCCGGTACCGCTGCGGCACACCCGTCACCCCCTGCCCCACCGGCAGACACCCCTCGCTACGGAGGTTGTCCGATGAAACTGGAACTGCGCGGCGGCATCCTGATGGCCGAGACCGAGTACGGCCTTGCCCTGCTGGACGAGAAGAGCGGCGAGTACTGGACGCTCAACCCCAGCGCCGCCGTGGTCCTGGAGACGATGCTGGCAGGCCGGGACGCAGATGACGCGGTGCACGCCCTCACCGAGCGGTACGACGTCAGCGACAGCCTCGCCCAGCAGGACGTCGACCGCATTCTCACGGAACTCCGGTCGGCCGGGCTCGTCAACGAGAACTGACGGGCGAAGCGGCCGGCGACCCGAGAAGCCGGAGCGCCCCCTCACCGCGTCCGCACGTGCAGAGAGGAAAGCCCCATGTCGACACCCGAAGCGGTCCCCTACCGGCCCCGTTCGGTACCACTGCCCACCCGGTTGGCGGCCCGCCTCGCCGTGGGGTGCGCCCACCTGCTGGCGACCCTGCCGCCCAGCCGGATACGCACCCTGCTGCGCCAGGTGCGCCGCGGCGCACGGCCGGCCTCGGTGGCGCAGACCGCGGCCGCCCTGGACACCGTCCTGGCCGTCAGCCTCACCGCCGGTGGCCGCAAGGGGTGCCTGCCCAGGTCGCTGGCGACCGTCCTGCTGTGCCGGATGCGCGGCCAGTGGCCCACCTGGTGCGTGGGGGTGCGCAAGCAGCCGCCGTTCGCCGCGCACGCCTGGGTGGAGGCGGATTCCCAGCCGGTCGGCGAGGACTGCCCCGCCGACTACTTCCAGCGCTTCTTCGCGGTCGACTGACCCATGGCCGGACTGCCGCCCTCCACCGCACGCCCCGGCACCGCGACGACCGTCCGGACCACCTCAAGGGACCCGGGGTGCGCGACCGCGGCCGGCGCGCCGGCCGCGGTCGCCGGAGCCGGGGGCGCCGCTTCCCGGACGCGCGCCCCGAGGGCACCGTCCGGCTACCGGGCGCTGGCGGCCTCGCTCCGGCCCCACCGTCGCACCGGCCTCGCCGGGGCGCTGCTGGGACTGGTCGGCAGCACCCTCGGTCTGGCCCAGCCACTGGCTGCCAAGCGGTTGATCGACAACCTGGGCTCCGGGCGCACGGCCACCGGTGCGGTCCTGGTCCTGGCCGCGCTCCTGCTCGGGGCCGCCGCGTTCTCCGCACTGGGCCAGTACGTCCTGCACCGCACCGCCGAGTCCGTCGTGTGTTCCGCCCGGCGGCGGATCACCGGGCGCCTGCTCCGGCTGACGGTGCCCGAGCTGGACCGGCACGAACCGGGTGAGCTGATCAGCCGCGCCACCTCCGACACCATGCTGCTGCGGCAAGCCGCCACCCAGTCGGCGGCGCCCGCCGTCACCGGCGTCGTCATGCTGGTCGTGACGCTGGTGCTGATGGGCCTCGTCGACCCGGTCCTGCTCTGCGTCACGCTCACCGTCGTGGCGGTGCTGGGAACGGTCGTGGGGGTGGCGGCACCGGCCATCGGGCGTGCCACCCGGCAGGCGCAGGAATCGGTCGGCGAGATCGGCGCGGCTCTGGAGCGGGCCCTCGGGGCGGTGCGCGCGGTCAAGGCTGCCGGGGCCGAGCAGCGGGAGGCGGCTGCACTGGACCGCATGGCGCAGGACGCCCGTCGCACCGGGGTACGCGCCGCAGGGTGGCAGGCCCTGTCGGCGGCCGCCTCCGCCGTCGCTGGGCAGGCGTCCTTCCTGGCGGTGCTCGGCGTGGGCGGTGCCCGGGTCGCCTCCGGAACGATCAGCGTGTCAACGCTGGTCGCCTTCCTGCTGTACCTGTTCGCGCTGGCCCCGAGGATCAGCCAGCTCGTCGACGCCGTGGGGCAGCTCCAGGTCGGCGCGGCCGCCGCACTGCGCATCGAGGCGATCGGGCACATGGACACGGAGACGGCCGAGCCCTCCGTCCCCGGCACGCCCCCCGCAGGCGCCGCGGAGGCCGCGGGGCGCTCTGCGCGGCCGGCGGCAACGGTGCGCTTCGAACAGGTGGGCTTCCGCTACCAGCCCGGGCTGCCCGCCGTCCATCGCAGCGTCTCCTTCACCGTGCCCGCCCGGGCGGTGACCGCCCTGGTGGGCCCCTCCGGCGCGGGCAAGACCACCACCTTCTCCCTCCTCGAGCGCTTCTACGACCCGGACACCGGCCGCATCCTCCTGGACGGACGTGACCTGCGGCAGTGGCCCCTGGCCGAACTGCGCGCGGCCATCGGTTACGTCGAGCAGGACGCGCCCGTGCTGTCCGGCACCCTGCGCCAGAACCTGACCCTGGGCGCACCGCACACCACGGACGAGGAGCTTCGGGAGACACTGCGCCGCACCAGGCTGGACCCTGTGGTCGCCCGTCTTCCGCTGGGCCTGGACACCCTGGTCGGCCACCGGGGCAGCCGGCTCTCCGGGGGCGAGCGCCAGCGCGTGGCCATCGCCCGGGCCCTGCTGCGCCGCCCTCGGCTGCTCCTTCTGGACGAGGCCACGTCGCAGCTGGACGCCGACAACGAGGCGGCACTGCGGGAGACCGTGGCGGAGGCGGCGCGGGACATCACCGTGCTGGTGGTGGCGCACCGGCTGTCCACCGTCACCACGGCGGACCGCATCGTGGTCATGGAGGCGGGCCGGGTCCGGGCCGTGGGCACCCACGCCGAACTGCTCGAGACCGACTCCCTCTACCGGACCCTGGCCACGACCCAGATGCTCAGCCCTGGGGCGACCTCCACGGACGGGGATGCCTAGGGTCTGTATCGATGGCGGCGGCAGCAAGCTGGACCGGTCGGCTTCTCAGCGCTTCACGTACAGGGACGTGACGACCACTGAGGCGCAAGGCAGGCAGATCAATCACGTCCTGCGAAGCAGCGGCTTCACGTCCCGCAAAGCAGCGGCTTCTGCAAGGCCTGACTGAATCTGTCCGCACCGCCTGCACCGGCTGGCGGTGTGGCACGGTGGGCGGCTCGGCTGTGAGGCGGAGGCCCGGCGCAGTGCCTGGGCCAGGCCGCGGTGTGAGCGGTCGGCTTCCCCGCGGACCTGGGCGGCGACATCACCGCGTTCACCGACCCGCCGCTCCCCTAGGGCAACAGGTCCCGGCGTGCGTTCCCTGCCGACAAGGGTGCAGCACGAATCGCGGGCGCCGCCTGCCCTCACGCGGCAGTTTCCTTGCGGCGACGCGGCCTTCCCCTTCCGCTCAGCAGCCGGCTTCTTGCCTGTGCGGCCGGAGCGGGCAGCCCGGAGGCTCGTCTCGAGCAGCTTCAACGGCACCCGGCCTCACAAGGCTGCATCGCCCTGTGAGACAGGCGGCTGCCCGCACCGGGCAGCCGCCTGTCGTCCCATCCTCGTGTCCGGTCAGCCCCGGACGATGTTCTGGGCCTGCGGGCCCTTCTGCCCCTGGCCGATGTCGAACGTGACGTGCTCGCCCTCGGTCAGCTCGCGGTACCCACTGCCCTTGATCTCGGAGTAATGGGCGAAGACGTCCGGGCCTCCGCCGTCCTGCTCGATGAAGCCGAAGCCCTTCTCGGCGTTGAACCACTTCACGGTGCCGCTGGCCATACTGGTCGATCCTTCGTTTCCTGCCTGGGAACAGCCCTTCGCCTGGGCATGCTCCGGCTCCTGCAACCGCACGAGCCAACAACCGTTCTACCCCGGAACACGGCACTCACCCGGCCGGCGACACAGCCCTTCGCCCATCGCCTCACCGGGCGCCGGCGCTCGCCCATCCGGTGACACACGGCACCAGAGCCCCGGCTTCCGGTCCGCAGCCACCACGGCCCAGTCAAACCGACGCATTCGGACAGGGACGTCTTCCATGGTGACGAAGCCGCTCACGGTGCCCTTGCCGCCGGTGACGGCGGCGAGGCGGGTGCCGCCGGCTCAGGCGGATACCGACGGCCCGCATCGCGGTGAGGGCGTCGTCGAGCGGGGTGTCGGTCTGCCCGCCGGTCACCGGGTGCAGGACGGTGCGAGGGGGGACGGCCTGTGCCGGTCAGGCACGCCGAGGGCGTCGTTGATGAGGGTCCGGCCGAACCTCGGTCAGTCCGCGCCCCGATCGTCCCTGGCCTCCGCCGCTCCCACCCGCAGCCGTGCGCCCTGCCGGAGCAGTTCGCGCTGGACCAGCCGGTAGGGCAGGCCGCGCGGTCCCCTCCCGTGCCGGACGGTCAGCGCGGCGCACACGCCGGCCGCCTGGCCGGTCGCCATGGCGATGGGCATGACACGGTAGGACGAGTGCGCCACGTGCGTCCCGGAGATGCAGCGTCCGGCCACCAGCAGCCGATCGGTTCCCCGGGGAATCAGACAGCGCAACGGGATGTCGTAGAAGCTGCCCCGCGGCACCCGCTTCAAGGTGGTGCCGGCACCGCGCGGGTTGTGGATGTCGACGGGATAGGCGCCGTGCGCGACGACGTCCGCGAAGGCGCGCGCGGCCAGGATGTCGTGACCGGTCAGCTGGTAGTCGCCGAGGACGCGCCGGGTCTCCCGTACGCCGATGTGTGTGCCGCTCTGCACCACGTACGACTCCTCGAAACCGGGCACGCGAGTGCGCAGGAAGCGGTCGATCTGGGCGAGCTGCCGCCGGGCGGTGTACTCGGCGCGGGTGAGGTCCCACACGCTGGTGCCGAGCACACGGTTCACCCGGGTGCTGTTGACGGCGACCTCACGCGGATGCGGGGTCGCGAAGAACAGGATGTCCTCGCGCGGCAGCCTCAGTTCGCCCTTCTCCCTGGCCTCCTCGATCAGGTCCCACAGGCCGTGCACACCGCGCCACTGATCGGGGTGCGCCCGTACGAAGTCGGCGAAGTCGGGGCGCGAGAAGTCCGCGACGCGGAACATCAGCGTCATCGGCTGCACCAGCCCGTCCTCGGGACGGCCGATCTCGTACGGAGCCCCGCAGGCGGTCGCGACGTCGCCGTCGCCCGTGGCGTCCACGACCACCCCGGCGTCGATCACCACCGGTGCCGACTTCGTCTCGAACACCACCCGCCAACCGGAGCGGTCGTCGAGGGGCAGGGCGCCGGAGGCGAAGGCGTGGAACAGCATCCGCACCCCGGACGTGTCCATCATCTCGAGCAGGACCAGTTTGAAGAGCTCCGGGTCGAAGGGGACCGTGTACCCGGTGCTGAGCGACGGCGGGAGGCAGGCGCCGTGCCCCATGAGCTGGTCGAGCAGTTGCCACAGGACGCCTGCGACCACCGGTTCGCCCTCGCCGTGGTCGGTGGGCAGCAGCCGTGCGGTGTCCCCGGACTCGGTGAACGTGGCCTGCTTGTGCTCGTTGTGGAACGACATCAGCGGCATCACCAGTGCCACCGTCGCGTTGCCCCCGAGGAATCCGTAGCGCTCGGCCAGCACGACATCGGCGCCGGTGTCGGCCGCGCCGGCCGCGGCGGCGAACCCGGCGGGACCGCCGCCCACCACCAGGACGTCACAGCGCCCACCGTGCTGGGCGGGCCGTGGTGGCAGGGTGACCGTGCTGTGTTCCTGGGGTTCTTTCAGGATCGGCATCGGACTCCTCGGAGGGTGGGGCCGGCGGTGGGGTGGTGTCAGCGTGCGGCGGGCGCGGTCAGCGGCGGCGAGTACGGTGCGGCTACTCCCGCTGTGACCGGGACCCGCACCCGATCTCGTCCAGCAGCGAGCCGCAGCGCACGCAGGTCTCCCGGGCCACCGCGGACAGCTCCTCGACGCGGATGCGCAGCTCCTTGCGGCGCTGCGGATGCTCGTCCCAGAGCCGGTCCACCTCCGCCAGCAGCAGTCCGGCCTGCTCCCGGGCCACGCCCACCAGGGCCGGGACGCCCAGCCGGCGCGCGAAGTCGAAGACCTTGCCCGAGTAGGGCAGCGGCAGCACCGGCACGCCTGTGAGCGCTGCGAAGATCACGAAGTGCAGTCGCATGCCGACTGCCATGTCCAGATGGTGCATGAAGCCGAGGACCTGTCCCGGACTGTAGGTACCGTGCAGCAGCCGTCCCTTGTCCGGCGCGGTCATGTGGGACAGCACCGCGTGCGCGTGCCGTACGTCCTGCCGCTCCATCGGCAGGAAGACCACGTGTGCGTCCAGGCGCCGTACGAGGAAGTCCGCGACGTCGGCGAGCAGCGCGTGGTAGTCGGCCTCGTCGAGTTTCTCGGCGGCCCGGCCCGGCTCCCGCACGGACATCCCCACCAGCCGCGAGTCGGTGGGCAGGCCCTCGTCGTGCAGCATGACCTCGGTGAAGGGCTCCGGGCGCAGCAGCAGGGCGGGGTCGGCCGTGACGGTGACCTCGCGTTCCAGACCCACCTCCTCCAGAACGAGCCGGGACTCCTCGTCGCGCACCACGACGTCGTCCATGTCGGCGAGGACGGTGCGCACCATCTCCCGGTCCTCGCCGTCCCGCAGCGGGCCCGCGCCGACGGCGTACGCGAAGGTGGGCACGTCGCGGCCCTGTGCGGCCCGCACCAGCCGCAGATAGCGCCGTGCCTCCCCGTCGTACAGCACGCCCCCGCCGCCCAGCACCAGCAGGTCCAGGCCGGGCAGCACGTCCAGCACGTTGTTGCGGCTCACGCCCTCCCAGGCCACCACGTCGTCGGCCTCGAGGTGGTGGGCGCGTGTGTGCGCCTCGTCCCGGCTGAAGACGACGAGGTATGCGCCGGGCCGCTGGGCGCGGAGGCTCTCCAGGACGCAGGTCAGGATTGCCTCGTCGCCGACGTTGAAGCCGCCGTACGAACCGAGCACGCCGATGTGTGGGCCCGACCGGGCGGGGTGCGCATGCGAGGGAGCAGTGATCACCCGGGGCTCCCGTCACGTCGAAGTCGGCCGGCCCGCCGGCCCTGGCCCGCGGGCGGTGTCGGCCCCGCAGGACCCCGGGTTGCCTCGGCGACCCAGGGGGAAACACCCCATTTGTCCGAACGGGCGGAGGATGACGGAGGTCAGTTCGTCGACGACGTAGGTCAGCCGCACATCACCCCATGCGAGCCCCCGGACGGCCGACTGCCGATTGATGGCTCCGATGTGCATTCACTCCGCTCCCGCAGCCCTCGACGGGTCCTGCGGCGCCCGTGCGAGCCCATCCCCTCCAACACGCCACAACACCACAACACCACATCAGCGACCCACGACGGCCCAGGACCCAGGCACCGAAGAACGCTCAGCCAGAAAGTGCGGGACGGCGGCCGGCACGGAGCCAGTCGCCGCACGGCGCAGGCCCTCGATGCACTCGCCCCCTCCGGCAGGCCCTGCTCGCGCTGCGGCGCCCGGTGCCCGGCGCCTCCGGCACGCCACCCTCGTGCCCGGCGTGTGGCACATCGGCGCCTCCACCCACCCCGGCCCCGGCGGCGGCTCGGGACACCTCGTGGCACAGCGGCTCATCCACCACACGCGCCGGAGCAACCGCCGCTGACCCAGCACCGGCGGAGGAGGGCTCCATGGCCGGCCTCGGCGAATGCGCCGTCACGCCGGCACCGCACCGTTACACAGTCATACCGGCTTCCGGCCTCCGGCTTCCGGCTTCCGGCTCCCGGCTCCGGGCTCCGGGCTCCCGGCACGACTGTTCAAGTTCGTCGCTTATCGTGCGCGCGATACGCGGGCGCACCGGTCCGCGTCTGAAGTCGAGGGAGCGGCGAAGTTGAACAGCGCATCCAAACCCGTCCCGGGGGTCCCGGACGAGCTTCAGCGGCGGCTGGGGGTGCCGGACGCGGTGATGATCGGACTGGGGTCGATGATCGGTGCCGGGATCTTCGCCTCCCTGGCTCCGGCCGCGCGGGCTGCCGGATCCGGTCTTCTGATCGGGCTGGCGATCGCTGCCGTGGTCGCGTACTGCAATGCCACTTCCTCCGCTCGCCTGGCCGCTCTCTACCCGGCCTCGGGCGGAACCTACGTCTACGGGCGGGAGCGGCTGGGCGAGTTCTGGGGCTACCTGGCCGGGTGGGCGTTCGTGGTGGGCAAGACCGCCTCCTGCGCGGCCATGGCTCTGACCGTCGGCTCCTACCTCTGGCCCGGCCACTCCCACGCGGTGGCGGTGGCCGCCGTGGTGGTCCTGACCGCGGTGAACTACACCGGCGTCCAGAAGTCCGCCCTGCTCACCCGCGTGATCGTGGCCGTCGTCCTCGCGGTGCTCGCCGCCGTCGTGGCCGCCTCGCTGACCTCCGGCGCCGCGGACACGGCCCGCCTGGCCGTGGGCTCGGACGCGACCGCGGGCGGCGTACTCCAGGCGGCGGGCCTGCTGTTCTTCGCGTTCGCCGGCTACGCCCGGATCGCCACCCTGGGCGAAGAGGTCCGCGACCCGGCCCGCACGATTCCGCTCGCCATCCCGATCGCCCTTGGGATCACCCTCGTCGTCTACACCCTTGTCGCAGTCTCCGTCCTGCTGGTCGTGGGCCCGGACGGCCTCGCCGCCGCCGGCGCCCCGCTGACGGAAGCCGTGCGCGCCGCCGGTGCCGACCGGCTGGTGCCCGTCGTACGCATCGGTGCCGCGGTCGCCTCCCTCGGCTCCCTGCTCGCCCTCATCCTCGGCGTCTCCCGCACCACCCTGGCCATGGCCCGCGACCGCCACCTGCCCCACGCCCTGGCCGCCGTGCACCCGCGCTTCAAGGTCCCCCACCGGGCCGAACTCCTCGTCGGCGCCGTCGTCGCCGTCGCGGCCGCGACCACGGACGTGCGCGGGGCGATCGGCTTCTCCTCCTTCGGCGTCCTGGCCTACTACGCCATCGCCAACGCCTCCGCCTGGACCCTGACCCCGGCCGAAGGCCGCCCGGCCCGGATCATCCCCGCCGTCGGCCTGGCCGGCTGCCTGGTCCTGGCCTTCACCCTCCCCATGCCGTCCGCGATCACCGGAGCCGCCGTACTCGCCCTGGGCGCCGCCGCGTATGGGACGCGCCGCAGGAACGCCGGCGCCACCCAGCCACGAGACTCCGCTGAGCGCCGATGACGGAGGCCGCAGGATCCAAGCGCACCCCCCGCCGGCCCACAGTCTCGGATCGCGAGTTCCAGGCCGTCGACCTGCCTGGTCGGCCGTCCGGCCCACGACGGGCTGAGCGCCCGGGCCACAGCCTTTGGGGCTGGCTGCTGTGGACCCCGCTGGTCGCCGCCGAGGCCAAACTGCGCGCAGCCCGCAACCTGGCCCGGCGGCGGGTGGTCGCCCACATCGAGGAACGCCACGCCGCGGAGGCCGGTCGCACCGCGTCCGAACTTCCGCATCCCGCGTGAGCGCAGATGCCGTTCGACGTCGACGACTCTGTTCGTCGGCGCGTCGTCGGCGAGAAATACGTACTGCTACGGCCCCTCCGTACCCGCGATGAGGCTTACGGGTACGGCCCGGCTATCGCGTACCTTGAGGCGTCAGGCCAGGGCATCGACCCTGCCTGTGAGCCGTGGCGCGACTTGATCAGTGAGATTCGAGCGCTGGGACTCGAGTCGTACGAGGTCGCGGAACGACCGCGACTCGGCGGCGGACCTCCACCTGAACTGTCTCGGTTCAGGTGGCAACAGCTCCCGGAGTTCGTCGTGGGGCTGCAAGTCCTTTGAGGATCTTGGCGGCCCTTGCCGATCAGCGTCCGTCCGTGACGTTTCTGCTGGTCAGACAGGGCGCGCAATGTCTCCACCCGTCACCCTTTGTCGGTCTGTTCCTCTCCTTGCGTCCCAACTGCGTCCCGACGCCGCCCCGAAGGGCCAGGGACGCCGGGCTGTCGGGCGATTACGCGAGCTCGGATGCGGGCTCGAACCCGCCCGCAGCGGATTGCCGTTCCAATGCGCAGGGATTGCCCGGGGTGCCGGGCCAAATCCTCTGCGTGCGCTTCGGGCGCGATCGTCCGCTACTTACGAATACGTCTACTGGTCACCCATGCGGGGTGGTACAACAACTAACTTGGGGGGTCGGAACATGGCAGGATGTGGCCGACCGGCGGAGGTTGGGGGACCGTTGGACAAGAGGCTGCGTCTCGCCGATGCCGCATACCAGGATATGGCGACTGAGGCCCTGAACCTCTGGTTACCCTCCGCGAGGTTCCTCTTCGAGCCGATGCCCCGGGGCCGCTCGGGTGCCGAGCTGGTGAGCGTGGACATCAGCGGCAACACCGGAGGCTTCCCGCCAGGCACCTACGTCCTACGTGTCGGCCCGGCGGAGGAGGACCTCGCCCAGGCGAACGAATTGGCGGCCCATCAGCTGATCCGCGAGGCCGACCCGGAGTTCGCCGAGCGGCACATCCCGCGCCTGCTGCGCATCAACCAACGCCGCCACGGCGACGTCCGGCTGGTGGTGTCGCTGCACCAACTCGCCGGCGACAGCCTCAGGTGGTACAGCCCGCCCCGCAGCGGGTCGACGGGGCTGCTGCGTTGCGCGCAAGCCATCTCCCACGACACCCTGAATGCCTGGGCGGATCCGAGCGACTTGACGCAGATGCAGCCGCACGACGTGCTGTCGACGGTGGCGGGAACGGCCAAGCTCGACGAGTGCCTGGCCGTTGCCTCATCCCTCTTCGGAGGTGAGGTCCACGAGGAGGACGGGCATGCGTTCCTCAACCCCCTCGCCGTCCTGGGCGAAGCCGAGAACGGCGAGCTGCCGATCATGGGGGGCATATGCCACGGGGACCTCAATACCAGCAACGTACTCGTGCCTCGGGACGAAGTGGCGGTCGGTGACGACTCCTTCTGGATCGTCGACTTGGACCAGGCGCGCCGGTCCGTCGTCGGGTTCGACCTGGCCTACTTTGAGGTCAGCGTCCTGGTGAACATGCTGCCGACCACCCGCCGCCCCGTGCTCGCCCGGTGCCTGGAGGCAGCTGAGGACGCTTCGGTCAAGTCCGTGCCGGACGATTGCCAGTGGCTCGTGGAGTTCCTGCAGCAGTCACGCGCCGGCATCCTGGAATGGATTTCCAGACAGACCGGTCGGGTGGACCGCCTATACCAGCAGTTGACGCTGGTGCGCATGGCAGCCGCACTGCTGTGGGCCCGGCGCTTCCCCCATGACGACGAACGTACCCGGCTCTGCCTCGCCTATGCCGGCTGGTACGCCCTGCGGTACCGCAGGACCTTCGCCAGCGCCGCGCCGCAGCACCCGAGCGTTCCGGCGGCTCACACCCCGCCCAGGGAGGTGGAGCGGGTCCGCGAGGATCTGTGGGAGTCCCTCTGGGGCACCGTCTCCGGGTTCTCCCCGCATGCGGCCCGTTACATCCTCGTCGCGGAGCAACTCCCCCGCACATCGTCCATCTCGGCGCTCGGCCGCATCCCCTGGTCGCTGATCGTCGACCTCGACCCGGCCTCGGACGGCGACGGACTTCACCACTGGGCGAGCCCGGTCCTCAACACGCAGCGTGCGGTGCATCTCTTCACCGAGGAGCGCCCGGTGATCGACTATGCGCGCGGCACAGCCTGGCTGCTGGCCGCCGGTTCCGTGCTGCGCCGGGAGCCCGCCCTGGAAGGCCGCGAGTGGGTGCTCCGTCGCCTGGACACTGTGCGTCGGCTTACCTCCTCGTTCCACCAGTTCGTCGGCGAGACACCGGTGTGCGTCCTGGTGCTCGAGGGCGGCACCGAGTCCGCGCCGGAAGGGGGCCGGAACAGACTGCTGCGGGTCATCGAGACCATGGACGAGATGCTTCAGGGGCAGGCGACTTTCCTGCACGTGGGACTGGCCGACCTACAGCCCTACGTTCCCGTGGTCCAGGTGCCGATGCCTGTGCACGACCTGCTGGACCGCCTCGCCGCGACACTGGGCAGCAGCGCCGAGTACCTCGACTACACGGTCCCCGCCCTCGACAACGGCACGGTGGCGATCTCGCCGGAGACCATGCAGAAGCTACGCGAGCATCTGGTGATCCTGCATGACGGGATCGATGCGTCCGCTCCGCCCGGCGACAAGAGCAACAACGACGCTTTCTGGCGCGGTGGCCTCATCGGCTGGGATGATCTGGACGCTGGCCGGGACGTAGTGCGCGCCGTCAACGACGGCATCGTGGCCGCCCTCCGTGACAGTCTGAGGCAACATCGCACCCGTACCGTCGTGGTTGAACACCGGCCTGGTGCCGGCGGCACCACCGCAGCCCTGCGCGCCGCCTGGGACCTGCATCAGGAGTCTCCGGTGGCGGTGCTCCCGCACGGCGTGCCGATCGGGCCGTCGCGCGTCCCGCTCGTCGCCGACCGGCTGCATCTGCTGTACACCATCACGCAGCTGCCAGTGCTGCTCGTCGCGGAAGCGGGCGACCTGAGCGAGTCCTACCGGGAGATGCTGTACCGCGAGTCAGCCAAACGCAACACCCCGCTGACGATTCTCTACGTCAGACGGGGGGTCACTCAGTCCAGCCGGAGCGCCCTTCAGGTGTCGGAGCCGCTCGAACCGGCGGAGACCGCCGAGTTCTTGGCCCGCTATTCCGCGCTGACGGACGACCAGCATCGGATCGACGAGTTGCGGCTGCTCGGTACCAAACATTACGAGCCCTACCGCACGCCCTTCTTCTACGGCCTCGTCACCTTCGAGCGGGAGTTCACCAAGCTCTCCACCTACGTACGCACCCATCTCGACCACGTACGCGGCCGAGCGCGCGAGGTCATGCAGTACCTCGCCCTGGCTACCATCTACTCCAATACTGGGCTGCAGCGGGAGCTAGTGCAGAAGCTGATGCACGTCTCCACACCGTCGGCAGAACTCGACCTCTCCGACGTATTGGGCCCGGAGGCATCCCGGCTGGTGGCGGTGCGCAACGGCCGGGTACGCCTCCAGCATCAGCTCCTGGCCGAGCAGGTACTGGCCGAACTCCTGAACGACGACCGGTGGAAGCAGCATCTCAAGGAGCTGTCGATCGACTTCATCCAGGCTCTGGCGATCACCACCGACGTATCCGCGGACCCAGTGCGGGTGCTGCTCCGCCAAATGTTCGTGGACCGGCAGGGCGGCACGGCGGACGGGATCGAGGACCGGCGGAAGTTCGCCCCGCTGATCGAGCAGCTGGATCTCAACTCCGCCCACCAAGTGCTCAAGTCCCTCACCGAGCACGTGCCCGACGAGCCGCACTTCTGGAACCACCTGGGCCGGCACCAGATGTACCGCCTCAACCGGGAGCTCGACAAAGCGGAGGAGTACGTCACGCGCGCGGTGAACCTGGCGGAGTGGGATTTCCTGCATCACCACACCCTCGGTCTCGCGCGCCGCAGCCGGATGCGCCAAGCGCTGCGCGACGCCAAGCGGCGCGGAGTGCAGTCGGTGATGGCCGCCGCCGACCGCTGGTTCGCGCAGACCGTCGAGTGCTTCGCCACCACCCGGAAGCTCAACCCGGAAAACATCTACGGCTACGTCACCCATGTGCAGGCCATCGTCGATGTCGCCAAGGCAATCAAGGACGCGGCACGGGTCTCATCCATCGCGGAACTCAGCTCCGACGCGAGCGAGTGGGTCACGGAGAACGTGGCCGAGGCCAACTTCCTGCTGAACGAGGCCGCCCAGCTATACGGGACGCTAGACCAGCACGACGACTACTTGGTGCGGTGCCAGGCCGACATCAAGCGGCTGTACGGCGACCTCGACTCCGTGGTCGAGCTGTGGGAGCTCGCCGTCGCCGGCAACCGCAGCACACCCATGATGCAGCGGGCACTCGCCCAGGCGTACTACGTGCGCGGCGGCCGCACCTGGCGGGAGCTGGACGACTCCGAGCTCACCCGTATCGTGGAGCTGGCACGGCAGAACCTCTCCAGAACCGGCTGCAAGGAGGAGGACTACCGGCTCTGGTTCGAGGCGTACAAGCTCCTGCCGGAGTTTGACATCGACGAGGCGCTCTCCCAGCTCCAGCTCTGGGCGGACCGCTTCCCCTCGTGGCGCGCCCACTACTACCGGTACTGCCTCTTCTTCCACCTCTGGTTCACTGGCCGCAGCAACGACGTGGAGGCTTTCCGCGTGGAGCAGCAGCAGGCCGAGAAGTATGTGGTGGGCCGCTCCAACCGCTCCTATCTGTGGCTGTCCACCGGCCCCGAGTGGTATCCGCTGATCGCTGACAGCGACCTGGGCGAGTGGAACCGCCGGGACATGTTCTGGACGAACACCACACATCTGCAGCGGGTGAATGGCGTCATCGACCTCATCCGCGGGCCCCAGGCGGGCAGCATCCAACTGGAAGGCGCGGTCACCGCCTTCTTCGTCCCGTCCCGGGGCAAGTTCCTCCCGGACAGCGACGAGAACACCCCGGTCAACTTCTTCCTCGGCCTCAGCCCCGAGGGGCCCCGCGCGTGGGACGTCAGACGGGGGCATCTCAACCACGCCCTGCGGGCACGGCAAACGGTGTCGACGGGCCCGGTGCGCACGCTCACCGCCCGGCACCCCGTGCACCTGGCACCGGCCCAGGTTGCGGCGCAGGCTGCCATGCTCACGCGGCAGCGCAGGCTCGATTTCTGCATCTCCCTGCTGGAGGCATGGCAGACGGTCGGCGACACGCCTCGGCTGTCCCGGCTCACCGAGCGGGTCAGTGCCCGTTTCCGGTACAACGGCGCGGACGTAGCCGAACTCCTTGCCGAGTCGGGCCGGGTCTACTTCGACGCCGACGAGAACGACCCGCTCGTCCAACTGCTCGGCGGCCAGGGCCAACCGGTCCGGTCGGCAACGCCCGACCATGGGCTGTCCTCCGACGGCCAGTCTGAACTGGGCCGCATCTCGTTCGTCAATGACACCCACGGGCACGGCATCGTTGAACTGGTGAATCACGGGTGGGCGCGCTTCACGACCGACGATGTGCGGACGCCGCTTGCGGACGGTCCTGTCCGCGGCCAGATCGTGCGGGCGGTCATGGTGGAGATGGACCGCAATGGAGGGCGCAACGCACGGGGCCTGGAGCTGTTCCCCCTTACGGCCACGCTGGTGGGCACCGAGGTGGTGGACGTGGAGCAGCTCCTCGAGCGCGTTGAGACCGACCTGCGGTACGAGATCGAGGAGCGGCTTGCGCAAGGAGTGCGCACGGTGCCGACCCGGGAACTCGAGGAGTGGTTGGAGGAAAGGTTCAAGGGCTGCCAGCCGCTCGCGAGCCGCCTCGGTCTGCCGTCCCTGGGGCAACTGTGGAACGGGCTGGACTGGCTGAAGCAGAGCGGCACCCCCGGCAACAGGATGCTGAGCCTGGCCAGCGGGACAGTGTTCGGGCGCGTCTCAGAGGCCCGTGGAAAAGCTGCTGGGCGGGAGCGACACGCTGATGAGCGCGACGACTTCGGCACGGCGTTGGATTCCGTGGTCACCGCGCTTCAACAGGCCAACAAGGGCAAGGCGCCCACGTTCTACAAGGTGAAGAACGGGCTTGTGAAGCACTTGAGGAGCAGGTACGACGCCGTGGTCGGCAGATCCCTGCAGAGGCGGATCGAACAGCAGCCGGGGTGGGAATTGCGGGAACTCAATTCCGGTGTGCAGTTGGTCCACCGAGCCGGTGCTCCCGCGCCGCCCGCAGACGCGCCGGAGCCGTTCGCCACCGCACTCGCCCACATCGTGGACGAACTCGCCCGGCAGGGAAAGCCCCCCAGCCTCCAGACGATCGGATCTAACCTGCGGTCCCGACTCGGCGAGGCGTATGCGAGCGTCGTCGGCTCTTCATTGAAGAAGCGGATCGAACGCGAACCCGGGTGGCGGCTGGAAGAGATCAGGCCCGGGGTGCACCTGGCCCATCGAGCCGGTGCACCCGCACCAGCGAGGCGCTCTGCGGCAGAGGTGGACGTCGCGGCCGACCTGAACGCCGTGATCGGAGAACTACTGACGCGTGACGGCGAGGCTCGTCTCACCGTTCTCGGGAACGCGTTGCGGGAGCGGTGGGGCCCCGAGACCTATCAGGCGTTGACGGTCGGCCGCACGCTCCGTCAGGTGGTCGAGGCACACGGCTGGGAGGCCCACTGCCCAAGGCCGGACACCTGGGTGCTGCGCGGGCGCAGCACCCAGCCCCCCAGCGCGGAAGGATGAGCTGTGGCGGACGATGAGGTGACTGCGGTCGCCGCGCTCCTGGAGGCCTTGGCCGAACATACCGGGCCTCCGGTCTCGGTGTCCGAGCTTTGCCGACGGGCAGGCCTGAGCGGACCGACTTTCGGAACCGCAGCGCCGATGGTGCTGGTGCTGCTGAGCGCGTTCGGCGTCCTGCGGTCCGAACACGGACCGACGAACGGTCAGGCTGGCGTCGTTGCGGTCAGCCCGCAAGCGCGCTACTTCCTGCACAGTCTTGCCTCCTATGTGCGGACGGGCCGTTCGATCCTGGCCAACTGGGAACGGCCGGGAACGACCGAGCCGCCGTACACCAGCCGCCAGGCACTGTCCGGACCGCAGTTTCTCTACCTGATGGAGGAGCGGCGGCTGGCTCTTGATTCCGACGCCGCACCGCTACGCCGCACCGAGGTCGTCCAGGTGGTGGTCAAGTGCCGCCTCCGGGGCCGTGGTGGCCGGGCCCAGTACCTGCTGGTGTACGACGATCGAGCCCGGCAGTACCAACTGCCGGGCGGCCACATCCGCGCCTCAGACGCTGGCGCCCGCGCCGCAGCCGCCCGGGAATTGGAGGAGGAGCTGCTGGGCTATGACCACACTCCGGGCAGGGACGAGCTGAAGGAACTCGGTGCGGTCTCCGCTGTCCAGCTGTCCCGGACGTTCGGCGCAGTGACGGAGTACCGGGTCGTCTTCTTCCAACTCGAGTCAAAGGCCCGGTCAATCCCGGTGGGTCCCGGCGGTCGCTGGGTGCCCGAGGACGCCCTGCTCGACCAGGCGACCCTGCTCGACGGCACCACCCTGAACGTCACCGCCCTGGACCGGCTCGACCAGTCACTCCCCGGGGGCCTCCGCGGCCTGCCGTGGAGTCTGCCGGACGTCCAGCGCAGATCGCTGCGCGCGGTGGTCCTAGACAGACCATGGGAGACCGTCGGCCTGGTCATCGGAATCCTCGGCCTCATCCTGTCCGTCATCCCGCTTCTGGGCTAGAGGTATCCCGATGGCGGTGGATTGACGCCGAGGAATTCGCCAAACCTGAGAGTGCAGGTTGGCCGGGGGCTTGGAGGGGAGACGCGTGGAGAGTTTCCTCGGGCCATTTCCAGTACGGGCCGTTTGCCCGCCCCGGACGGCCGACGGATTATGAGTCCGTCCGTCAAGCGGGCCGTGTTGCTCGCACCCTCCTGGCGCCGATGAGGAGACAGTCGGTCCCAGCGATCGCACGCCTCCGGGACCGGGCCGGCGGCCCAGGACGATGCGATGACACCGGCTCGGTCGCTAGTCGGTCTCGCGGTCCAGGACACGGCGGGCGGCCTCGGCCTCCGCTGCCGGCGGGGACAGCTCGTCGAGGGTGTCGAGCTCGTCGTCCACCTCCAGATCCCGTTCCCAGGCCGCCGCGAGCCGCTCCTGTTCGCCTCGCGGCATGGCGCCGACGGCCTTCCGGTGCTCCGGGTCCAGAGCCGCCAGGAATCGTCCGACCGGATCCGTCGGCATGCCACGCTCCTTGTCGCTGGGAGGGAGCCAGTACCGGCCCAGCATGACCGGCGGGAGCCGCGCCGACCGCCCGACACGTCCTGGGCCCACCCCGATGGCCCGCGCCCGCCCGTCCGCCTCCACCGTACGGATGAGGGGGCGAGCTGGTCGGCGTGCCGGAAGGGCGGGTCAGGCGCGCCGTCCGGTGCTTCGCGGCCCGAGCCGGACTGCCACGCCGCGGAGTGACGCCCTGCACCTGTCCTGTGTCCGGCGAGGGCGACCCGTTGCCGGCTCGACTGGACGGCCTACCTGAGCAGTGGCGTCGGCGAATGCAGCTTCAACCAGCTCGCCGCTGCTGCGTGCCCTGCGTCCGGACGAGCGCGAGGCCCTCTTCGCGCACGAGCGTGCCCACAACACCGGCGGCCACCACTACTTCCTGGCCGCGGCGGAACTCGCCGCCCACTGCCACCCTGCCTTGCGACCGGTCCGTGAGGCTGTTCGGCTGGTCGTGGAACGCGCCGCCGACGAGGCGGCCGCCACCGCTGTTGGCGACCGGCGCCTGACCGCCCGCGCCATCGCCCGAGCCGCCCTGGCCGCGCACGCGGCGGGCACGGGCCGCCCGGCGTTCACACCGGCAGCGACCACTGGCCCGGTGCCGCGGCGCGTGGCCGCCCTCCTGAACCCGGCCGGCGAACACCGCGCATCGTGCCGTGGATCGCCGTTCTCCTGAGCGCCTGCGCGGCGTTCTCCTGCGTCACCGCGACGACCGGCGCATCAGCGTCCACCTTGGACATCAAAGTCGCCAAAGGCGAGGCAATCCGCTGAAACGGCATCACTACCACGCCGTCGGACGCCGCATGGCCGGCAACGCCGGGCGGCGACGGTTCAGCCGCAACTCCAATCCGCGGGCCCAGTGGTCTCGGATTACATAGGGCCGTTCCGGCCTGTCAAGCCTTTGGAGGGCCATGGTGAAGGAAGCCGTGCACATCAGCAGACACCCATCGGCGGGACCTGATGTGCAGAAACTGCTGCACGAGGTGGCACTGGGTGATCAGGAGGCTTTCGCTGCCCTCTACGACGCGGTCGCCGGCTCCGTGCTCGGGGTCGTCCGCGCGGTGCTGCGCGACCAGGCGCAGTCGGAGGAAGTGGCGCAGGAGGTGCTGGTGGAGGTGTGGCGGACCGCCCCTCGCTACCGGCCCGAGCGTGGCACGGCCGTCAACTGGATCCTCACCCTCGCCCACCGGCGGGCGGTGGACCGGGTCCGGTCCGTGGAGGCCGCTGCCGTCCGCGACACCAAGGCCGCGCTGCTCGAACACCAGCCCGCGTACGACGAGGTGACCGAGCAGGTCGAGACCCGGCTGGAGCGGGAGCAGGTACGGCGCTGCCTGCGCACGCTGACCGAGCTGCAGCGCCAGTCGGTCACGCTGGCGTACTACCGCGGCCTGACCTACCGGGAGGTCGCCGAGGCGCTCGCGTTGCCGCTGGGCACGGTGAAGACCCGGCTGCGCGACGGGCTCATCCGGCTCCGCGACTGCCTGGGGGTGACCGCATGACCACCATGGATGTGCACAGCATGACGGGCGCCTACGCGCTGCACGCACTGCCCGATGCCGAACGCGAAGCCTTCGAGGGTCACCTGACGCAGTGCGAGGTGTGCGAGGAGGAGGTCGCGGAGTTCTCTGCCACCGCTGCCCGGCTGGCCCTGGCTGCGTCGGTGCCGGCCCGGCCCGCGATGCGGGAGCAGGTCCTCAACCGCATCGCCACCGTGCGCCAGGTGCCGCCGAGAGCCGCGCCACTGCGCCGGGTCCGCCGCGGCGTGCCGCGGGGGCGGGGCCTTGTCCGCTGGGCGCTGGCCGCGAGCGTGGCCGCCGCTGCCGCGTTCGGCGGCACCGCGGTGTGGCAGTACGAGCGTGCTCAGGACGCGCACGATCGGGCCGCACGGGCTCAGGGGCACGCCGAGGACCTCGCCGGCGTGCTGACGGCGCCCGATGCGAAGTCCCGGTCGGCACGGGTGGCGGGGGGCGCCGGCACCCTGGTGGTCTCCGCCAGTCGCGACCGGGCCGTGTTCGTGGGCTCCGGCATGGCCGCCCCGCCGCGGGGCAAGGTGTACCAGCTGTGGTTCGCCGACGGTGGGAAGATGCGCTCGGCCGGCCTGATGGACGCCGACCGCGGCAGCCAGGCCGTGCTCATGCAGGGAGCGGTGGACGGCGCCTCCGGAGTCGGCATCACGGTGGAGCCGGCCGGTGGATCGAAGGAGCCGACGTCGACGCCGGTCGCCCTGCTCGACGTGCCGACTTGACGCGAGCGCATGCGCGTGGGGAGCCCGCCCACCGGCGGGCTCCCCACGCGGCTGTCGGTCTCGGCGCGGTGGCCCCATCGCTCCGCTGGGTCTGCAGACCAGCCCTCTGACGAGAGGCACTCGCCAGGCCCTGCCGGATGGGTGGCCGGCGGATGGTCCCGTAGGGAGGACGCGCGCCGGCCGGTCGCCGTCAAGGCGATCGGACAGGGCGCGCGTCCTCGGTGCGCGGGGGTGTCAGCTCTTGGGCATCAGGACGGAGTCGATGATGTAGACGGTGGCGTTGGCGGTCCTGACGTTGCCGCAGACGACCTCGGCGGAGTCGTTGACGGTGTAGGACTCGCCCGAGCCGGAGGTCACGACCTTGGACTTCTCCAGCGTGCCGAAGGAGCCGTTCTCCAGGTCCCCGGGCGCGAGCTTCTGGCCGACGACGTGGTAGGTGAGGATCTCCGTCAGCTGCGCCTTGTCGCTCAGAACCTTGTCGAGGGTGGCCTTCGGGATCTTCTTGAAGGCGTCGTTGGTCGGCGCGAACACGGTGATGTTCTGCGCGTTGTTGAGAGTGTCGACCAGGCCGGCCCTCTTCACCGCGGTCACCAGCGTGGACAGTGCGGGGTTGTGGGAGGCGGCGGTGGCGACCGGGTCCTCGGCCATGCCGGCGAAGGAGCCGGCACCGTTCCTCGGCACGGCCGAGCAGGCCGGGCCGAAGGGCTGGTCCATGCTGCTCGAGGACGCCGCCGAGCCGCCCAGGTCGTCGCTGCTCTTCGCGGCCGGAGCCGACGCCTTGTCGGAGGAGTCGGACTTGCCCGAGTCACTGCTGCCGTTGGAGCAGGCGGTGAGGGCCCAGGGCAGCACGGCGGCCGCTGCGAAGAGTCCGGCGATACGGCGGATACGGGTGTTCATCAGTTCTCCTGTTGGACGGTGCAGCGTGATGCGGCTGCGTTCGGGGTTGTTGTTGCGGAACAGTGGTTCGGGAAAAGAGCACGGAGCCCTTGTGAGGGGTGGGGCGTCACTCGACGGTCACGACGACGGAATGCCATCCGCTGGCACCGTCGGGGATCGTGGAAGTGCGTTTGTCGGTCTGGACCGCGCCGGTGCGGTCGGTGGCGCGCACGGTGAGGGTGTGGCTGCCCTTGGTGGCCTGCCAGGGAAGGGACCACTGGCGCCAGGTGTCGCGGGTGTCCTCAGCGGCCAGGCGAGCTTCCTGCCAGGGGCCGTCGTCGATGCGGACCTCGACCTTGTCGATGCCCCGGTGCTGGGCCCAGGCGACCCCGGCCACCATCACCGTGCCGGCCCGGGGACGGCCGAACGGCTCGGGCGTGTCGATCCGCGACTGGGTCTTGATGGGGGCCCGGCGGGCCCAGCCGCGCTTGACCCAGTACGGGTCGTAGGTAGCGAACGTCGTGAGTTGGAGGTCCTCGATCCACTTGCATGCGGAAACGAATCCGTACAGGCCCGGGACGACCATGCGGGCAGGGAAGCCGTGTTCGAAGGGCAGCGGCTCACCGTTCATGCCGAGGGCCAGCATGGCGTCCCGGCCGTCCATGACGTCCTCGACCGGGCTGCCGATCGTCATGCCGTCCACCGACCTGGACACCAGCTGATCCGCCGGGCCTCCCCGGGACGGAGGCCTGACCCCGCACTCGGCGAGCAGGTCGGCCAGCCGTACGCCGATCCAGCGGGCGTTGCCCACATATGGGCCACCCACCTCGTTCGAAACACAGGTCAGGGTGACGTCCCGCTCCACCAGCTCCCTGCGCAGCAGGTCGTCGAAGGAGTAGACGGCCGGACGGCGTACGCCCTTGCCGTGAATCCGAAGTCGCCAGGCGGTGGCGTCCACCCTGGGCACCACCAGCGCGGTGTCCACCCGGTAGAAGTCGTCGTTCGGTGTGAAGAAGGGGCTGATCCCCGGCACGCGCGGGCCGGCCCTGTCGGGGACCGGTTGTGCCGGTGACCCGGGCGAAGGCAGCACCACCTTCCTACGGGATGCGATCGCGTCGTTGCCTCGCGAGGCGTTCAGCGACCGGCCGACCGCTCCCACCGCCGCAGAGGCCGCCGCCGCAGAGGCTGCCGCCAGGACGAAGCCCCGCCGATCCCATCCTCCGGACGCATGCAGACCGTCTCCCGCCTCCTCGGTGACAGACCCGCATGTCGAGGCCGGTGACCGTCTCGCCTCGGTCAGGCGGCCCACCAGAACGTACAGAAGCAGAGCTCCGGCCATGGCCCCCACCACGGCGGGCAGCGCGTCGGTGCCGCCGGTGGAGTCGGGCCGGCTGACGGCAGCGGCCGCCCCCACAGCCCCGAAGAGGAGGAGCCCGGCGGCTCCGGCACGACGACACCGCGCCGCCAGCACACCCAACACCAGAGCCATCACGGCCAGCACGACGAGGATGCCGAGCTGCAGTACCAGCTTGTCGTCGGTTCCGAAGTGGCGGATCGCCCAGTCCTTGACCGCAGCGGGCGTCGCGTCGATGGACGCTCCGCCCACCGCGATGACGGGGCTGGACTTTGGACGCACCGCCGCCGCGACCAGTTCGGCCACCGCCAGCGCGACGAAGCCGGCCAGCAACCCGCTCAGCGCACCCAGCGCCCAACGCGGCAGACCCGGCCGTCCTCGCTGATCCTTCTCTTCGTCCCTCACGGGAGGAATCCGGTGCTGCGCGCCGGGCGGATTGGTCTCTGTTCGCCTGCCGGTCCACGGCACGTCGGCCGCACCGCGACCCTCGCCCGCCAGGCAGGCGCTGCGGTCGCCGGCCTGTTCGATGCGGCAGGGCGCGGTCACCGTGGGCGGGCTGGTCGTTCCGGGTGCGGGGTCGTCGGCGGGCAGCAGCCGCCTGGTCAGCGGTGCTTGACGCCGGTCCGGGCGGCGGGGGCGAGGGTGGGTTCGGTGACGGGGATCTCGCCGAGGGCCTGGTCGACGGCGGTGAGCAGGTCGTCCGACAGATGGATGCCGGAGGCGGCGGCGTTGGCGTGCACCTGCTCGGGACGGGAAGCGCCGGTGATCGCGGAGGCGACCTCGGTACGGCGCAGGACCCAGGCGAGCGCCAGGGTGGGCATCCTCATCCCGGCCTCCTCGGCGATCGGCACGAGCCTCTGGACCGCTTCCAGGGTGGCGTCGCTGTAGACCAGGTCCTTGGACACCGCCATGTCCGCGGAGGCGAACCGGCTGCCCTCCGGCACGGGCTCTCCGGGTTTGTACTTGCCGGTCAGCACGCCCTGGGCGAGCGGGGACCACACGATCTGCGAGATGCCGTTGGCGGCGCACAGCCCGAAGACCTCGGCCTCGGGGGCCTGCCACAACATGGAGTACTGCGGCTGGGAGGAGACGAACAGGTCGGGGCCGGCGATGTCGATCGCGGCCTGGATCTGCTCGGGGGTCCACTCGCTGAAGCCGAGGTAGCGGGCCTTGCCCTGCTCGACGACCTTCTGGAAGGCCTCGATGGTGGCGCCCAGGGCCTGTCCCCGGCACAGATCGCGCAGCAGATCGACGCCTCCCTGACCCGTCTGAAGACCGACTACGTCGACCTCTACCAGGCACACCGCTTCGACCCCGCCGTCCCGATCGAGGCCTGCACCGAAGCGGCGTTCGACGCAGGCATCAACTTCTTCGACACCGCCAATGTCTACGGCCAGGGGGCCGCAGAGACGGCCTGGGGTGAGATCCTCTCCTCCCGCCCCCGCGACTCCTACATGCTGGCCACCAAGGTCTACTTCCCGATGTCGGACGACCCGGCCCGACGTGGCCCTGAACGCAGCGGCCCTGGACCGCATCGACGACGTCGTCACCCTCGGGCGCGGGCAGCCGCGTGTGAAGGTGGTCCGGGGTGCGCGGCGGCCGAGGGGGCTCGGTGGGAGGAGTACAGCTCCCGGTAGGCGGTGGCCAGGTCCTCGTCGGCCTGGGACGCGCCGGTCAGCTCGGTCAGTACGCGCCCGCCCGGCGTGTGGGTCATCACGCGGGCGAAGGCACGATGAGGGAGTTCTCCGGGCACACCTTCAGCACGACCGCGCCCAGCGCGGCCGCGACGGCCTGGCGTGAGTTGATGGTCCCTCAGCGCCGAATGACTGCTCCCACAGCTCGATCAATGTCAGGCAGGGCCTCAAGGCCAGTGCCGCAGGGCCAGGTGCGGAGCCCGGCGCGTCAACCAAGCGCTGGCCAGGCCGATGGCGGCGCCGGTGACGACGTCGCTGGGGTAGTGCGCGCCGCTCTGCACCCGCTCGACCGCCACCATGGCGGCAGGCAGGGAGCACGCGAGCCCGGCGGCCGGCCAAGCCGGTGTCACCGCCGCGGTGAACGCCACGGCAGCGGCGGTGTGACCGGAGGGGAAGGAGGAGGAGTCGGGGCGATCGTCGACCTCGTCGTGCGGGATCCACTCCTTCGGCGGCCGGGGCCGATCGGCCAGTTGCTTGCACAGCCCGTTCGAGATGAGCTGCGCGACGGCCAGGGCGGCCAGGCCGGCGGCCGCTGCCCTGCGTCCGCGTCGGCCGCCCACCCAGGCCATGGCGGTGGCGGCGCCGCACCACAACTTGCTGTGCGCGGCGGCCCCTTCGACCGCCGAGAGCACCGTACCGACGCCGGACGGGATGCGGCAGGCCGCCAGCTTGGTCAACGACCGGTCAACGTCACGCACCACCGCGAGAAGTCCCATGTGAGGCGACTATCCCCTGGTCACCGACCTATGCGTGAGATCATCGAGCGGCGAGTTCGAAGCGGCGGTGTGACGCCGGGACCTGGCCGCCCTGTGAGCGATCCGGCACGATCGACGACGGGCAGAGACGCTCGCTGCGGGCTGCGGGCTGACGGCTGAGCCGTTGCCGGGCCGGTCGCCGCCTCGCCGGTCTGCCCGGGCCGGACCGCACGTGACTGCTGCCGTTCCGTAACAGTGCGGAGGGGCCGACACCAACCGGTGTCGGCCCCTCCGGAGCATCTCCGTCACCCCTTGCGGCGGCAGGTCAGCCACAGCAGAACCGCTGTGCCCCCGGCGATCAGAAGCGTGCGGTTGTCCCGTACCCACCGCGTACCGAGCGCGGTGCTCCGCCGTACCGGTTCGGGAGCCTTCTCCTGCCACAGCCGGCCCGCCTGCCCGGCTGCGGTCCGGGTCTGACCGGCGATGCGGGCCGCCTTTTCCTTGAGCGGGTCGGGCAGCTTGTCCTGCGCCTGGTGGGCGGCCTGGGCGGCCTTGTCCTTGAGTTGCGCTGCCGTGGCGGCAGCCTGTTCCTTCACCTCGGCGGCCTTCTCCTGGGCGCGGGTCTTGACGTCCGTCTTGGCTGCGAGCGCCTCGACCGTCTCGCCGAGCTGCTGACGGGTCTGCTCGACCTGTGCGCGCAGTTCCTCGGGGCTGGAGGCGGTGGGCTCGTCGTGGGGCGGCTGGGTCATCGGTGTGCGCTCTCCTTGATCTCGGCCACGTCGGCCTTCACGTTCTCTATCGTCTGTTCGGGTGCGGGCGGCGCGGCCTCGGCGACCTGCTTCCTGCCGGCCACTGCCATCACCGCGGCGATCACGCCGAGTACGGCGGTGACGATCAGGGCCGACGCCCACACGGGCAGCACCAGCGCCAGGGCCGCGATCACCGTGGCGATCAGGGCCTGAAGCATCAGGAAGCCGACCAGACCGGCACCGCCGAACAGCCCGCCGCCCTTGCCGTAGCGCTTGCCCTTCTCCTTCATCTCCGCCTGGGCCAGGCGGAGCTCGCCCCGCACCAGTTCGGTCAGCTGTTGCGAGGCACGTTGCACGAGCTCGCCCACCGGTTCCGACCCCGGTTCCTGGCGCCCTGCCTCGAAGCGGGGCTGGGTACTGGACACGGCGATCACCTTCCGACTTTGCTGTGGCTGACGTGCGGTACGTCCGCTGTGCACACGCAGATACCCCCGTCCGGGCGATTCAGCGTCACACGTCGTCCATACGGCGCCGGTCGTCCTCGTCCCACTTGCGGGTGTCGCGTGGCTGGGTGTAGGGCTCGGCCTCGGGCGGATGCCCGCCGGCGATGGCCCGCTGCCGGACCGTCTCGGCGTCGAACTCCAGGCCGAGCAGGATGGCGAGGTTGCTGATCCACAGCCAGATCAGGAAGACGATGACCCCGGCCATGGTGCCGTAGGTCTTGTTGTAGGAGGCGAAGTTGGCGACGTAGAACGCGAAGCCCGCCGAGGCGATCAGCCAGATGAGCAGGGCGAGGAAGCTGCCCGGCGTGACCCAGCGGAAGCCCTTGACCTTGGCGTTGGGGGTCGCCCAGTAGAGGATCGCGATCATCGCGACGACCAGCAGTACGAGGACGGGCCACTTGGCGATCGACCACACCGTCAGTGCGGTGTCTCCGATTCCGAGCGCGGTGCCCGCCCGGCGGGCGAGGCCGCCGGTGAACACCACGATCAGCGCGCTCGCCACGGCCAGCACCATGAGGACGATCGTCACCCCGAGCCGCACGGGCAGGATCTTCCATACCGGGCGGCCTTCGGGCATGTCGTAGACGGCGTTGGCCGCGCGGATGAACGCCGCCACGTAGCCGGAGGCGGACCAGACGGCGAGCGCCAGGCCGACGACGGCCACGAGGGAACCGGTGCCGGCGTTGCCCTGCAACTGTTCCACGGCCCGGGTGATGATGTCCCGGGCCGAGCCGGGGGTCAGCTGTTTGAGGTTGCTCAACAGCTTGTCGGTGGTCGACTTGCCCGTCACGCCGAGCAGGGAGACCAGTACGAGCAGGGCCGGGAACAGGGACAGCACCCCGTAGTAGGTCAGCGCGGCCGCCCGGTCGGTTAGCTCGTCGTCCTTGAACTCCTTCAGGCTGCCCTTGAGCACCGCGCCCCAGGCTCGCTTGGGCAGTTTCGCCGGCGTGTCCGGTGCGGCGCGCTCCACATCCTCGTCCGGACCGGCTTCCGGTGGCGCCGTTTCAGGGGAGGACGGTTCTTGCTCGCCAGGCGCACGCTTGTCTTGTCCGGGAAGATGCATCTCTGCCATACGGACGCGGGTTTCCCGCAGCGGGGGTTCCAAGCGCCTCCGCATCAGCCCGTTGGGAAGGCGCACTTGGTGCGGTGCCTGCCTCGACACGCCGTGTGCGACAGCAGGTCACTCGGTTCGGGTGGCCTGCTCGGGGTCGTCAGCGCTGTCGTCGCCCCGCATCGGGAGTTCCAGCGGCCGTCCTCGGCGGTGCGCCCAGACGTCACGGAGAACTACCTGGATCATCCCGGCGACGGGAATCGCCAGCAGGGCGCCCAGGATGCCGGCGACTTCGACGGCCAGGAGGATGGCCAGCAGCACGGTGAGCGGGTTGAGCTTGACCGTCCGCGACAGGATGACCGGTTGCAGGAGGTGGTTCTCGGCCTGCTGGTAGACGATGAAGAACACGACGGCGGCGATGCCGGCCGGTACGGAGTGGAAGAACGCCGCCAGGGAGGCCACGACGGCCCCGAGCGTGGCGCCCACCAGGGGGATGAGGTCGGCGACGGCGACGAACAGGGCCAGCAGGCCGGCGAACGGTACCCCGGCGATGAGCAGCACGGTGTAGGTCAGCACTCCGCAGATGACGCTGATCAGCAGGTTGCCGGTCAGGTAGCCGGTCACCGTACGCGCGCACGCGGCGCCCACCCGGCGGATGCGGGCGGCACGCGCGTCGTCCACCAGGCTCAGGGCGCCGTCGATGGCCTTCGGCCCTTCCAGCACCATCAGATAGGCCAGGACGAAGATGGTGACGGCTCCCGCCAGGGTGGTGGCCGCGCTGCGCACGAATGCCAGGGCGGGGGTGCCCAGTCCCGTGGCGAAGGAGCGGATCTGCTCCTGATGACTCTGCACGTAGCGAAGGGCGTGAGTGCGTTCCAGCAGGTTCCCCACCGGCCCGCGGCCGGACCGCGCGTCCTCGATCATCTGGGGCAGCCGGCCGGCGAGCCGGGTGCCCTCCTGCGCGAGCGGGGTGACGAACAAGGCGATCAGCGCGCCGACGACCACCACCGTCACCAGGAAGACCAGCAGAGTCGCCACCGACCGGCGGCAGCGTGTCAGCCGTCGCTCGACCGCGGCGACCGCGGGGTGCAGGGCGACGGCGAAGAACAGCGCGATCACCGTCCAGACCAGGACCCGGCGCGTCTCGATCACCAGTTGCAGCCCGACGTAGGTGGCGAGCACCAGGCCGATGGTGGCGAGAATGGTCCGTACCGGAACAGGGCGTGTCTGCATGCAGCCGGAGTGCCCGGCATCCCGCGGGGGAAACGGAGAGGCGGGCGGGTCGGCGCCGGGGCGCGTAGGGGGTCGAGGACTCGCTTGCCGCGCGCTCATCCATTGCTCCGGCGGACCATACGACCCACGAGCCCGGCGGACCGGCGCGCGGCTCCGTGTCCGGGTCCGACAGCCCTCGAACCTTCTGGCGTCGTGGGGTCGACGTACATCATCGTCCGTGGTACCTTCGGCGCCGCCGTGCGCGCTGGGAACCGAGGAGGTGAGACCCATCAACGCTGTGACAGGTCGGGGCTCCCTCCCGAGCGTGGCCCAGGGAGTGCCCGCAGTAGGCATTCCGAAAGGCTCGCAACGCCATGCGCTTCACCTCCGAGACGTCGTCCGACGGTGTCCGCGAACAGCTCTTCCTCCTCGATGACATCCCCGGCGTCCTGTGGACGCCGGAAGGTGCCGCCGGTACTCGGCCCCTGATCCTGATGGGACACGGCGGCGGTCAGCACAAGAAGACCACCGGTATCCAGGCCCTTGGGCACCGCTTCGCGGCCGAGTGCGATTTCGCGGTGGTGGCGGTCGATGTGCCTGGCCATGGCGATCGGCCGAGGCACGAGGAGTACAACCGGATCGCTATGGAGAACCAGGCTCGCGTGGAGGCCGGGGAAGAACTGGCCCCGCTGATCGCGGGCTTCCAGGCGCTCGTGGCCCGCCAGACCGTCCCGGAATGGCGGGCGGTCCTGGACGCGGTCCAGGCACTCGAGCACGTCGGCACCGGCCCGGTGGGCTACTGGGGAGTCTCGCTGGGGTGCGGACTCGGTGTTCCGTTCGTCGCCGCCGAACCACGGATCCGGGCGGCGGTGTTGGGCCTGGGCGGGGCTCTGGCCTCAGCCGAGGAGGCCGCCCGGATCACGATACCGGTGGAGTTCCTGGTGCAGTGGGACGACGAGCGGGTGCCGCGGTCGGCGAGCCTGGCGCTGTTCGACGCCTTCGCCTCGGCTGAGAAGACGCTGCACGCCAACCCCGGCCGACACGGCGAACTCCCGGCCTTCGAGCTGGACAGCGCGCTTCGCTTCTTCGCCCGGCACCTCCCCTGACATCGCCGCCGTCAGTTCGCCTCAGTCCGCGCGGGGGTTCGCGCAGCGGTCTCGGCGAAGTCGTGGATGAGCGCCGAGCGCCGGGTGGCCCCCATGCCAGGCACACCTGGCTGGGCGCGATGCCGTCGACCGGTACCGGGATGACGTCGGGCCGGGTCAGAAGCCGGCTGTGGACAGCGGCCACCGGTGTGCACGTAGGTGCCGGTTCCGACGCCGTCCTGCAAGCACGGCCTGGCTAGGGCACGGTGCGGTGGACGGCGACCAGGGCGGCGTCGTCGCCCAGGCGGCCGCCCGCGTGGGCGAGCAGGTCGCGGCTCAGGTGCGCGACCAGCACGGCCGGAGGGCATTGGCTCCAGCGGGTGACGCGCTGGTCCAGCGGGTAGAAGGCGCCGGAACCGTCGCGCGCCTCGATCACACCGTCGGTGTACAGCAGAAGGGTGTCGCCGGCGTCCAGGGGGACGGTGGTGCAGGTGTGGGCGTCGGCCGGAAGCAGGCTGGCGCCCAGCGGCGGGGCGGTGTCGCTGCCGACCGGCTCGGGATCGCGTCCGGGGCGCAGCAGCAGGGGTGGAGGGTGTCCGCAGTTGGTGAGGTGGGCGACCGGTTTGCCGTCGGGCAGGTCCAGCAGCAGGGCGGTGATGAAGTGCTCGCCGGTTTCGTCCCCGGTGGCGGCGAAATCGACGAGGTAGCGCCGGACGTGGGTGTCCAGAACGGTGGCGAGGTCGGGCAGGCCGGGTTGGTGGGCGGCGTTGAGGCGGAAGGCGCTGAGCAGGAGGGCGGCCTCGCCGACGGCGGCCAGGCCTTTGCCGCGGACGTCGCCGATCAGCAGGCGGGTGGTGTGGTCCGCGCGGGTGGCGGTGTACAGGTCGCCTCCGATCTGCGTCTCGTGCTCGGCGGCCAGGTACCGGCAGGCGACTTGGAACGCTCCGATCCGTTCCGGCATCGGGCGCAGGAGGGCTCGCTGGGCGGCCTCGGACACCGACTGGGCGCGTTCCAGCTGGCGACGGCGGCGTTCGCGTACCACGGTGAGCAGCACGATCAGCACCGACAGCACGGTCAGCGCGGCGATCTGGGCCAGGTGGTTGCTGGTGGTCAGCCCGCCGTGCAGCACGGCGATGCACACCTGCGCGGCGACCGCGAGGGCCCCGATCGCCGCGGTGGCCCTGGGCCCGGCGAGGGACGGCGTCAGCGCGGGGGCGATCACCAGGAGCGGCCCGAGGTGGATGCTGGTGGGCGAGCGGATGTCGACGACCGTGATCACTGCGATCAGTGCGACCGGGATCAGGACCAGCCAGCGGCTTCGCCGCTCTTCGTTCACCCATCGTGCTCGGACGGCCATGCACCCACTGTGCGGGGTGTCCTCCGCCTGTGCATCATTCGCCCGACGGCGGCCCCAGGCGCCGGCCTGTTCGCCTCCCCGGCCGAGGCCCGGCACCGGGACCACGGCGCCCCGGACGGGAAGGGCCCCTGGCGGGCGGTGCTGCCGGCCGGGGCCCTTCCACTGCCTGCTGTGGTCAGCCCTCGGAGCTTCTGACTGGCGGCGGCCGGCTTCGTGAGATCGATGACGCTGACCGTACCGGTGGTGGTCGACCGCGTGCTCTGCGCTGACCCCGTGGCCTACGCTCATGCCGCACGGCTGTTGGAGGGGTGGGAATGCTTGAGGGCGTTGAGGACGGGGCAGCGGCAGCGGTGCGGCTCGCGGGAGGTGCGCCGCTTCGGAGCACGCTCGATCTCGCCGATCCCGGTGACTGGCTGGCTCTGGACGCAGGGGTGCGCGAGGTGGCCAGGTACCGGACATCGTTCCTGCCGGAGTGGGAGCAGCCCGCGCCTGTGCCCTCCGACTTGAGTCAGCTCGGCGAGTCTCGGCTCGCGCTCGCCCTCTGCCACCGCAACGGGCGGATCCGTCAGGAGGCGGTGGGTCGGTCCGCCCGCTACCCCGGTCTCCTGCCGTTGGTCGTCATCCGCTGCGCCGATTGGGCCGGCCCAGTGCGACAGTGCGCCCGGCAGTCGCTGCGCGAGGCTCTGGACGTGGAGTCCGCCCTCGACCTCGCGCCGCTCATCCTCCGCGTCGGCCGCCGCGACAGAGGTGCCTTCGGCGTCGATGTGCTCGGCCAGGTTCTGCGCCGAGCATCCGGCGAGCAGCTCGTCGCCCTCTTCGCCCGCCGCGACCGCGACACCCGGCGGTTCGCGTACCGGCTGGCCGTCGAGGGCCGGCTGCTGTGTCCCGGAGAGCTGGCCCGCGCGGCCGCAGGGGACGAGGACACCGTGGTCCAGGACATCTGTGCCACAGCGGCCCTCGAGACACTGGGGGACGGAGAGGCGTCCGAGGAGGTGCTGTCTCCACTGCTGTCCGCGCGCAACCCGCGTACCCGTGCGGCCGGCGTCACCGGGCTGCGGCGGGCAGGGCGGCCGGTGCAGGCGGAATCGTTCCTGAGCGACCGGTCCGCGCTCGTGCGTGCTTGCGCCCGGTACGTCGTACGCCGGCACGGAGGCGATCCGGCGGCCTGGTACCGGGAGTGGTGCACCGCACCGGACACCCTTGAACTGCCGCCCGGTGCGGTCATCGGGCTGGCCGAGTGCGGGAACCGCGCGGACGCCGGCCTGCTGTGGCCACTGCTCGCGCACCCGGCAGCCGGGGTACGCGCGCAGGCGGTGGCAGGGCTGCGGGCACTGGACTGCGTGGACACGGAGCGGTTGCGACCGCTCTTCGACGATCCAGCCGCCGGTGTCGTCCGCGAGACGGCCGTCACCCTGCTGCCCTCGGCACAGGGACTGCCCGCCGACTGGCTACTGGAGCGCACCGGCTCAGAACGACCGCGGCACGTCCGCGTCGCCGCACTTCGGCTGCTCGACGCGCGCGGCTGCATCGCGGCGCTACGGGCAGCGGTCGGTCTGCTGGAGGACCCGGACATGAAGCTGCGCACCCGGGCCGGGCAGTGCGTGCAGCGCTGGCGTCCGTCGGCGGACGTGGGGCGCGGCGACGCGGAAGTGGGGGAACTGCTCGACCGGAGCCGACACCTCTTCAGTGACCGTGAGCTGCGCCGACGCAAGTGGGAGGCCGGGGTGTAGAGCTGAATGCGGCGGGGCGGTGGTGCCGCGCGGTGCCCTGGGTGGCGCGCAGGAGCCCGTACCCCGATTGGCCCATACGGCCGGGCGGTTGTCCGATTCCTGCGTAACAGTCGTTATGTCCTCACCCAGAGGACAGCGCGAGACACAACCACGGAAGGACTCGGTCCATGACCACGACGGCACAGGACATCGTCAGCATCAAGCTCGAACGCAACTTCGACGCCATGGACGCCAACCACGACGGTCACCTGGAGTGGACGGACTGCCAGAAGCTCGCCGACCGCTACATACAGGCCTACCGCCTCGGCCGGGACGACCTCCGGGCCAGGGCGCTGCAGACCTACTGCCAGATCTACTGGCTGGAGCTGCTCCGTCACTCGGGCGTGGACGGGGACCGGCTCACGAAGGAGCAGTTCATCACGGCCAACCGCCTCGCGGTCATCGACACCAGCCGGCTCAACGTGACCGAGGGCGGCGGCCACGCGATCTTCGACGTCCTCGACACCGACGGGGACAACGAGATCGGCAAGGACGAGTTCGCCCGCTTCCTGAGGGACGTGTGGAAGAGCGACGCACCCGAGGCGATGGAGGTGTTCCACAAGCTGGACACCGACGGGGACGGCGCGATCTCGCGCTACGAGTTCATCCGCGCAATCCGTGAGTTCTACCTGTCGAACGACCCGGACGCACCGGGCAGCCTGTTCTACGGGCGCGTCTGACCCGTCGGTCCCCGGCCGGCTCCGTCCGCTCGGGCCGGGAGCCGGCCACGGCCGCCCCTGAACTCCATCCCATGGGGCGGCCGTCGCCGTGCGCGGGGCAGCCTCGCTGTCGCAGGACCTCAAGTCCACTTGGGGTCTAGGCGGTTCACCGGCCGCCGCGGTCCCTCGCCCGGCAGGCCGGGACGGCGCGGCGGCCGGCGCGGGGACGGCCCTGCGGGGTGTCGGCCTCGGGGGGCGGCCTGGGGGACTCAGTAGGCCGCGACGCCGCGGACGCCCTCGCTGAGGAACAGCAGCCAGAACTGGGTGTGGTCCTTGACATCGGTGGCCGTGAGCGTCCAGGTGTTCGCCGGGGCAGTGCGCCAGGCGTTGCAGTGATAGGGCCCGCTCGTGGGCTGGAAGCAGGTCTTCACCTCCGTCGTCGTGGTCAGCCTGACCTGGATGTCGACGCAGTTGGCGGTGGTGTACGCGGAGCTGTAGGGCGGCCAGTGGCCGTTGGGGTCGGTGCCGTTGATGGACACGAGGTTGCTGTCGCTGCGACAGGCCACCGACGGCGCCGCGCCGGCGGACGTCGCCGTCACCGCGGTCAGTCCGCCGGCGGTCAGGACCGCGGCCGCCAGGATTGTCGTCATGCGCTGGGCTGTACCCACAGGGCTTCTCCGTTCTTGACGCTCGCGCTGCGTGCCGAGTTCAACCTGAAATCAGCTTCCGGGCGTGCGGCGCCTCTGTCACCGTCATTCGAACCGGGTGAAAAGTCGCAGGCGGGAGACAAGAGGGGGCAGGGGATGCTCCGCATTCACTTCACGGCCGAGGACCTGGCGCGCACCCGCGTGGTGGCCGCACCGCATCCCCTGTGGGAGATCGCCTCCAGTCTCCACCGCTTCCAGACGCGGGACGGCCGCTGGGCCTATGCGCACTGGTACCGCACGGCGCGGTCGCGCCTGCGGGAGGCCGGCCTCGACGGCGTGGTGCGCGACTTCCTGCTGCCGCTCTTTCCGCGCACGACCTACTTCCCGGACTTCCTCACTCCCGCGGAGGGTGCCGAGGGACTGGACGCCGGGCTGAGCGCGGTGCTCGGGGCCCCGCGCCGGCAGGTGGCCCGGGAGACGCTGCGGCTCGCCCGGACGACTGCCTCGCCGCAGTGGGTCTCGCGCCTCGCCGAGAGCGACCTGCGCGACCAGCTGGTCCGTGCGCTGCGCCTCTACCACCGCACGGTGATCGCCCCGTACGACGACCGCATCGCCGAACGCCTCCACGCGGAGCGGGTCCGCCACGCCCGGTCGGTGCTCGACCGCGGCACCGAAGGGCTGCTCAGCGATCTGGCGCCGACCGTCCGCTGGCGTCATCCCGTGCTGGAGGTCGCCGTCTACCCCGAGGAGCGGGATGTCCGTCTGAAGGGCAGGGGGCTGCTGCTCGTCCCGTCCTACTTCTGCTGGAAGGACCCGGTCACGCTGGTGGACCCCGAGCTGCCCCCGGTGATCATGTATCCGCTGCACCATCCTCCCGAGCCGCCGCCGGGCGGGGACGCCAAGCCGCTGCGGGCCCTGCTCGGCCGGACCCGGGCCGAGATACTGAGGGCCACCGCCACAGGGGTCACGACCACCGAGGCGGCCCAGCGCGCCGGTGTCTCGACCGCGACCGCGGTGCACCACACCGCCGCGCTGCGCGAAGCGGGCCTGATCAGCAGCACCCGGCGCGGCAACACGGTCCTGCACTGCCTCACACCGCTGGGTTCCGCTCTGCTCGGCGGTGCGCGGCCGGCGGACGGGCGCGCGGGCGGGCGGCACCCCTCCCCCGCTCGTCCGCGGTGACGGGTGTTGTTCCGTTGCCTCTCCCCCGCCCGGCGGGTGTGAGGGACGCGTACGTCAACGGGTGGCGCCGTCCGCACGCCTGGTTTCCGGTCGCCCGCACGCCGCCCGGCCCTGCCACCACTCGGTCGGGGCGCCCCCGTCCCGGGGTTCCCCGCCACGCCCAGCGCGTTTCACAGGTCGAACTCCACGTGTTCGACGTCGGTGAAGCGGACCTCCTCCAGGGAGCCGGCGCGGCGGCCGCCGTCCTGGAAGTAGACCTCCTTGAGTCCTTCGGCGGCGATCTGCTGCAGCTGCTGGTCGGGCGCGCCCTGCTCCAGGGCGTCGAAGAGGCGGGCGGCGTACTGCGGTGGCAGCGCGACGGTGAGGTGGCGCAGGCGGGCGTCGTCGGTGGTGCCGACGGGGGCGGTGTAGCCGATGCGGGCGCGGGTGTCGATGACGATGCCGCCGGTGGTCGCCGCCTGCTGCCGTGCCCTGGCGCGGATCTGCGGCTGCCACCGCTTCCTCACCTCGCTCTCCAGGCGGGCGGCGAGGTCCGGGCGGGGCTTTTTGATCTGGTTCTTCACGTACCGCTCGACGGTGCGCTGGGAGATCCGCAGCATCCGGGCGACGGCCCTGGTGCTCTTGAGCTGCTTGACCAGGTAGCGCATCTGCGCGCCCGCGCTCTTGGGCACGGGGCGGGTGAACGCCCGCTGCACGGCCTTGTCCAGGCCGTCCCCGAACACGCTCATCGGCCTGTCACTCCCCGTCGTCCCCGGTGGTGACCTCGCCGGTCTTGATGTACCGGGCGAGGTTGAGCTCCGGCGCGTCGAACCGCTCGCGGACCTCTTCGCCCCACAGCACGGTCTGGGTGCCCTCGTGCTTGACCATCCCGGGCGAGACACCGAGCCGCCAGCCGCCCGGCAGCGGTCTGCCCTCGCGGTAGGGCAGGAAGTCCAGCGGCGACGGCCCGGTGGAGGCGTAGACGGCGCAGTCGGACAGGACCGCGACCGGGTACTGGCCGGTGAACGCCGCATGCCTGACGATCTTGCGGTGCATGTTGATCCGCGTGCGGGAGATGACCGCGGCGCGGATGTCCGGGCGCCAGGTGGGGCGGGCGAGGGCGCGCCAGGGCCGGCCGGGCTTCCAGCCCTCGCCGCGCGGCCGCTCACGCAGTTTGCCGATGCCGCCCTTGACGGTCGCCTTGATCGCCGAGACCACGATCGCCAGCTCGGGGTCGCGGTCCCTGTGGCCGGCCATGGCCCGCAGGAACTCCTCCGGTGGCGCGTCGGCGGGCACGCCGAGCTCGGCCATGGTGACCACGTAGGCGTCGCGCAGCCGGTTGTACCAGGCGTCCAGGTAACGGCCGTTCTCGTGGCGGACGTAGGCCTCGAGCGGGGTGACGTCGTACCCCAGCTCGACGGCGTAGGCGACGGTCGGCGTGGCGTACCAGGCCGGTCCTGCGGGGCGCTCGCCGGACGGTGTGAACGGGCTGGGCAGCAGCCCGGCGTCGAGCTGGACCCACTCCTTGCCGGCCTTCACCCTCGACAGGTCGACGTGGGACAGGTCGACCAGCCACGAGCCGGGCAACTTGGCGTCGAACGGCGGCCGCTCGACGTGGGTGGGCGCGCCCAGGCCGACGACCAGGCCGTTGGCGCCGGCGGCGAAGGCCATGTTGACGTCGATGCCGACCAGGAACCGCTTCGTGCACTCGTCGTCGGTGAGCGGGCGGGCCCAGTCGCAGGCCTCCTCCGCGAGGACCTCCGCCGGTGTGCGGCGGTGGAAGCGCGGCAGGTCCGCCAGGAGCGGGTGCCCGTCGGGGGCCTCGCAGGGCGCCGGGTCGACCGGGTCCTTGCCGAGCGATCCGGGGTTGTGCACGCTGTGCCGCGTGCCCGTCTCGTCGGGCTCGGAGGCGCGGGTCGGCGGGTGCAGGGCGGTCATCAGCTCGAGGCCGGTCACGGCGGTCGACCCACGCGGCGTCATCACCCGCGCCGCGTAGGTGCCGAGCAGCCGGGCGAGGTCCGCCGGGGGAAGCTCGGCGGCGTTGCCCCAGTGCCGGGCGTCGAGCGCGTTCCACGACGGGATGCACAGCTGCACGCAGTTGCGTTCCGAGCCCTGCGCCGGGCGGTAGATCCGCGCCCAGGGCCCGAACCCGCGCCGGGTCAGCTTCCATTCCGCGCGGGCCAGCTGCCTGATGACCTTGTGGCCCTCCGGCAGCCGGCCCGCCAGCCGCTCCTCCTCCGTGAGGGCCACGGGCAGGCCGTACCGCTCCAGGGCGGCCTCGGTGAGCACCAGGAGCGGATCGGCGTCCTTGCCCGGGCCGACCAGCTTCGGCTGCCCGAGCCCGGCCTCCTTCAGCGTCCACTCCACCAGGGCCGGCAGGGACTTGGCGGGCACGTCCAGGAGCAGGCCGCCGGCGCAGTACGCCACGACCTGGCCGTCATCGACGTCGACGACCGCGAGCGGGCCGTTCTCGAAGCGCGGGTCGGCGCCCGCGGGGGTGCCGGCCGGGGCGGCCCTCCCCGCGCCCGGACGGCGCGGCGTCGGCGACGGTGCACTCGTCCGTGCCGGCCGCGACGCGCCGGCCGGCGCGCTGCCGGTCGCGGGGCGGGGCCGGGTGTGGTCGGAAGCCGTCGTGGCCGGCGCTGCCGAGGCCAGTGACGCTGACGCGGTCCGCGGGTCCGTGGCCGGGACGGGCTCGTCCGTGAACGACTGCGGCACCGCCGGCTCCGGGGCGGGCGCGGTCTCGCCGGCGGGGGCGGGATACAGCTCGCCGAGCCTGTTCAGCAGCCGTGCGTAGGCGTCGCGCTCCGGCGGCCGCGGCTCCGTTTTGCCGGCCTCCCAGCCGCTCACGGTCGCCCGTCGGACCTTGAGCGCCGCGGCCACTTCCTCGACCGTCAGACCGTGGGCCTTCCGTAGCCGCCTGCGCTCCTCCGGCGGCGGCAACGAGGCCCGGGACGCGACCAGCGCGTCGACCGCGTCGAACAACTCGGACATGCCGGCACCTCCAGGACTCCAAGACCGAACACCCTACCCCCGAAGCGTACTTATGGCGGACGTTCGCCCCTCACCTCCCGTACGGAAACCGTTCCTGACCCGACGAGTCCTGTTCCGGCACGAGCGGCCCCACCGCCCGCGCCGGACGGTGGGGCTCGACGGGAGCGGCACGACGGCGCACCGCCGTCGGTCGAAGCGGCCGCGTGGCCGGCACCCGGGAGGAGGCTGGGGTCAGGCGGTTTCGGCCAGGACGGTGCCCAGGCGGTCCAGCACGTGGGGCCAGCCCTTGCCCATCCCGTCGTAGGCCTGTCGGCCCATCGGGGAGTCGAGGTCGAAACCGGAGTGGGTCAGGAGGAGGCGGGTGCCGTCGTCCTCCGGCTGGAGCAGCCAGGTGAGGGTGGTGTCGAGGGTGCCCTCGGCGAACCGGTAGGCCAGCAGGCGCTGGTGGTCCACCTCGGTCACCACGCAGGGCTGGCTGCCGAAGTTCCCCATGTCGAGGGTGAAGCGGTGTCCGACGACGGGCCGGACGTCGCCGGCGGCCCACCAGCGGGCGTGGAGTTCGGGGTCGGTCAGCGCCCGCCAGACCGCCGCCGGGGGGTGGGGCAGGAACTTCTCGCAGGTGATCGTGTTGTTCTCGGTCATGTCTCGTTCTCCTCGTCCAGGAGTTCGGCCAGGGCGTCCAGGCGCTGCTGCCAGTAGTGCTCGAACGGGTGCAGCCACTGGCTCACTTCGGCCAGTCGGGCGGGTTCGAGGTGGTAGTAGCGGTGCCGGCCGCGCGGCTCCTCGCGTACCAGTCCGGCGGTGCGCAGCACTGCCAGGTGCTCGGAGACGGCGGGCCTCCCCAGCTCGAAGAGTGCGGCCAGCTCGCCCGTGGAGCGGGGCCCTTCGCGCAGGTGCTCCAGGAGTCTGCGGCGTACCGGATTGGCCAGCACGCCGAACACGTCGGTGGGCATGCCGAAAGGATATGCCGGAAGCTTCCGACGCGTCAATGAAATCCGACGCATTGCGAGCGGCCGCGGCGGGCGCGGGACGTGCCGAGGTGCACGGAGTCATGGTCGGACGAGGAGCCTGCACGCATCGCGGGCCCCGCGCCACGGGGCCGGTCGCCGCCGCCGTGCGAAGCCGGCGGCGGCGACCGGGCGTCCCGTGTCCGCCCTCACGCCTGGAGCGTCTCCCTCAGCGCCGCCAGCCCCTCGGTGTAGACGCCGTGGAACAGGGCGATCGCTTCCTCTTCGCTCGCTCCCGCCGGGGTGAAGGTGCCCGACCACTCCACCCGGCTCCGGTCACCGTCCACCTCGTGCACGGTCAGGGTGGAGCGGTAGCCGGTGACGGGGAACGGCGCCTGGAGGATGGAGTAGGTGTACGTGCGGGCGTCGTTGTCGAACGCTTCGAGGCGTTCGACGATGACGTCCCCCTCCTCGTTGGTGAGGCTGCGCACGCGGCCGCCCTCGCTGAGCCCGCTCTCGGGGATGTAGGGCAGCCAGTCGGGCAGGGAGCCGAAGCCGCCGATGAGCTGCCAGACCCGGTCGGCCGGGACGGGAAGGTCGATGGTCGCGCTGGTCGTCGCCATGGTTGTCATCTCCTGAGGGTGAAGTGGGAGTCAGGCGCTGGGCACGGGGGCGTCCTGGGCGATCAGCCCCTCCGTACGGAGAGCCGTCCAGAAGGCCGCCGGGACGTCCTCGCCGAGCGCGGCGACGTCCTCGGCGATGCGGCTGGGCCGGGAGGCACCGGGAATCGCCGCGGCGACCGCCGGGTGGGCCAGGGAGAACTGCAGCGCGGCCGCCTTGACGCCCACGCCGTGCTCGCCCGCGAGGGCCTTGATGCGCTCGACCTTGGTGACGACCGAGGCGGGTGCCTTCCGGTACTCGAAATGCTGCCCGCCGGCCAGGACACCGGAGCTGTACGGCCCGCCGACCACGATGTCGACGTTCTGCGCCTGCGCGGCGGGCAGCAGCCGCTGCAGGGCGCGCTCGTGGTCCAGGAGCGTGTAGCGGCCGGCGAGCAGGAAGGCGTCCGGCTTCGGCTCGTCCAGGTCGAGCGTCAGCTCCAGCGGCTCGACCCGGTTGACACCCAGGCCCCAGCCCCTGATCACGCCCTCGTCGCGCAGCTTCTGCAGGACACGGAAGGCGCCGGTGCGGGCGCTCTCGTACGCCGCCAGCCACTCGTCGCCGTAGAAGTCCTGCGCGACATCGTGCACCCACACGATGTCCAGCCGGTCCGTCCTCAGCCGCTTCAGACTGTCTTCGATCGAACGCAGCGTGGCGTCCGCCGAGTAATCGTTGACGATCCTGTTCGGGCGTCCGTGCTCGAACAGCCCGCCCTTCTCCCCCAGGTCCCGGGCGCCGGGGTCCTCGACCTCGTCGAGGATGACGCGGCCGACCTTGGTGCTCAGGACGAACTCGTCACGCGGCCGGCCGGCCAGCGCCTCGCCGAGGCGGATCTCCGACAGGCCGGCGCCGTAGAAAGGAGCGGTGTCGAAGGAGCGGATGCCCTGCTCCCACGCGGCGTCCACGGTCGCCGCGGCCTCCTCGTCGGGGATCGCCCGGAACATGTTGCCCAGCGGAGCAGTACCGAAGCCCAGACGGCCCGGCAGGAAAGACCTGATCGACATGGTGCGCATTCCTTGCTGTGCGGAACGACGACGGATGTGGTCTCCGCGCCCGGTGCGCGGGTCCGTCGTGCTGACGTGTTCGACCCTAGGAACCAGACTTGAGACTGTCCAAGACTTGGTCGGACACACTTCAGACCCTGCGGGTCTTACCTGTCCGACGTGCGGAAACCGCCGCACGCCGTTGTCCGTGGTCGCCCGCCGACCGCCGGCTCCATGAGCGGCACGGGCCGTCGCGACGACGGCCGCCCCGGCGCATCGGCGTCGCCACCACCCGGCAGGCCCACACCGGACGGCGCCGGCGGCGGCAGGCGTGCTGCCCGGAGCGCTCAAAACGGCGGGATGAGGGTAAGCGGAAGTGGCCCGATCCCCCGAACGAAAGGCGTGCCCGTCCCATGGCCGAGACACACGACGTCGTCGACCTCATCCTCCAGGACCACCGGCGCATGGAAGACCTCTTCCGCCAGATGCGGAGCATCGAGGCCGACCGGGCGGCCGCGCTGCAGGAGTTCGCGGACCTCCTGATCGCGCACGCACTGGCCGAGGAGGCCAAGGTCTACCCCGCCCTGAAGCGGTACAAGAACATCGACGACGAAGAGGTCGAACACGGGGAGGACGAGCACGACGAGGGCAACCAGGCCCTCCTGGAGCTCCTCGAGGTCGAGGAGATCGGCTCCGAGGAATGGGACGAGAAACTGGAAGCGCTCGTGGAAGCCGTCACCCACCACGCGGACGAAGAGGAACGCACCGTCCTCAACGGAGCACGGGAGAACGTGGCCATGGAGCGGCGCCAGGAACTCGGCGTGGCATTCCTGCAGGAGCGCGAACGCCATCTGAAGGCCAACTGCGGTTCGCTGGACAACGTGCGCAGCATCGTCAAGTCCTGACCCCCACCGCACCGTTCACACGCCCCGCCCCGCGCCCCCCGTACCCGGCGGCGGCCTCGGAAGCGGGGGCGGTGACCTCGTCGTTCCGGCGAGACCACCGCCCCCGCGGGGCGGGCACGATCGGGCGTACGGCAACGCCTGACGATCAGTCACGGTCAACCACGCCAGTATGAAACGGACGTTTCAGTAGACTGGCGAGGTGACCCGTCCCGGAGTGAGCCCGTCCCCGCGGCAGCAGGAGTTGCTGGAAGCGGCCTACGCCTACGCGCTGCGCAGCGGACTCGGTGATCTGTCGTTGCGGCCGCTCGCGGAGGAGATCGGGTCCAGTCCGCGCGTCCTGCTGTACCTGTTCGGGAGCAAGGACGGCCTCATCCGGGCCCTGCTCGAGCGGGCACGGGCCGACGAGCTCGCCCTCATCCGCCGGATGGCCGGCACGCAGGGTGAGCCAGGCGGTCTGCGGTCGGCCGCGCAGGGGCTGTGGCGATGGCTGGCCGACGACGCCCACCGCGCCCTGCTGACCCTGTGGGTGGAGAGCTACGCCCGCTCCCTCGTCGACCCCGAAGGGCCCTGGTCGGGCTTCGCCCGCAGCACGGTCGAGGACTGGCTGCGCCTGCTGGCCGGCAGCCAGACGGCCGACGTCCGCGACACCGAGGAGGGGATCGCGCAGCGGACCCTCGTGCTCGCCGTTCTGCGCGGGGCACTGCTGGACCTGCTCGCCACCGGCGATGTCACACGCTCGACCGCCGCGGTGCGCATGCAGCTCGACCGGCTGGCCTGAGACCGCCTCCCGAGTCCGAGCCGTCGGCCGCGATCCGGCCCGGCGTCGTTGTCGGACCCCCGTGCCACCATCGGCACCATGGACAAGATGCGGCAGCTGCGGCTCGCCAAGGACGCCATGGACCGGGACTGGGCGGACCCGGAGCTGGACCTGCGGGCGGTCGCGGCCCACGCTGGCTACTCGCGCTACCACTTCATCCGGGCGTTCAAGGAGACGTACGGCGAGACGCCCGGCCAGTACCTGACCCACCGCCGCATCGAGCGCGCCGAGGAGATGCTGCGCACCGCCAACCTGTCGGTGACCGAGATCTGCCATCTCGTCGGTTTCAGCAGCGTCGGCACGTTCTCGGCCCGGTTCAAGGCCTGGACGGGGCTCACCCCCAGCGGGTACCGCGCCCGGCACGTCGGCCGCGGCGCGGCGCTCATACCCGGGTGCTACGCCATGCTGTGGGCCGGCGGCTTCCGGGCCGGCGCCGAGCAGGCGCGACGAAGCAATTCCTGAGAAGCGGGCTGATCGGCGTCCTGCCTACCGTGGCAGTGCAAGCACGGTTCGCACCACAGGGAGAAGCCATGATCAAGGGGCTCGCCATCACCACCGTCTGGGTCCTGGACCAGGACCGGGCCAAGGACTTCTACACGAACAAGCTCGGTCTGGAAGTCCGTACCGACATGACCATGGGAGAGGGCGGGATGCGCTGGCTGACGGTCGGCGCCCCCGGCCAGCCGGACGTGGAGCTGACGCTCATGGTGCCCGGGACGGGTTCGATGGACCCGGAGTCGGCCGAGATGATGAGGAAACTGATCACCAAGGGTGCCCTCGGCGCCGGTGTGCTGGCCACCGACGACATCCACGGTGACTACAAGCGGCTCAAGGACCGAGGTGTGGAGTTCCTCCAGGAGCCTCAGGAGCGGCCCTACGGCATCGAAGCGCTCTTCCGTGACGACTCCGGCAACTGGTTCTCCTTCACCCAGCGGCGCGAGGGTGACCTGGACATGGACAAGAACTGGGCCGGCTGACGGCCACGGTCCCCGGCCTGGTGAGCTCGGACAGCCGCCCGGGGTCGCCGGCGCGCCGGGCAGCGGGGTGACGGCGAGCCCTGCCCCGGCCGGGCGGTGAGCGGGGACGCCCACGGGGCCTAGGCGCGCCGCGGCCGGGCGGACGGCCGGCGCGCTTCCCGACCGGCCGGCCACGAGGGCCGGGGCCGGGCCGGGGCCGGCCGGGCACGCGGGCGTGCGCACTACAGCGCGCGCTGCCAGGTCTGGCCCACGAGATGGCGCCCGAAGCTGTGATGGGGTTCCTCGGCGACCAGCTCGAAGCCGTGCTTCCGGTAGATGCGCCGGGCCGAGGCGAGGACGTCGTTGGTCCACAGGGTGATGGTCCGGTACCCGGCCTCGCGTGCGAAGCGCAGGCACTCCTCTACCAGACGCGCGCCCAGCCCCAGGCCGCGGGCCTTCTCAGCGACCAGCAGCAGCCGGAGCTGGGCCGTCGTCTCGTCGGCACGGACACAGAAGACGCAGCCGGCCCGCTCCCCGTCGACCTCCGCGATCCAGGCCGCCTGCGGCTCGTCGTCCCCGGCCTGGGCGTAGCCGGCCACGATCTTGGCCACGAGCGCCTCGAAGCGGGTGTCCCAGCCGAACTCACGGTCGTAGAGCTCGCCGTGCGCCTGGACGACCCAGCCGAGGTCGCCGGGACGGCCCAGACGCCGCACCAGCACGTCGCGCTGCCTCATCATGACTCCCCTCATCACTACTGAAACGGTCGTTTCAGTAGCGTAGGCCCGCGCGCCGTCCGAAAACAGACCTCGCCGTACCAGCGCGGGGTGGCTTGGCCAGGAGACCGGGTCAGATCGGCACGGAGGCCGGTGCCGCAGTGTGACGGCGGGCCTGCTGCTCCCCGTAGGGTGCGCGCATGACACGCGCCTGGTACTTGCCGACGCTGTTCGTCGTCTGCGGCGCATTCGCGACGGCCCCGCTGCTCGCCGAGGGGCGCTTCTTCGCCGCCGCGCTCCTGACGCTGGTGTTCGTCCTGTTCGCGTGGCTTCAGTCGCCACTGGTCTTCCCCCGCTCCATCAGTGCGGCGGAGGCACAGCGCCGCAGCGAGGCCGACGGCCGGCCGATCGTGTACTGGCGCACGGGCTGCACGTACTGCCTGCGCCTGAGGCTGCGCCTGGGCCGCAGCGGCCACCGGCTGCACTGGGTCGACATCGGGCGCGATCCCGCCGCGGCGGCGGTGGTGCGGGCGGCCAACGACGGCGACGAGATTGTGCCGACCGTCATGGTGGCGGGCCGGCCGTACACCAACCCCGATCCCGCATGGGTGCGCGCACGGCTCTCCCCGACGACATGACCGCCGTCCTCGTCACACCGCGCCCGTGACGGAGCGGGAACCTTCGATTCCGCCGCCGCTGCCCCGCACGTCCGCATCAGACACGGCGGTCGGGCGGCCGTCAGCGTGCGCGCAGCGGGGGGGCCGGTGGGCACCTCGTCCACCGGCAGCCGGTAGCGGCCGTGGTCAAGGAGAAACGCGGTCGTGGTCGGGGCGGCGGGACTGTCCCCGCACGGTGAGCGTCACGTGGGTGGCCAGGCCCAGGACCAGGCCCCAGCAGGACGCGCCGATGCCACCGAGGGTGACGCCCGACGCCGTCGTCAGGAAGGTCACCACGGCCGCGTCCCGGCCCGGCTCGTCGGCGACGGCCTGGGCGAGGCTCGTGGAGAACGTGCCGAGGAGCGCCACCCCGGCGATGACGGCGACCAGGTCGGCCGGCAGCGCGGTGAACAGCCCCACGAGAGTGGCTCCGCAGATCCCGGTGAGGAGGTAGAAGAAGCCGCAGGCCATGCCCGCGACATAGCGGCGCCGGGAATCGGGGTGGGCCTCCTCGCCGGTGCAGATCGCGGCGGTGATGGCCGCCAGGTTGATCCCGTGTCCGCCGAACGGCGCGAGTGCCGTCGTGGTGAGCCCGGTGACACCGATCAGCACGCGGTCGTCCGGGCGGTAGCCGAAGGCGGCGAGCACGGCGAGGCCGGGGGCGTTCTGCGACGCCATGGTGACCACGGTCAGCGGGACCGCGATGCCCACCATCGCCTGGAGCGAGAAGTCGGGGGAGGTGAACACCGGGACGGCCGGGGTGATGTCACCCGCCGGTGCATGGATACCCGGTCCCGCGGCCGCCGCGAGCACGGCGGCGAGAAGGGCGAGGGCCACCGCGTAGCGCGCTGAGCGTCGCTTGACCACGAAGTACGTGACGAGGGAGGCGAGTACCGGTACGGGGATGCTGTCCAGCGCGGAGAACACCCCGGCCCCGAACGAGAACAGTACGCCCGCGAGCATGCCCGCCACCACGCCGGGCGGCACGCGCCGCATCGCCCACCCGAAGACGCCCGTCACCCCGATCAGGGCCATGGCCAGGCCCGTGACCAGGAACGCGCCGATCGCCTCGGGATACGAGTACTGACCGAGGCTGCCGACCAGGACCGCCGCGCCGGGCGTCGAGAAGGCGGTGATCACCGGCATACGGGTCCACCAGCTCAGCGCCGCGCACGTCACACCACTACCGACACATGCGGCCCACACCCAGGACGCGGTCTGCACACCGCTGAGCCGCCCGGCCTCCGCCGCGGCGAGCACGATCACCAGCGGACCTGAACAGGACACCACGACCGCGACGAGCCCGGCGACCACAGCGGAAACGGAAGCGTCCCGCCCAACCCGACGCCGCTCCGCCCCACTACCGCCCGGTCTGCCCCCCATACGGCCACGCCGGCCACGGCCACGGCCACCACCACTCGGACTGCCGTCCCCGGCCCACCCGTCGACCTCGGTGTCGGCTTCGGGCTCGCCGCTCGAGCCGCTGCCCCCGGCCCGGTCGTCGACTCCGGCCTCGCTGCCGCAGGTTGTCCGGCGGCGGGCCGGAAGTTCGCCGCTGGGGCTGCCGCCGTCACCGCGCCGGTCGTCGGCCTCGGCGTCGTTGCCGCCACCGGGCCGGCGGCCGGCTTCGGGGGTGCCGCTCGGGCTGCCGGCCCCGGCTCGCCCGCCGGCCCCGGCCCTGCTGCTGTCACTCGTCCGGCTGTCGGTTCCCGCCCCCCTGGCGTCCACCTTGCGATCCCTCTCTCGGTCTCTCGTGCCGCTCGCTCAGCGATCGGCTGTTCTTGACGTCGCTGAGCGAGCGGTGCCCTGTCGGGCCTGGTCCTGTGCCGTTGCCTCAGCTCCGGCCGGACCTCACGCCGTTCACTTGGCGGCGGCCGCCAGCCGCTGGACGCCCTCCGCGAATTCATCGGGGTCGAGTGCCTGGAACGGCAGGCGGAGGAAAACGGTGCCGGTGGGAGGCGCGGAGTCGGCCGGGTAGAAGGCCGAACCGCGCGTCAGGGCGAGCCCGTCGTCCCGGGCAGCCGCGAGGAAGGACGCCTCGTCGGTGCGGACGGGAAGGTGCACGCTGACGTAGTAGCCGCCCTCGGGCACGCACAGCTGTACCTCGCCCAGCGTCTGCCGCACCGCCTCGACCGCCGCGTCGTGCCGGGGCCGCAGCAACTCCCGTACGCGGTCGACGTTCTCCCGTACGAGACCGTTCGCGAGCGTCCGCGCGGCGATCGTCTGGAGCAGCGGGGCCGGCGACAGATACGTGCCCTCGGCCAGCGCCGCGAGGGCGCGGGGCGTGTCGGCCGGCCCGATGACGTAGCCGACGCGCAGACCGGGGCTCAGCACCTTGCTCAGCGAGCCGATGGTCAACACCCGGGCCCCGTCGACCGATTCGGCCAGCTCACCGAGCGACGTGGGCGCGGTGCCGCCGAAGCGGAGCTCGCGGTACGGGATGTCCTCCAGGATCGTGAAGCCGTACTCGGCGGAGAGCCGCACCAGCTCCCGGCGCTTGTCCTCGCTCGTGGTCACGCCGCTGGGGTTCTGGAAGTCCGGGATGACGTAGACGAAGGCGGGCACCTCCGCGCGCAGCCGCTCCCTGAGGGCGTCCACGTCGATGCCGTCGTGCCGCAGCGGCACGCCCGACACCTGGGCCCCATGCCGTTCGAAGATCTGCACGGCGCGGTCGTACGTCGGTGCCTCGACCAGGACCCGCGGCCGGACGGCGTCGCGCAGCAGGTGGGCCGCGAGCAGGTCGAGGGCCTGCAGGGAGCCGTTGGTGACGAAGATCCGCTCGGGGTCGACGGAGTGGAACTTGCCGAGCTGCTCGCGCAGTTCCTGGTCACCGGTGTGGTGACCGATGGGCGCGTACTGGAAGACCCGGTCGGGCTCCGCGGCGAGGATCGCGGAGGTGTGCTCGGCGATGGCCGCGGAGGGGATCGCTTCGAGCGGGGGTATACCGCGAGAGAAGTGGACGGTCCGGACGGTCACAGGTCGTCTCCTAGAGCGAGTGCGGACGGTGCGGCGCCTGCGGCGGGCGCGACGGGCGCGAGGTCGAGAGGGCCCATGGGCGGTCAGCCCCGGGTCGCGAAGTCGGGGCCGATGTCGGCGACCGAGTCCACGCCGAGCTGGCGGAGGGTGTCCTCGATCTCCTCCTTGAGGAGGTCGAGGACCGCCTCGACGCCCTCCTGTCCGGCGAGACCGAGGCCCCACAGGTAGGGCCGTCCGATGCACACGGCGTCGGCGCCGAGCGCGAGCGCCTTGACGACGTGGATCCCGGACCGGATGCCGCCGTCCATCAGGACCAGACCGCGGCCGTCGATCGCCTCCGCGACCTGTTCGAGCGCGACCAGGCTGGGTACCGCGCCGTCGAGCTGGCGGCCGCCGTGGTTGGACACGATCACGCCGTCCGCCCCGAGATCGAGGCACCGCTGGGCGTCCTCGGCACGCAGGATGCCCTTCACCACCACGCGTATCCCGGTCCGGCTCCGGATCCATTGGAGGTCCTCCCAGGTCAGGGGGAGGCGATCGATGCGCGCGCCGTCCGGAATCGCGCCGGTGAGGATGCCGAGCGAGCGCAGGTTGCCGAAGTCGACGTGGGCGGGGGTGCGGAAGCCCGCCCGGCGGGTGGTGATACGGCGGGCCGCGTGGCTGGCGTCGACGGTCACCACGAGAGCGGTCGCCCCGGCGTCCTCCGCCAGGGCGATCGTCGCGGCGACGTCCTCGCGGGACCGGTAGGCGTACAGCTGGAACCAGCAGCCGCCCTCGATGGACCCGGCCACCTTGGGGAAGGCGTGGTGGCTGTCGGTGCTGACGATGGAGAGCGAGCCCGAGGCCTCGGCCGCGCGGGCGGTGGCGATCTCCGCGTCGTCGTGCAGGAGCCGCTGCGGGCTGGTCGGGGCGAGCAGGACGGGCAGGTCGAGCCGCTGCCCGAAGACGGTCACCGAGGTGTCCGGCTTGTCGCTCACGCTGCCGAGTGCCTTGGGCCGCAGCCACACCTGGTCGAAGGCCTCGGTGTTGGCGCGCACCGTGAGTTGTGTGTCGGCGCCGCCCGCGACGTACGCCCAGGAAGCGGCGTCGAGCACGGAGTCGGCCGCCCGCTCGAAGTCGGGCAGGGTCAGCAGAGCGGAGAGTTCCCTTGCCATGCGATCTCCTGATTCCTGTCTACGATCTCGCCGGTCGCCGTTCGTCGATGCTTTTCTCGGGCGACACGGGGATTCACTTACGTGAACTGGTCGAATCCCATCTTGATCACCATTCCGGTGACCACGAGAACCAATACGATCCGTACGAATCCAGAGCCCCTTTTCATGGCCGTGCGCGAGCCGATCATGGCTCCGGTGATATTGCCCACCGCCATACCGAGCCCGATGGCCCACAGAACGTTTCCCTGCCAGGCGAAAAAGGCGAGGGCGCCCAGGTTGGACGAGGCGTTGATGACCTTCGCCATGGCCGCGCTCTCCAGGAACTGGGTGGCCAGGAGTGTGGTGAAGGAAATGATGAGGAAGGTGCCGACGCCGGGGCCGAAGACTCCGTCGTAGAATCCGATTCCGACACCCGCCAGGAGGATGGCCGTGACGCGGCGGCGCCGGGTCACGACCGTCTTCAGTTGCTGCACGCCGAATGACGGTTTGAAGGCGACGAAGAGGGCCACCGCGACGAGCAGGGCCATGATGACGGGCCGGAAGTATCCGGTGGGCACGCTGGCCGCGGAGAGCGCGCCCAGTGCGCCGAAGGGGACGGCGAGCGCCGCGGCCGGCAGGAGGACCGAGCGGTCCAGCCGGGTGCGCCGCTGGTACATGTACGCGGCGGTCGCGGTGCCCATCACGGCGGCGATCTTGTTCGTGCCCAGCGCCGTCGCGGGCGGGTACTGCGGGAAGGTCAGCAGCAGTACGGGGATCAGCAGCACCCCGCCCCCGCCCACGACGGCGTCCACCCACCCGGCTGCCGTCGCGGCGAGCAGCAGTCCGAGCACCTCGTACAGATCCACTTTTCCTCATTCGTTCATGTGACGGCCGGCGCCCGCCTTCCCGGGGCCGGACCACCCGCCCTGGGTCAGACGACTCCGCGGATGTCCGCCATCGCGGGCAGGACGCGCGGGTGGCGCATCATGCGCTGGGCCCACAGCGGGGTGGAGCGCAGGGAGTAGAAGCGGCGCAGCCACCGGTCGCTTCCGTCGTAGCGGGGCTGGAAGGCGCTGCGGCCGTGCACCACCACGTGGTTGTCCAGGACGACGAGGTCGCCTGGGGCGAGCACCAGGTCGCGGCAGACGCTCTCCAGCGCCTCGGTCAGGGCGCGCAGCGCGAGTTGCCCGGCGGGGTCGGAGGCCCGTGTGTTGTGCGAGTTGAAGCGGATGAAAGGCCGCTCCGGGGGGCCGAAGACCACCGGGTGCGGTCCCGACGAGGGCCGCGGCCCGTCGGTGTTCCGGGTGAAGGACGTCGGGTACAGGCTGTGGAACTGCGGTTTCCGCAGTTCCGCCACCTGCTCCTCGGCGAGGAGCGGCAGCGCGTCACGCACGGACGACACCCGGGTGGCGGCGATCGCCTCGTGGTCCTGCCGCAGGCAGAGCAGGCCCAGGAAGTCCGGCCGCAGGGGGTGGTGCACGTTCTCCGTGTGGAAGTCGAAGGCGACCGAGCCGCTGTTCTCGATGCGGTGCTCCTCGCCGCGAACCGGGTGCACGTCGTGGAACAGGGCCCCCGACTTCTCGTCGTGGTATCCGACGAGGGAACCGAGAAGATCCGCGACCAGCATCAGGGTGCCGTTCGTGAAATGGCTGTCGAGAGCCGCTATTCCGTGGACCACGGGCGTGTCCGGAAGGTCTTCCACATTGAGACCACGGAGCAGGAAATGTCCGCTCGCTCCGCTATCCGTTCCGAAGTCGATCAGGGATTTCCGCATTCCTTCGGGGAGATCGACCAGAAGTCCCGAAATGACGATGGGGGGTGAGTTGGAGAGGCGGGCCGCGAGTGCTGATAATTCTCGCGTCTTGGCCGCCTCGGATTCGGTTAATCGATAGTTCGTCACGCCTTGAGCGGTGGTGGTCAAATGCCCCTCCAAGCTTCGCATGTGCACTCGCCGAATACGTGGATCAAGGTAGACCGCGAGAATTCACTCCGTCAACAAGAGGTTTCGGACGGTGGCCCGCCTGTTAAGGAAGGTGACAATTACCGGGAAGAGTTCCTGAAGTGAACAAACGGACGAAAGGTTCATACTGCCGTGTATCGCTCGCCGTGTAAGGCGTGCAGCACTGGTCGCGCCTGACCATTCACTGGTTCTGAGCTGCTCTGATGATCGACATGGTGATGGGGCCGGCGAGCCGCGGGCGGGTGCCTTCCCGGCGCTGTCCGGCCGACGCGCCCGGGCGAGGTGGTGCGCAGCCCGAGGGTGCTTTTTCGCCACATGCCGTCCGGCATGCCGAACGGCACCGCACAGAAAGAACCGGCTGCCCCGCTTTCACCGGGCGAGCCGTTCGGTGACCCGGCTGGGGGTGATGGGGCCACAGGGTGATCGCCAGCGTGGCGCCGTGGGCCCTTGATCTCTGTCCGGACGCCGACCGATCCGCTCAGGCGATGACGGGTGCGCAGCCGCGGACCTCGGACATCTGCCGCCGGTGCCCAGCCGATCCTTCCGGGCACGGCGTCAGCACCCCGCAGGTCCGCACCGCGCTCGCCCCGCCCCTCCCCCGCCGACGTGGTCGCGCGCTGGAGTTCCACGAGCACGAGGGCACACCGCCGCGTCACCGACTCCCACGGCGGACGTCCGATGGACCGTCAGCGCGGCCCGCGCGGGTGAGCAGCGCCGTCTTCTGAAGGGGCATTACCACCTGAGGATCGCCCGCCCTCGGCGCCACGCCGCAGAAGTCTCGACGCCACCCGTAGGGCTGACAGGCTGTTATCACATGAAAGTGTGGGCCGCCCTCACGCCACGCCGTTGAACCGGTGCCCGCACCGACCTCGCGACAACGCGGGCGAACCCGAGCACAGGGTGACTGCTCGTCACAGATCCCGCGCCCGGGCCCCTTCCCCGACGCGGCCGGTGACCTTCCCCTCCCGCCGTCGTACGGCGCCACGCCATGACACCCAGCGCATGGCTGGAGTGGCTGCCGCGCCCGCGCCCCGTTCCGCGAGCCCGTCCGATCCGTCACGCCAGGGCTCATCGCGCGGGCCGCTCCGGGCGATCCGCTGCCGCATGGGTGAGCCGCCGTCAGACATCACCTCGAAGGGCTAATCGCACGTCAACTCATGTTGGCCGGCGGTTACTTCGAGGAGCCTGGAGCTCCCCGCAGCCGAGCCCCCGCACGCCCCGGGGTACCCCGATTGGCCCTCAGGTGCGCACACTTCCGGCCTGACCGAAATGACAGCCTTGGGGCCTATTAGTACGTTAATCACACGTCGGCTCTCGCAAGCCGGCTTCTCTGACTGCAAGACAGGAGAGCAGTGCCATGATCATGACCCGTTCCTCTGCGATCACCGCGGCCGTGGCGGCCGCCGCGGCGCTGACCGCGACCGGCATCACCTACGCCTCGGCCTCGGCCGCGCCGGTTCCCCAGGCCGCCCCGGCCGCCGTCCACCAGGCCGTCGCTCCCGCCCAGGCGCCCACGGGCGGCGACGTCGGCGGCAACAACAACAACGACAACGACAACGACCGCGGCGGCGACCGGGGCAACGACCACGGCGGAAAGGACAAGGACTACGACGAGGGCTGGATCCACATCAACGAGCGGTCCTACAACGCCCGCCCGGGCGGCTGCATCACCGTCGTGAGCGGCCTCGGCTCCAGGACCCTCAACATCCGCAACGACAGCAAGAAGACCGTGGAGGTCTTCCGCGGAGTGACCTGCGACAACGGCGCGCCCATCGCCACCGTCGGCCCCCGCAGCTCCAGCAACGGCGTCAGGCCCGGCTGCACCGAAGGCGTGCGGGTCCACGACGGGGTCGTGGGCAGCTTCCGCGTCATCCACGACCACCGGGGCGGCGACAAGGGCGGCTACTGAGCCGACCGCATGACGCACCCCACCTGATGCAGAACCCCGGCCCGCCGTAATCGGGCCGGGGTTCTGGTCTCAGCCCCGCCGTCGAGGGGCGCCCCGGCGGCGGGGACCCCGTGCCACCGGAACCGCGCTCGCGGTGTCCGCATCGGGCGCCGGCTGACAGCCGTGCGTCTGTCACACCATCCTAGGACCGGACAGATGCCGCTGCGCGCCTGCCCGGCCGTGGCCCTCCTCCCCACCGGGCCACCTCCGGAGCCAAGTCCTGCTGCGGCACGCCCCCTTGGCAGCGCTGCCCAGCCCTGGCACAGACCGGTGCCGTGGCCGTCGAACGCACCCGGACGGGTGACGAAAGCGCATGGCTCACGCTGGAGCTTGCGGTGATCCTCGCCGTCGGTGCTCAGGCCCTTGCGCTGTGTCCCGCGCTTCTGCCCGGTGAGGGGCATATGCCGACGACGTCGAACGCCAGGCCGGAAAAGTGCCGGGACGGGGCAACCGTGTCCCGGCCTCACGAGTCACACAGGTGTCCCAACGTTTCACGTGTTCCACGTCGGTCCGGAAAGGGCCCTCCCTCTGTGATGACTCGCAACCGGCTGAGCGCGATGGCCCTGGTGGCCGCGCTCGCCGCCACCGGCGGCCTGATCACCGCCGCCCCGGCCTCCGCGGCCGTGACCTGCGCCTCCCCGGCCTGGACAGCGCAGTACTACGCCAACACCTCGTTCAGCGGCACCCCCAAGCTGACCGCCTGTGACTCGGCCATCGCCGAGACCTACGGCAACGGCGACCCCGCCGGCGTCACTCTGCCGAACGACAACTTCTCCGTCCGGTGGTCGCTCACCCGGGACTTCGGCTCCGGTGGCCCCTTCCGGCTCTCCGCGGCCACCCAGGACGGCATGCGCGTCTACGTCGACGGCGTGCGGAAGATCGACATGTGGAAGAACGTCTCCACGACCGTCCGCAAGACCGTCGACCTGACCATCCCGGCCGGCAAGCACACCCTCCGCGTCGACTACGTCGCCTGGACCGGCTACGCCTACGCCGCGTTCACGTATGCCCCGCGCACCGAGGCCGCCGTCGACACGGTCAAGCCGCTCGCACCGACGGGCCTCACCGCCGCGTACGACAGGACCACCGCGAAGACCACGCTCCGCTGGTCCGCCAACAAGGAGATGGACCTCGCCGGGTACCGTGTCTACCGTCGGCTGAGCGCCACCCAGTGGACCCAGGTCAGCGGTACCTCCCTGCTCACCTCCCCGACCTTCGTCGACGCACCGCCCGCCACCGGCCAGACCATGCTCTACGAGGTCCGTGCGGTCGACAAGGCGGGCCGCGAGTCCACCGGCAGCCTCGACGTGACCGCCACCACCGTCGACCGCACGGGCCCGGCGGCTCCGACGGGGCTCACCGTCGTCAGCGACGCCTGGTGGGCCACGCTGAACTGGCAGCCGGTCGCCGAGGCTGCGACGTACGAGGTGTACTCCGCCTCCGCGGCCGCCGGCCCGTTCACGCTGCTGGGCACGACGACCACGCCGTCGTACCGGACCGACGCGCCGGAGAACACCACCCGCTACTACCGGGTCCGGGCCCTCGACGCGCTCGGCAATCCGGGCGCGTACGCGACGGTCACCGGCGACGGCGTCGACCGCACGCCGCCGAAGTCCCCGACCGACCTCGGTGCCGTCGTCCGCGGCGGATACACCGACGTGTACTGGAAGCAGCCCGACGGCTTCGGCCAGGGCTTCGACAACGGCGGGACCTACCACGTCTACCGGTCGACCGGAGGGACGCTCGACACCGCCGCGCTCACCCGCGTGACCTGCGCCGAGGGCAGCGACCAGACCAGCTCCGGCGGCACCTGCCACGACCTGGACATGCCCGCCGGCACGTACGTGACGTACGCCGTCGCGGCGGTGGACCCGGCCGGCAACGAATCGGCCTTGTCCGCCCCGCTGTCGGTCCGCACCGGCGACTCCGTCCCGCCCGGCCCGGTCACCGGCGTGACGGCCACCCCGCGCGCCGACGGCGTCCTGGTGAGCTGGACGGCCTCGCCCGAGGACGACGTCGACCGCTACGTGACCTGGACCGGCACCCGGCAGGCCGACGGCACGGTCAAGTGGCTCACCGTCGCCGACTGCCGGGACGGCGAGAGCGATCCGGTCGCGGTCCTCTGCGGCGACCTGCCCGACGGCGAGACGTACGTGTACGCGGTCGTCGCCAAGGACCGCTGGGACAACGCGCTGCCCCCGACCGACCCGAACGTCAAGGTCGTCGAGGCCACCGAGCTGGACGTCCGGCCGTCCGTGACGGTTACCCGGGACTGGCAGCTCGGGAGCCTGGGGTACGGCACCGTGATCGGCGGACCCGACGAGGACGGGCCGTCCATCAACTGGCGGTGCGACAAGACGGCTGAGTGCGGCACCGTGGCGGGCTACCGGGTCAGCCGGTGGAACGCGGTCACTAAGGCGTACGAGCCGCTGCACGCCGGACTGCTGCCGGCGGACACCCGTGCCTACACGGACACCACCGCCGCGCGCGGGGCCACGTACTTCTACACGCTGGAGGCGGTGCGCGCCGACGGCAGCGTCGCCGGCACACACGTGTGGAACTGCGTCTTCCAGGACCGCGTCTAGCCACGCGGCGTGGTCGGGGCCCGGGTTGCCGGGGCGGAAAGGGCCGCCCGGGGACCCCGCGCCGCGGATGTGCAGCCGGCCGTGGTAGTCGTTCGGACGCGGCGCACCCCACTCCGGGCTGTTGCCGTCCTCGACGACGTGGATGCACGCCTCGCTGGTGACGTCCTGTTCCGGGGCGTCGGGCGGATCGGTGTCAGCGGTGACGGTGAGCGGGTCACCGCCATGGGGCCGCGCGGACGTCAGAGGCGGCAGGTAGGCGGGCAGATTCCGCTCCGTCGGCGAGGTAGGAGAAGAGCCCCTCCGGCGACACCGCCACCGTGATCGTTTCGCTGTGGTCACCCGTGATCATCGAGGTCCCGGCCCACCGAGCGGTGAGACGGCATCGCGGATTTCATCGCCCGCCGGGCGCAGCGGCGGACAGGGGCGGTCCTCCCGCCGATTATCTTCGGCCCGGACGCGACCGGGCCGGGGGTCCGTGCCGGTAAAGGCCTTCTGTGCCGACTCGTTGACGGTCATTGTTGCTGATCATACGCTTGCTGGCCGTCGGCTCCCGCCGGCGCTCACGCCCGTCGACTCCGCTTTCCGCGTGCGCCCGGCCGCCCAACACCGGTCCGTTTGCTACAAGTCAGGGGCCGCTGCTCGATCGGTACACCTGCACCACCCAGTAACTCACCATCTCGGGAGGAGCATGTGAAGAGACGTCGTGCGGCTGCCTGGGCCGCCTCGTCACTCGTCACCACCCTGGCACTGACCGGTGTGCTCGCCGCCCCCTCCGCCGCGGCGCCCGGAGCGACGAGCGGACCGTCCGCCGCGTCACCGGCCGGGACGCCGGTGGTTGCCACCGCGACCCGCGCCGTCACGCACGCGGAGAACGACCGCGTCCCCGAGGGATCGGTCTGGACACAGCACTACTTCCCGTCCTCGGACAGGTCCGGCACCGAACTGCACGCCGACGTCCTGCTGCCCGAGCACCGGAACCCGCGCCACAAGGTGCCCGTCATCCTGTCGATCGGCCCCTACTTCGGGCACTCCGGGCAGACGGGGCCCGAAGGCTGGACCCACACCGGCCCCTCCTCCCGCTTCCAGGACTTCGTCGAGGGCGCCGACCTGTTCCGCCACGGGTACGCCTTCGTCATGGTGGACCTGCGCGGCTTCGGCGGCTCCACCGGCTGCCTGGACTGGGGCGGCCCCGGCGAACAGGCCGACGTGAAGGCCGCGATCGACTGGGCCGCACGCCAGCCGTGGTCCACCGGGGCGGTGGGCATGTACGGCAAGTCCTACGACGCCGTCACGGGCCTCATCGGCAACGACCTGGACCAGCGGTCCCTCAAGGCCGTCGTCGCCCAGGAACCCCTGTGGGACATGTACCCGTACATCTACTCCAACGGCGTGCCCCGCCCGAACGTCACCGGCACCGCCGACGCCTACAACGGCATCGCGACGACGCGGCCGATGCCCGACGACGACGCCCGGTACCAGTCCAACGCACGGTGGGAGGAAACCCACCCGGAGTGCCTCACCGAGAACTCGGCCGGCTACCGGATAGCCGACCGGCGGGACCCCCACTGGACCTCGCGCGACCTCGCGAAGATGGCCAGGGGCACCGACACCCCGCTGTTCGTCACCCAGGGCTTCATCGAGAACAACACCAAGCCCGAGGAGATGGAGGAGTACCTCCGCAACCACGTCGGGCCGGAGCGCGGTTGGCTCGGCCAGTGGGACCACGTACGCGGTGGCGACCGCACCGGCGACGGACGCCTGGCCATGGGGCGTGAGGGCTGGTACGACGAGACCCTCTCCTTCTACGACCAGTACCTCAAGGGCATCAAGCCGAAGGTCCACTACCCGGCGTACGCCATCGAGGACTCCACCGCCCACTGGCGCGCCCAGAGGACGTGGCCGGTCGTGGAACGGTCCGTCAGCCTCCCGCTCCGCGGCGGCTCCTACGTCGACGACGGCGGAGCCTCGGCCCGCGCGGCCCTCGGGGCGTCCGGCGGAACGGCGCCGCAGCTCGTCCAGCCGTCGGGCCGGTGGGACATGGAGAACGCGCCCGCGACCGAACAGCCCGCTCCCAAGGGGCTGGCCCGGCAGCTGGCGAAGCAGCAGAGCGCCGGTGAGGTCACCTCGAGCTACTTCGTCTGGTCGAAGCCGGTCAGGCAGAGCGTGCGCGTCACCGGCACCCCGCGGATCTCCCTGACCGCACGGGGAGCGGGCAACGTCATGGTCAAGCTGTACGACGTCGCCCCGGACGGCACCGCCGTCATGTTCGACGAGCAGGTGTCCCTGCTGCGCTCGGGCCGGCTGTCCGTCGACCTCAAGGCGACCGACTGGACGCTGGCCGCCGGACACGTCCTGGCCGTGGAGACCGGGTCCATCCAGACCGGATCCTGGCGCGACACCCCTTCGGGGCAGCGGATCGACGTCAAGGGCGCCAGGCTCGAACTGGCCCTGGACGACCCGTCGGACGACGTGGCGACCCCCGGTGCCCGCTCGCCGTTCCTGGACACCTACCTGCGCCAGTACACGGTGAACCTGCCGGCCGGTCCGGCGTCCTTCACGGTGGTCCCCGGCGGCCGCCTCTGACCCTGCGGACCGGCACCGGCCGCCGCTGCTCCCGGGGGCACCCCGGGGAGCGCGGCCGGCGCCGGCCCGTCGCGCGGTAAGGCCGCTGGGTCTGCTGTGCGGGCGCAGCGGGTGCTTCGGCTGCCCGGGCCGTGCCTCACGAGGGTCCGCGGCCGCGACGACGCAGCAGCAGGTCGGCGACCACCGGCCGATGGTCGGACGCCGTGGTCGCGGTCTCGTGCGCGCCGACGACAGTGACATCGGGGGAGACGGTCACGAGGTCGATGCGCTTGACCGGGTCGAGCGCCGGACAGGTCTTGCCGCCGTTGGGAGCGGCGTCGGTCAAGTGGTCCCACAGCCGCGCCAGTTCCGGGGCGGCCGGCTCGGCGTTGAAGTCGCCGACGAGGACCTTCGGTCCGCGGTCCTCGGCCAGGACGGCCAGCATGTCGTCGACCTGGGCTCGCCGGACGGAGGGGTCCGGACGGTAGTCGAGATGGGTCGCGTACACGTGCACGAAGGCGCCCCGGACGTTGACCGTCACCTCGGCGAAGCCCGGCCCGGGGGCCGGCACCGGATCGGGGGTCTGGGTGGACAGCCGGGTGATGTCGTGGTTCCGCGCGTCGAGCACCGGGTGGCGGCTGAGGACCGCGACACCGTACTGCTGCCGTTCCCCGCCTGGTGCGGCCGGGGGCAGGTCGTAGATCGGTGCGAAGAAGACCCGCATGCGCAGTCGTCCGGCCAGTTCCCGGGCCTCGTCGGTGAAGTTGCTCCGGGCACTCCAGTGGACGTCGACCTCTTCGAGCCCGATCACGTCGGCGTCGAGGTCCCGGATGGCCTCAGCCGTGCGGTCGAGGTCGAAGACGTTGTCCTGGCCCGCGCCGGCATGGATGTTGTAGGTGGCCACTCGCAGGGGCACGGGCGGGGCGGCCGGTCCCGCGCCGGCCGTGCTGTCCGCCGCGACGGCACGGGGCGAGGCCGCCCCGAGTGCGGCGGTGGCTGCGACCACGGCGGCGGCCAGGGCGCGGTGAGCGGGCCGTCGGGTCCTGCGGTCCACTGAGTCCTCCGGATCAGAGTGTGGTGGGGGTGTCGTCGAGCGGGATCGCCTGCGTACCAACGGGGACGGGCGGGGGTCACACCACGCCGCTCCCCGCTGCCGCGAGCCGGTGCCCGGCCGCACTCGGCGTGGCCACGACGGTTGGCTGCGGCGCGGGCGGCGAGTGCTGGCATGAGAGTCCTCCCGGAAGTCCTTCTCGCTGCCGTCGCCGGGAGGGCAGGGAGGCTGAGGCGCGAGGGGCCGCGGAGTTCGCCGAGGCTCGCCAGGAGTCGGAGCCGCCGATGCGGTCGAGGCGGACGCAAGGGACGGCACGCCGTCTCAACTCCTGTGAGTGGGTGAGGGGTTGAAGCGCGTAAACCGTAGGGCACGCTTGGTGCCTCCGCAATGGTGCGCTGCTTCTTCGGCGAGGACGCCCGCCGCCAGGTGTTCCGCGACTCCGTCCGCCCCGTACATGACAGCGCTCAGTACGACCTCATCGACGGGCCGGACCTCGGGCGTGAGGCGCCGCCGGGCGTTGTCCTCGTCCCGGCCCGCGGCCACACCTCCGGGACAGATCGCCGTGGAACTGCGCGGCAGCAACCGCAAGGCGTTGATCACCGGCGACCGTGTCCACCACCCTGTGCGGGCCGCATCCCCACCTGACCAGCCGCGCAAGGTGGGTGGCGGCAGGGCGGTCGTCCGGCCGTCCTGCCGCCACCCGGCTCCCCCACCGCTCCGGTGTCGGACCGGTTCGCTCGCCTCACGCACGGGGTGGTACCGCGGTGGGGCCGACGCTCACTTGCTGGAGGAAGAACCGGCCGGGCCGCGCAGGGCCTTGCGGAGAACCGCGGTCGTCTCCGCGACTGCCTCCTTGTTGGACCGGGTGTGCGCCAGGGCGTTGAGCATCATGAAGTCGTGTGTGATCTCGCCGTAGTGGGTCGTCCTGACGTCCACTCCTGCCGAGCGGAGTTTGGCGGCGTACGCTCGGCCTTCGTCCCGCAGCACGTCGGAATCGGTGATCACGAGTGCGCTGGGCAGGCCGCGCAGCTGCTCCACCGTGGCCCGCAGCGGTGAGGCGAGCGGGTTGGCGCGGTCCTTGACGTTCGGGGCGTACGCGTCCCAGAACCACTGCATGCCGGCCCGGTCGAGCCAGCAGTTCTGCGCGAAGCGACGGTAGGAGGCGGTGTCGAAGCCGGCGTCGGTCACCGGGTAGAGCATGACCTGATGGCGGAAGTGCGGGCCGCCGCGCTGTTTGGCCATGATGGTGAGGGCGGCCGTCATGTCACCGCCCACGGAGTCGCCGGCCACGGCGAGTCGCGCGGGGTCCACGCCGATCTGATCGCCGTGCGCGGCGACCCACCGGGCCACGGTGTACGCCTGCTCGAGGGCGACGGGGAACCGGGCCTCGGGCGACGGGGTGTAGTCGACGAAGACGACGGCCGCCTGTGCCCCGTTGGCCAGCTCGCGGACCAGGCGCTCATGGGTCCTGAAGTTGCCCAGCACCCAGCCGCCGCCGTGGAGGTAGACGACGGCGGGCAGAGCGCCCCTGGCGCCGGCGGGCCGCACGACGTGGACGGAGACCGGCCCGGTCGGGCCCCCGGGCACCGTTCGCCGGCTGATCTGCGCGGGCAGCATCTTCACGGGGCCGGCCTGTGCCTTGTTCAGTACCTCACGGGCCGCCGCGTAGGACTGTTCGTACAGCGGCGGCCCGCCGGCCGCCGCGAGCCCGTTGAGAAAGTCCTGGTCGATCTTCTCCAGCCTCACCGGCGGTTTGCCGCAGGGTGTGTACTTCGCGGAAGCCGCCTGGGCCACAGCGGCCGGCACCTGCCTGCTGACCGCGTCACCGCCGACCTCGCTGCCACACGCACTGACCAGAGCACCGATGGCCACCACCATCAGTGCGGCCGCTATCACGCACCGTGTTCCGAAGAGGCCGGGCAGTCGTCGTTCAGACATGTCAGTGGATTTCCCATCCTCAGAGGACCCCCATGGGCAGCCTGTGACACCCCGCTGCACGCTGCTATCCGGTCTGAGCCGAACGGGTGGACTGCGCGGCGGTCCCTGCACGTCCTGCGCGCAGGCCGCTCCCCCGTGTCGCGCGCCGCACGGCACGCTCACGGCGACGCCCCGGTCGGCCCCGCCGCCGCACGCTGACCCGCGCGGGGCCCGGCGTCCGCGTCACCGCGCGCCGGGTCCCGCGGCCGTCCGCGGCCGGCCGGCGCAGGTGACGGCGGGCCCTCCCGCCCAGGCGGCGGGTCGCCCGCTGGGTGACCGGGCGCCGCACGGCGGACGCGGCTGTGCGGGGACGCCCGCCGCGACGGGTCTGCCCCGGGCAACCGCGCCGGATGTCCGCGCCGACCCGGCCGTCGCCCCAGGTCCTGTCTGACCATGCGCGTCGTCGCCCGAGGGGCGGCCGCGCGTCGTCCGGTGCGTGCTCCCGGCGGGCCGGCCCCAGGCCCCCGTACTGGACGTACTCGGGTCCGGGGCCGGTGCGGCGAGCGGGGGTCCCCCCTGCTCGAGCGAAGCTGGGAGCCTGGGGGAGCGTGCAGGGCGTCGCGCGGCAGACGCGCAGGGTCGGACAGGGCCTAGACTCGCCCCGGCGCCCGGAGGAATTCCCCTGGCGGCGCGGCGAGTTGAGGAGGGGCGCGTGGGTGCGGTCGGCGAGCACGCGGTGGTCATCGGCGGCTCGGTGGGAGGGCTCGTCGCGGCACGGGTGCTGAGCGACAGGTTCACCCGGGTGACGATCGTGGACCGGGACGTCCTGCCGCGGGAGGCGCGGGACCGGCGCGCGGTGCCGCAGGGCGGTCATGCGCACGCCCTGCTCATCGGCGGGCAGACGGCGCTGGAGGACCTGTTCCCCGGACTCACCGACGAGCTCGCGGCGGGCGGCGCGGTACTCTGCGATCCGGGCTCCGACCTGTTGTTCCACCACCTGGGCGCGCTGCGGGTGCGCTTCCCCAGCGGCAGACTCAGCGTCACCTGCAGCCGCGCGTTCCTGGAGCACACGCTGCGCGGGCGCGTGACCGCGCTGGCCAACGTGGCGGTGCGCGACCGGACCACGGCACGCGGCCTGACCGGTGCCGCCGGCGCGGTGACCGGGGTGGAGCTGGAGGACGGCGAGGTGCTGGCCGCCGACCTGGTCGTGGATGCCACCGGGCGCGGCGGTGGGACGGACGGGTGGCTGGAGCAGGTCGGCTGCGAGGCGCCCGCGGCGGTCACCGTCAAGGTCGACGTCGCCTACACCACCCGGCTGCTGCGGCGGGCCCCGGGCGAGCGGCTGCTCGACGACGGACTGCTGTACCTGATGGCCACCGCCCCTCCGCACGACAAGCGGGCCGCTGTCGTCTTCCCCGTCGAGGGCGACCGGTGGATCGTGACCCTCGGCGGCTGGCACGGTTCCCGCGCCCCCGTCGGCTCCGAGGGGTTCGCGGCGTTCGCCGCCGGGCTGCCGGCCCCGCACGTCGCCGACCTCCTCGCCCGCGCGCGCCCGGTGGACGACGGCGACGCCCGCAGAATCACCTTCCCACAGGCGCGCCGGCGCCACTTCGAACGGCTGCGGCGGCCCCCCGCGGGCCATGTGTCGCTCGGTGACGCCGTGTGCAGCTTCAATCCGATCTACGGACAGGGGATGACCGTCGCCGCCCTGGAGGCACAGGAGCTGGGCCGGTGCCTGGACCGGTTCGGCACCGCCTCGTCGCGGATGGCCCGCGCCTACTACCGGGCTGCCGCCGGGGTGATCGACACCCCGTGGCGGATGGCCACGGGCGGCGACTTCATGTACCCGGAGACCGTGGGACCCCGGCCGGCCGGGACCGGCCTGGTCAACCGGTACGTCCGGCAGGTGGTGCTGGCCAGCCACGTCTCGGTGGACGCACACCGCGTCCTGCTCGACGTCCAGCATCTGCTGGCCCCGCCCAGCGCGTTGCTGCGGCCGGCCACGGTCGTGCGGTCCCTGGCGGCCGCCCGCCGGTCACCGGCCCGGAGGCAGGGCGGCCGGTGAGCGGACGGCGGGGCGGCCGCGGTCAGGCGCAGGCGCGCAGGCGCACCGTGGTGCCCTGCGGGCCCGTCCGCACCTGCACGGTGTCGCACAGCATGCCCACACCCCACAGGCCGAACCCGGGTTCCACGGCGGACTCGGGCGGCACCCAGGTGATGAGCTCCTCGGGCTGCCAGTGGCCGGAGTCGGTGATCTCGCAGATGAGGCCGTTGTCGGGCCACGCACGGACCGTCACCGGCGCGCTGCCGTGCCGGACGGCGTTGGTGGCGACCTCGGTGACGGCCACCAGCAGGTTGTGCAGCGCGTCGCCCGCCAGTCCGCAGCGCTTGGCCTGCTCCGCCACGAAGGTCCGCATGGCGTGCAGGTCGGCGGGCAGGACGCGCATCGACGCGGCCGTCTGCGGGCACGCCGCGAGGGGCCGGCCGTCGACGTCGGCGACGAAGGTCTCGGGGTCGGTGTAGGCGGGGTTCTCCCGCAGCCCGCCGCCCTCCTGGAGCTTCGGGTGGGTCCGGCGCACCAGGTCGAGGACGTCGGCCGGCAGGGTCCGGGTGTCGTAGCAGCACAGTCCCCGGAACTCGACGCCGGCGAAGGCCTGGTTGACGATCGAGTCGTAGCGCGCCCACTCGATCACGTCGGGGTGCTCCGTCCAGTCGAACGCCAGCAGCACCCATGCGGGGCGGGAGCCCAGCGTCCTGGCCAGGGCGGAGAAGGCGGCCATGGCCCGCATGGGGTTCCTGCAGATCTGCGGCGGGTCGATGAACTGGACGAGGGCGGCGCCCGCCCCCAGCGCGTCGCGCAGCGCCCCGGTCTCCGGCCCGGCCGTGACGGCGAACGTCGCCTCACCGGCTGCGATGCCCGCGCGCAGGTGGGGCAGGGCTCCGGCGAGGAACTCGCGCTCGTCGCGGTACAGCAGCGCGTGGTGCTGGAGTACGTGCTCGGACTCCACGGGCCGGCCCGTGTGCACCTCGGTCGTCATGCGTCCTCCTTGCGGCCCTGGACGAGCCCGGGCAGGCGTTCCCACCCCACGGTCCCCACGAGCGTGTCGGTGGCCGGCGGCAGGTGGTCCAGGACGATCCGGAGGCCGCCGCCGCGGGCCTGCACGAAGCGGGTGAGCGCGCTCAGGGCGCCGAGGTCGACGAAGTGCAGCCCGGCGAGGTCGAGCCGCACCTCACCTGCCTCACCGGTGCCGTCCGCCACCCGGGAGAGCGCGTCGAGTACGGCGCCGTGCCGCGTCGCGTCGAGTTCGCCCTCCAGCCTGAGGCCGGGGGGATCGGCGGTCGGGGTGATGCGGAGGATGTGCTGGTCGGGTTCTGCCATGACGTCCATGAGAGCCTGCCGGGTCCTGGGTGGGTGGGCCTTCGGGGTCGGGTGTGATCGAGAAGTTATCCGATGCGTCGTCAAAAGACTGGCGGATCAGGTGACTTGCCGTCGATGCGCAGATTCAGGCAGGAGGGGAAGTACGCGCTCCAGGCGTGGCCGCGCCAGCGTACGTACGCCGCGGGGCTGCCTCCGAGGGCCGCGGCGCGCTTCAGGCAGTCCTGCGCCTCCCGGTTCCTGCCCTGCGCGACGCGGACCAGACTCATCTCGCGGAGGGCGAAGCCCTGCAGGACGGTGTCACCGAGGGCTTGGGCATGCCGCAGACTCTCCTCGAAGCAGGCCAGGGCGTCCTCGGCGCGGCCCAGACCGAGATGGGCGCGTCCGAGGCCGCCCAGCGCGGTGATCCGGGCCGGGACGTCGCCGGTCTCGCGGGCGAGGGCCAGCTGCCTTCGGTGCGCGTCGGCGGCCTCCTCGTGGAGTTCGCGTTCCGCCAGCGCGTCCGCCAGGTTGCCCAGGGACCGCAGCTCACCGGCCGGGTCACCGGTCTCGCGCCAGACGGCCAGGGCCGCTTCCAGGCAGGCACGCGTCTCCTCGTAGCGGCCGTGCAGCCAGTACACCGCGGCCAGATGGTCCAGGCCCCGCGCCTCGCCGCGGCGGTCGGCGAGGCGCCGGGCGATGCGCACGGCCAGCTCGGCCAGGGTGTGCAGCTCCCGGGCACGGGCGTGCGGGTAGAGGTACCAGTGCAGGGGCTCGGTCAGCCGCGCGGCCAGGCGCGCCGCGGTGCCGGACCGGGTGGCGGCGTGGGTGACGGCGGCCATCAGGTTGGTGCACTCGGCCTCCAGCCATGCCTCCGCCTCGTCGCGGTTCCGGATCGGCACGGCCGGCGGCGCCGGGCACGGGCCGCCGGCGGCGGGCGCGTCCTCGGTCTCGTCACCGGCCGGCTGCGGCGGCGCGTCGAGGAAGGAGGCGGCCCTGCGCGCGGTGGTGAGGTGGAAGCGCAGGAACCGTTCCAGGGCCCGTTCGCGCTCCTCCGCGGGTTCCTCGGCGTCCGCCTGCTCGCGCGCGAACAGCCGCAGCAGGTCGTGCATCCGGTAGCGGCCCGGCGCGGGACTGTTCAGCAGATGGGCGTCCACCAGCCGTTCCAGGGCGTCCTCGGCCCGCCGGCCGTCCACACCGAGCAGCGCGGCCGCGGCCGGCAGGCTCATGCTCGGCCCCGGCACGGCCCCGAGGAGCCGGAAGGCGCGTACCGCGGCCCGGTCGGTGGGATGCCTGCTGTGGCGGAGCGCGTCGGCGCCGGCGTGGAAGCTGGCACGCACCGAGACGTCACCGACGCGGATCTCGTCCAGGCGGCCCCGGGCGTCGCCCAGCCTCTCGGCGAACGCGCCGAGGCGCCATCCGGGGCGGGCGGCCAGGCGGGCGCCGACGATGCGCAGCGCCAGGGGCAGGCCCCCGCACATGCGGACGACCGTGTCCGCCGCCCCGGGCTCGGCGGTGACCCGCTCGGTGCCCACGAGCCGCTCCAGCAGGGCGTGCGCCTGGTCGTGGAAGAGCACGCCGAGGTGGAGGTGGGTGGCGCTCTCCAGCGTCGTCAGCATCTCGCGGCTGGTGATCAGCACGGCGCAGCCGGACCCGGCCGGCAGCAGGGGGCGTACCTGGTCCGCGCCGGCGGCGTTGTCGAGCACGACCAGGATGCGCCGGTCGGCCACCAGGGAGCGGAAGGTGGCGGCCGCCGCCTCGGTGTCCGCGGGTATCGCCGTCTCCGGTACGCCGAGGGTACTCAGGGTCCGGCGGAGCACCTCGCCGGGGTCGCGCGGGGTGAGCCCCGCGGTGGCTCCGTGCAGATCGACGTAGAACTGGCCGTCGGGAAACCGGTGGGCGACCCGGTGCGCGATGTGCACGGCCAGGGCCGACTTGCCCACGCCGCCGGGGCCGTCGATCACGGCGACGGCGACGCCCTCGGCGTCCCGGTCGGCGCGCTGGAGCAGGGTGAGCAGCACGGAGCTCTCGTCGGCGCGGCCGATGAAGACGCTGCCGGCGGGCGGCAGTTCCCTGGGCACGATGGCCGGCGCCGGTGGCGGGGGCGGGGCCGGCTGCGAGGGCGGGGACGCGGCGGGCACCGGTGCGACGGCCGGGACCGGGGCCCCGGCCGCGATCGGAGTGACCCGCGCTCCGGGCGGGGACGCCTGCGGGACGGCGGGGGCGGTGGCGGCGACCCGGAGGGTGGGGGCCGGTGGCCGTTCCGGCGCGTCCGGCGGCAGCAGCGCGGGATCGGCGGTGAGGATCCGCTGGTGGAGCCGCTGCACCTGCGGTCCGGGCTCGATGCCCAGGTCCTCGGCGAGGTGGTCGCGCAGCCTGCGGTAGGAGGCGAGGGCGTCCGCCTGCCGCCCGCTCCGGTACAGCGCCAGCATCAGCTGGCCCCACAGGCTCTCCCGGAGGGGGTGCTCGGCCACCAGCGTCTCGAGTTCGTCGAGGACCCCTTCGTGGCGGCCCTGTCTGAGCCGGGCCTCGACACGCATCTCCCGCGCCTGCGTGTGGCACACCGTCAGGCGCACCGCCTCGGCCTCCAGGGCCGGTGTCGGCGGCACGTCGGCGAAGGGCGCGTCCCGCCACAGCCCGAGCGCCTCGGCGAGCCGTGCGTCGGCGGCCTCGGCCCGGCCCCCGTCCAGTTCCCGCCCGGCCTGCTCGACCAGGGTGGTGAAGGCCTGCGCGTCGACCTCGTCCGGGCCGACGACGAGCCGGTAGCCGTGGGCCCGGTAGCCGTGCGCGTGCGTGACCAGCAGCCGGCCCTCGTCGTCGCCGAGCGCGCGACGCACCCGGGAGACGTAGCCCTGCAGCAGCTTGCTCACGCTCTGCGGGGGACGCGAGCCCCAGAGCTCCGTCACCAGCCGGTCGGTGGAGACGACCTTGTTGGCGTCGCACAGCAGCACGGCCAGCAGCATCCGCCACTTCGCCGCGGTGAGGAGGACCGGACGGCCGTCGCGGCGCAGTTCGAGCGGGCCGAGGACGCCGTACCGCAGCCCCTCCTCCTCCCCGCCCGTCGGAAGCGGACGCCCTTCCTCACGGTCCGTCATCAGGCTGCGGCACTCCCGCGACAGCCGGGGCGCGGAGCCGGGCACGTACCGGCCGGGGCCGGTGAGCCTTGAACGTTCATCACCCGGTCCCCTTCCAAGACGGTGCACGCGACAGGCGGAGCGCGGGCGGCGCCACGGGGCCGAGGCCCTGCCGCGGGAGGAGCCCTTCCGCAGGAGGACGGTAGTGGACGGCGGTCGGCCCGCGCCCGCCGGGGCGTCCGCTCGCACGCGGCGCGGTTCCCGACGTGCCGTCCTCACTGCTCGTCGGCGGCAGCGGCCAGGGCGGCCCGCCACGGCCCGGGGGCGAACGTCAGGCACGGTCCGCCGGACTGCTTGCTGTCCCGTACGTGGACGCGGTCCCCGGCGTGCGCGACCTCCACGCAGTTGCCCCCGTTCCCCATGCTGTAGCTGCTCTTCCGCCAGGGGAGTTCACGCTGGTCCATGGGCTTCTTTCTCTTTCAGACGGCGCAGGAGCGCGCGCGAGCGGTCCGGGGACAGGGCCGCGGACTGGATCAGGCTGAAGGCCAGCTTGTGCCGTTGGACCTGCTGGGGCTCCACCGTGGTCTGCCCGCAGATGAACGTTTCTCCATAGAGGAGGTCGGGCCCGTCGCGGAAGCCCATCAGACGGAAGGAGGTCATCCCTCCGGGGTGCTCGCGCACGTCGAGGGGGACGATCTGCAGATGCACCTTGGGCAGGGCGGACATCCGCAGCAGGTGTCCCAGTTGCTCGCTCAGGACGGTGCTGCCGCCGATGCGGCGGCGCAGCACCCCCTCGTCGACGACGACCATGATCTGGGGTGGTTCGCGCCGGGTGAGCAGGCGCTGCCGGTCGACCCGGGCCGCCACCAGCTGCTCGATCCGCATGCTCGAGGCCAGCGGGTGGGCGGCGGTGAACAGGGCGCGTGCGTACGCCTCGGTCTGGAGCAGGCCGGGCACGGCGGCCGTCTCGAACTCCTGGATGAAGCTCGCCTGCTCCTCCAGCTCGACGATCGGCCAGAACCAGTCCGGGCAGGCGCTCTGTATCAGCGCCGGCCAGGAGGTGGCCAGTTCCCCGCAGGCGCCGAGCACGCGGTCGGCGCACTGGGCGAAGGACCTGGACGGAATCTGCCGGGCGTTCTCCACGTGCCCGACCGTCTCCGGGGCGCACTGGAGCTGCTCGGCGAGCTCGGCACGGGTGAGGCCGGCCGCCTGCCGGTACCACTGCAGCCGGCCTCCGAAGCGGGCCAGCAGCACCGGGACGTCCTCGCCGGGTTCCGTCCGCGGCGCCCCCGTGTCCTGCGCGACGTACGGCGGCCCCTCCACGGGCAGCCAGGCGACCCTGCCGTCCGGTCCGGGTGCCGCCCAGGCGAGGGGGGCGCGCGACCACGACGACGCCGGCTCCGGATCGGGCACCGGGCCCGGTTCCCGCGCCGGGGCCGGTCGCAGGCGGCTGAGCAGGCCCCAGGCGTACGCGCCCGGACCGACCGCCGCCGCGGACAGGACGGCCTCGATGCAGGCGCGTGCGCTGTCCTCGGTCGTGCAGGTGCCGGAGGGGCCCTCCCGGTGCCGGCCGTCCGAGATCCGGTGGACGTCCCACCGGTACAGGCAGGCGAACGGCACGTGCCGCACCGCGGGCAGCGGCCGGCCGTCCCGGCTCTGCTGGTTCGTCGTCCAACCGTTCACAGGTCCTGCCTCGCGATCGCGATGGGGGTGGGGGCGGGATGCCGCTCCCACAGTGCGGGGGACCGGGAGAGCGGCGGTAAACCGGGGGTGGGGTCCGCCCGCGGGCCGCGGGCGGCGGCGTCACGCTCCGGACGGCGGGCCGCCGGCGGGCGGGGGAAGGAGCGTGCACCAGGTGGTCTTCCGGCCGTTCGGCTCCCGGCACGAGCCCCAGGCCGCCGCGATCTCCTGCACCAGGAACATGCCGCGGCCCTGCTCGTCGTCGGGGTCCGCGTGCCGCACCACGGGGTGCTTCGCGGAGACGTCGGTGACCTCCAGCAGCAGCCTCTCCCCCGCCTGCAGCAGGCTCACGCCGATCGAGCCGGCCGCCGCGTGGGTGACCGCGTTGGCGACCAGCTCGCTGCACAGCAGCACGCAGTCGTCGATGACGCTCGGCGGGCAGTCCCAGGAGGACAGCACCGAGCGGACCTCGCGACGGACCCGGCCGAGCTCTGCCGCCACCGGCTGCACGTGCAGGTGTAAGTACCGCCCGTACGGCAGGGCGCAGTCGTGGCACGCCCGGTCCCGGAACGGGTTGCCGCGGACGTGGGGCGCCGACAGCCGCCCCGGGGAGACTCCGCCGTGTGGTGATCCCGAAAGGTGGTGTGCCGCGCGAGCACGTGGGTTGTCGATCGATGTCATGGCAGGTCCAGACCGAGGATGAGGTGGACGGGGATGCGATGACTGTCCTCGGTGGGGGGAGGCGCCCTCCGCACCCACGTCACCGTGACGGGGCGCGGACGTGAAGCAGCTCATCGAAGCAGCGGAAGCGACGGAGCGGCGCCCGGCCGCGGACGGCGGACGGCGCCCGGGCACGGTGGGCGGGCGGCGGGCACGGGCGAGGTGCCGGCCGGGCGGCCGCGGACCGTCCCGGCCACGTCGGCCGGGGACCGCCGCCGCCGGAACGGCGGCACGGGTCACTTCCCGAACTTCCGGCATCGTCGCCTCCCGAAGCACTGCGTCCACGGTGTCCTCGGTGACACCCTCCGGATCACGGAGCAGCGGCGGTACAGCGGTGGTAAAACGACCGCTTCGAGGGCGCGGGGCGCGCCGGAAGAGTGACGGCCGACGTGATGCCCGGAGCACCGGAACGCCGCCCCGCGCGTGCCGTCGGTGTCACAGGTGCCGGGCCGCCGTCGCAGGAACCGCACACCGGTGGACCCGTCCTCTCACCACGGCCACAACCCCGCCTTGGCGCGCCCCTTCGCCGACGTGGCGGGACACCGCGGGGCAAGAACGCCCTCCCGGGCGCTTCAGGCGGCCGCCGCGACGCCGATGCCGATGCCGATGAACAGCCAGCCGGTCGTCAGTTCCCAGCGGTGGAGGACCTTCGGGCGGGCGAGGAGCGCTCGCAGCCGCGCGGCGACGGCGACCAGGGCGAACCAGTAGGCGACGCCGATGAGGACGTCCAGGATGCCGAGGAAGAAGATCTGCTGTGCCGTCGAGCCGCCGCCGTGGACGAACTGGGGCAGGATGCTGAGGAAGAACAGGGCCGCCTTGGGGTTGAGCACGTTGGTGAGGAAGCCCTGGGTGAAGCCGGACCGCCACCGCCCGCGGACCGGTCCGTCCCGCGCCGGGTCCCGCGGCGCGGGGCCGTCCTCCGGGCCGCCGCTGGTCTCCCGCCCGGCGCGCCGCTCGCGGGCGGCGCGCCGGGCGGCGAGCAGGGCCCGGATCCCCAAGTAGACGAGGTAGGCCGCGCCCAGCAGCTTGATGGCGTCGTAGACCACCGGGGAGCGCGCGGCGATCAGCGACAGGCCGGCGGCCGCGGCGAGCATGTGCACGCACAGTCCGGTCTGGGCGCCCAGCGCCGCGGCCCGCCCCTTGGCGGGGTGCTCGGTGGCCGATCTCAGCACCACCAGGAAGTCCGGGCCGGGGACCACGTAGGCCACCAGTACGACACCGAGGAAGCCCACGAGGTCGACCGACATCCGCTCTCCGTTCCGTCGCCCCGCGCCTGCCGGCCGCCAGGGGTCGTTCGTCACGATGCAGGGGCCCGGGCCGGTCAGGCCGCGAGCGTCCGCGTGCCGGCCACCGAGGCGACGGATGCGTCGAGCATCCCAAGGCCCTGTTCCAGTCGCTCGTCCGTCACGGTCAGTGGCGGAAGGATCTTGGCCGCCTCGTCGTGGATGCCGGCGGTCTCCAGCAGCAGGCCGCGGCGGTAGGCGGCGTCGCGGAGCGCCCGGGCCGCGCCCGGGCGGTCGAAGGGCAGGCCCCAGGCCAGACCGCGGCCGCGCGGGGCGGGCAGTCCGTGCCGGCGGGCGGTCTCGGCCAGGGCGCCGGCGACGCGCTCGCCGAGCGCGGTGGTCCGGGCCTCCGGCGCGCCGTCGGACCAGAACAGCTCCAGTGCCCGGGCGGCGGTGACGAACGCGGGGTCGTAGCCGCGGAAGGCGCCGTTGTGCTCGCCGGGCTTCCACACGTCGTACTCGGGGCGCATCAGGGTGAGGGCCATGGGCGTCCCGTACCCGCTGATGGACTTGGACAGGCAGACGATGTCCGGGACGATTCCGGCCGGTTCGAAGATGAAGAAGGGTCCGGTGCGCCCGCAGCCCATCTGGACGTCGTCCACCACGAGCAGCGTGCCGTGCTCCCGCGCCCAGGAGGCCAGGGTGCGGAGCCAGACGGTGCGGGCGGGATTGACCCTGCCCTCGCCCTGCACGGTCCCCACCACCACGGCCGCGAGCGGCCCAGCGCTCAGGGGACGCCTTCTTCATGGAATCCGCCAAGGCCGCCCGTGCTGCGCACGACGACGGGCCGGGGAGCCGGCGCCGGGTCACAGGGGGTGGCGGCGCAGCAGGCGGTGGAGGAGGCCGTAGGCGCGCTGCTCGGCCTCCGCGAGTTCGGCGGGGTCGATCCCCACCGAGCGCAGCTCCCCTGCCGCGGCGTCGTCGGCCGCCCGCAGCTCCACCACCGCGGCGGCCAGCCGCGCCTGCACCCCGGGGTGCGGTTCGGTGGGTCCGGACAGTGCTCGCTCGGCGTGTTCCGAGGCCTGCGCGCACGCCGCCAGGGCGCGGCGGACCCGGTCCGTCGCCCTGCTGTGGACCACCAGCAGCGCGCACGCCAGGGCGGTGACGATGCCCACGGCGCCGCCCAGCATGCGGTCGTAGACGAGCGTTCCTGCGGACGTGGGGGACGTCAGGTTGCTGAGCAGGAGCGCCAGCGGGGTGATGAAGACGACGCCCAGGCCGTAGTTGCGCGCCACGACGTATTCCAGGAGGAACTCGAAGAGCACGATGAGGAACACCGCGGCGGCCGGCGCCGGATGCGTGGCCAGGATGGCGGCCGAGAGGAGCAGCCCGGTCACGGTGCCCAGCGTGCGCTGGACGGCACGCTGGACGCTGGTGCGGATGTTGACCGAGTGCAGCACGGCGGCCGCGGAGACAGCGGCCCAGTACCCGTGTCCGAAGCTGAGGAAGACGGCCGCCGCGCCGGCCACGCCCGTGCCGAGCGTCATACGCAGGGCGGGCACGACGTGGACGGCGAGGCGGTGCCGGCCGGCCGACGGCGTGCCCACCGCCAGCTCGGCGGCACGGCAGGTGGCGGCCTCGGTCTCCGCCGGTGACCGGCCGCTGTCCGGCGCGGCGACCGCGCGCTCGGACTCACGGTCGGCGCCTTCCGCGCCGTCCGGCCGCGCGGCCGTGGCGGCGGCTTCGGGACGGGCGGCGACGGGTTCGGGCAGCGGCAAGGGAGGACGGCGTCCCCGGGCCGTGAGGGCGCGGGCCTGCCGGCGCAGCTGCCGCGCCGTCGCGGCGTCGGGCGACGGCCGGTGGACGGAGGTGATCAGCAGGGTCCAGGCCCAGTCGGTCAGCCGTACCTCGATCCCCGGCGTCCCGGCGTCGCGCCGCGCCGGCGTCGACGGTGCCAGGCCGAGGGACCGGTAGGCGCGGAGGATGCCGGCGGTCGCCCGGTGCCGCGCCGGGCCGGCGCCGTCCGCGCCCCCGCCCGTCTCGAGGAGATCGGCGAGGTCGCGCAGGGCCCCGGCCACCGCCAGGCGCTGCGGACGGTACGGATGCACCAGCCGGCCCACCAGGGCCAGTGCCCAGGCGACGGCGGCGCCCGTCGCGGCCAGCGCCGTGTGGGGCAGGACGTCGCCGAGGCCCACGGCCGAACCGTTGGCCGCGACGGCGAAGGACAGGAGCAGCAGCACCGCGCCCAGTCCGCCGAGGCCGGCCGCGTCGCAGGCGAACTTCGCGAGTCCGGCCACCACCGCCATCGCGACGATCACCGTCAGCGCACCGGCGGTGCTCGTCTGCGCGTCGGTCAGCGCGGCGAGGGCGGAGCCGCCGCCGACACAGGCCGTCATCGCGAGCGCGACGACCGCGAGGACGCGCGCCCGGCGGGGGTAGGGGAGGTTACGGCCGAAGGTCGTGGTGAAGGCGCCCAGCATGGGGAAGACGGCGAGGTCGGGACGCCCCGACAGCACCAGCGGCAGGACCGGCAGGATCATGGCCAGCGCCGCGCGCACGGCGAAGAGGAGCGCTCCGTCCACCCGCCGGAGCGAGAGCGCACCCCGCGGGGACAGCACGCGCGGCAGCCGTCCCACTCGGCCTCGCAGGCCGGCCCGGGCCGGCGACGGACGGGGGAACGTGCGGTGGGACATGACCTTGGGGGTGGGCGGGGCGGTGGAAGTGCCGTCCATGCGCGAACGCGCGGTTCACGCAAGCACCCCCAGCATGGTACTCCGCGTCCGCCGCCGGCCGGGGATCCGCTGAGGCCGGCCCTGTCCTGCCCCGGCTCACGCCGGCGCCGGGGCAGGGGCCCGCACCGGCGGGTCCCGCCGCTCGGAAGCGGCGGGACCCGGATCGTGGCAGGTACCGGTTCAGTTCAGCGGGGGCGGCCCCGCCTCGGCGGCCGTGCCCCACGCGGCGGGCTCGGTGCCGACGGTGAACGCGAGCGAGCGGGTGTTCCGCAGGTCGTCCGCCGTCAGGTACGTCCGTGCGTGGGCGGAGCCGTCGACGCCGGCCGACTGGATCCAGCGGCGTGCGTCCGAGGTGCCGGGCGCCGTCACCGTCAGCGGGCCGCGCGGGTAGTGGCAGCGGTCGAGGGTGAGGTCGACGCGGTCGAAGACGGGCGTGGACAGGCCCCAGGTGTCGTGGCCGGGCTGCACCGGAAAGATGCCGATCGACGACACCACGTTCCAGGCGCGGCGGACATGGTGCCCAGGTCGTCGTTGCCCGTCATGCCGGTCGGCGTGTCGGTGAACAGGGTGAGGGCGGCGTGCACCACGTCGGTGTCTTCCAGGGCTGCCCGGTCGAGAGGTAGTCGCGGTGCCTGTTGCGGGAAGCCGGGGATCGCCCGCCGCTCGGGGTGAGCCGGGCCCGAGCCGGGGCGCGCCGACGCGGCGCGACCGGACACGGACCCCGGTGGACGAGCGCCCGCTGCAGTTCACGTCCCGCATTCTGCGCGCGGGCCGCCGCACCTCGATGTCCTCCGTCACCGCGGTCCAGGCAGACGCCCCGGTCCTGACGGGTACGGCCGTGTTCGGACGGGGCGGGCACGGGCCGTCCCACACCGATCTGCCCATGCCCGCCGCACCCGCTCCCGGCGCCTGGCCGCCCCTTGCGGGCGCGCCCGCGGACACCCCCTTGCGGGGGTGCCTCTCCGCCCGACGACCGCTCCCCCACGGCCTGAAGAGCGTGGGGGCACTCCCCAGCTCCGCCACCGCGCACCGATGCAACGGGAATTGACGGACAGTACCTAGGCACTCGGGATGCCTGCCGGTATGTTGCGCCCCTGCCCGCCGCGGGGCGCGGCACGGTGAACGGCTCATTCTGGGGGTAGCGTGCGCGACTTCAGCCTTCCGGCACTGGTGGAGACCCTGTCGGCGGGAGGCCTTGCGGACTCGGTGTACGACGTGGCGGAACGCGACCCGAAACTGGAGCAGTTGGCCCGGCGCGACCCCCTGGACGAGCAGAGGTGGTGTGCGGTCACCGCGGCCGAGTTCCGTGACGAGGTGCTGGCGCTGGCCAAGGGGCTGCTGGCCGGCGGGATCCAGTTCGGTCACCGCGTCGCCGTGATGTCCCGGACGCGTTACGAGTGGACGCTGTTCAGCTACGCGTTGTGGTCCATCGGCGCCCAGGTGGTGCCCGTCTACCCGACCTCCTCGGCGGACCAGGTCCGCTGGATCCTGTCGGACGCGCAGGTGGTGGCCGTCGTGGTGGAACACGAGGACCATGCCATGACCGTGGGGGCGGTCTGCGACCAGCTGCCGCTGCTGCGGGCGATATGGCAACTGGACGCGAACTGCGTCCAGTGGCTGGCGGACGCGGGCCGGGGCATCCCCGACCACGTGGTGCACCAGCACCGCAGGGCAGTGCAGCCGGGCTCGATCGCCACCATCGCCTACACCTCCGGCACCACCGGCCCCCACCCCAAGGGCTGCCTGATCACCCACGCCAGTCTCGCGGCCGAATGCGACACCCTGAACGCGGGCTGGCGGGAGATCCTCGCCGAGCCCGGTGAGCAGCCGGCCGTTCTGGCCTTCCTCCCCCTCTCCCACATCTACGGCCTGATGGTGCAGGTCGTCTGCATGCGCGGCGGCATCCGGCTGGGGCATCAGCCGGACCTGTCCCCCGCCGCGCTGCTGCCCGCCCTGGCGTCGTTCCGGCCGACGTACGTCTTCGCCGTGCCGTACATCTTCGAGAAGATCTTCCACTCGGCTCGGCGTTCGGCCGAAGCGGCCGGCCGTGAGACGCTCTTCGACCGGGCCGTGGACGTCGCGGTGCGCTACGCCGAGGAACTGGAGCGCCGGGACAGGGGCGAGGGCTCGGGGCCGGGGCCGCTGCTGAAGGCCTCGCACGCCGTCTTCGACCGTCTGGTGTACGGGCGGCTGCGGGCCGTCCTCGGCGGCCGGGTCCGGTATGCCACCTCCGGCGGGTCGAGTCTCGACCGGGAACTCGGCCTGTTCTTCGCCGGAGCCGGGGTCACCATCCACGACGGGTACGGGCTCACCGAGACGACCGCCGCCGTGACCAGCCAGCCACCGGGCCGGCCCCGCTACGGGACCGTCGGCAGACCCCTGCCCGGCTGCTCCGTCCACGTGGCACGGGACGGGGAGATCTGGGTCCGCGGGGACGTCGTCTTCTCCGGCTATCTCGGCGATCCGGCGGCCACCGGGTCGGTGCTGCGCGACGGGTGGTTCGCGACGGGCGACGTGGGCCGGCTGGACGACGACGGCTTCCTGGTCATCACCGGGCGCAAGAAGGACATCCTCATCACCAGTGGCGGCAAGAGCGTCAATCCCCGGGTGCTGGAGGAGCGGCTGCTGAGACATCCCCTGATCTCCCAGTGCCTCGTCGTCGGCGACAACCGTCCCTTCATCGCGGCGCTGATCACCCTGGATCCCGAGGCGTCCCAGCACTGGTGCCGGCTTCGCGCACAGCAGCACGCCCGGCCCCGGGAGGCGACGATCAACGAGGAACTGCGTGGCGAGATCCAGCGGGCCGTGACGATGGCGAACGCGGCGGTCTCCCAGGCCGAGGCGATCCGCGCGTTCCGGATCATCCCGAACGAGTTCAGCACGGCCAACGGCCTCATGACACCGTCGCTGAAGCTGCGCCGCGCCGCGATCGTGCAGGCGTACGCGGCCGACATCGAAGCGCTGTACGGCTCCTGAGGGTCCCTCGCCGGCGGCCGGACCGCCCCGCGCCGACGGCCGACCGTCGCGCTCCGCCGGCCGGTGAGCAGCCGGGGGCAGCCGGAGGCCGGTAGAGCAGCCGCGGACCGGTCGAACAGCCGCGGACCGGTCGAACAGCCGGAGGCCGGTAGAGCAGCCGCGGACCGGTCGAACAGCCGGAGGCGGGTAGAGCAGCCGGAGCCCGCCTCGGCCACCACCCCGGCAGCGGGCCCGCCCGCGCGGCGGGGCCGGTGGCGGCCGGACCGCCCCGCGCGGGCGGCCGGCTCGGTGCGAACCGCCGCGAGCCGGGCCGCCGCGCCCGGAGGTGCGCCCGAGGGGGCCGCCGGCTCGGGCGGTTCCTCGCCGCTCCCGCCGCACGGCCCCGCCCTCGCCGCCGCGCCCGGAGGCGGTCTTGGATCTCGAACTACGGTTTCAACGTCGTCGCCCGGCTGCGCCGTACCTCCGGGTCGTACGAGGAGGCGGCGGACCTGGGCGCGCGCACCTTGCGCGTCTTCGCCGCGTCACCTTCCCGCTGGTGCGCTCGGCGCTGTTCGCGGGCGGCCTGCTGGCGTTCGCGCTGTCCTTCGACGAGATCGTGGTGACCAAGCATCAAGGCGTTCTCCGGGACCGACTTCAGCGAGGACCTCAAGAGGATCGACGTCCCGGTCCTCGTCGCGCACGGCACCGACGACCGGATCGTGCCGTATCCGGATTCGGCTCCGCTGTCGGTGGAGCTCCTGAAGAACGGCACGCTGAAGAGCTACGACGGGCTTCCCCACGGCATGTTGTCGACCCATCCGGACGTCCTGAACCCGGACATCCTGGCGTTTCTGGAGTCGTAGCGCGGGCGAACCCGGAGCCGGCCGGGCACGGGTCCGTCAGGAAGCCCCCGCCCGCCACCGCTGGTCCGCCCGCCCCGCCTCCCGCACCAGGGACACCGAGCCGTCACCGCTCGCCGTCACCGCGTGGTCGGGCGCGATGTTCGGGCGGATGACACCGCGGGCGTCGACGGCGAACCTGAGGTTCTGGCCGTTGTCCCCGTCCACCGAGTCGCACTCCCAGATGCCCACGCCGCGGTCGACCGCGCCCCTGCTGTCCAGGCAGTACTCGGGGTCGGCGTACGACTGCACCACGTCCCGCTCGGAGTCCACCCGCCACAACTGGGTGGGTGAGGAGGTGCAGGCGGTGGTGACGACGTCCGTGCGCTTCTCCAGGTCGCCGGCGATGTCCAGGCACAGGCCCGAGGCGACGTTCACCACCTGGGCGTACGTGCCGCCCGGCGGTAAGGGGGCCGGCGCGGGGCGGCTGTGCGAGGGCGTGGGGTGCGCCCGGTGCGGCGGGGGCGAAGTCCGGGTCGGCGGCGGGGTCCTGGTGGTCGGCGGCGCGGACGGCGACGGGGAGGACGGCGGGGCGGGGGCTGGGATCGTCGCCGTGACCGTGACCGGCGGCGGGCCGGCCGGGCGGGCCGTCGAGGCCGCCCGCTCGGGGGCGGGCGACCCGCCCTGCGTCAGCAGGAGGACCAGCAGCGGTACCACGGCGACACCGAGCGCCGCCGAGGTCAGCAGCAGGCGCCGTGAGGGCGGCCAGGCAGCGGCCGCCGCACGGCCGTTCGGTCCGGGCCCCTCCTCGGGTCCAGGGCTGGACACGTACGCCGTGCCCGCCCAGGGCAGCAGGCCCTCGGCCAGCGCCGTGCGCGGGCTGTCCCGCAGGGTGCACAGTTCCTCGTACGCGGCGGTGCAGTGGGCGCAGCGCGCCATGTGGCCGTGCAGGTCGGCGCTGGTGCGGCGGCTGCCGGGCCGTACCGACTCCTCGATGAGCCGGCGGAAGTCGCCGCACCGCGGGTCGTCGGAGGCGGCCAGGCGGGACCGCAGACAGGCCTGGGCCAGCGTCTGGAGCGCGGAGTCCGTGCCGTAGGAGACGTCCCGGGGGGTGAGGCCGAGCAGCGTGGCCGTGCTGTCCTCGGACTCCTGCTCGACGATGCCGTACCAGATCAGGCCCTGCGCCCGGTACGGCAAGGTGCGGAACGCCGCGAGCATGGGCGGTACGGGGCCGCCGGTACCGGCCGTGTTCAGGACGAGCAGCAGTCCGGCGTCGAGTCCGCCGGCCCGTTCGTCCGCGGCCCATGTCCGCGCCACCTGGGCCGTCAGCAGCAGGAGGTTGTGGCGCAGCGGGCCGCCGGGGTCGGTACCGCGCGCGGTCTCGCGGGCGGCCGACGCGAAGGCCTGCGCCGCGAGTTGGCGGGCCGACGCGTCACCGGCGGCGCACTGGCGGGCGTACGCGAGCACCGACGCGCCGTGCCGCGCGCGCAGTTCCCGCAGGGCGGGGTACGCCCTCGACGTGTCGGCGCGCAGCAACTCCGTCAACCGCTCGTCGGACGCACCGCTGTACTCGCCGCCGCTGCCACCGGCTTCGTCGCCGGTTCCGTCGGCCCGCACCATCGATCCGCCTCCTCGTGACCCGTACTGATCCCCGTGACCGTTCCTGACGGACCAGCCAGTTTGGGGCTGCCCATAGTGGTGGAAGGGGGCGTGTGAGGAAAGAGGTTCCGGGCGAGTAACACGATGTGCCGGTCGACGTCCGGTGCTCGGGGGGCGCGCGGGGCGCCGCGTGCGAGGCCGTCGCCGCACCGGTGCGGGCAGGCCGGTGCGGCAGCCGCCGTCAGGGGGCCGGTGGGCCTGCCCTACCGGATGTCGTCACGCAGCGCCGCTGGTCTGCGTCTTGCGGGTTCGCCAGCCGGTGGCCGCCACGCCCGGACCGCACGGGGCCGTGAGAGCGGCGGTCACCGGTGGCATTCCGGTGGCTTACCGCTTCACGTCGGCCGAGCGCTGCCGCGTGCGCAGCAGCCAGGCCGCCGCGCCGGCGGCGAGCAGCCCGCCCCCGGCCAGGCCGACCGTACCCGCCGAGGCCGACGAGCCTTCACCGGCGGGCAGTCGGCCGGCGGTGTCGGCGCGGATCGTTCCGGTGTCCTGGGCCGCGCGGCAGGTGCCGCCGCGGACCATGTCCAGGTGCATCGCCACCACCGGGCGGGCGCTGCGGGCGGCGGCCACGATCTGGGCGTTGCGGCCCGCCCTGATCTCCTGGTCGATCAGCGCCAGCGTCTTGCGGTGCGCGGCGTCCTGGGCGGTGAGCCACGCCGCGTCGTAGGCCGCGCTCCCGGCCTTCGCCTGCACGGCGGCCAGTTGCTTCCTCTGCTCCGCGGACGGGGACGCCGGCAGCTTGACCTTCAGCTTGCCGGCGAGCGCGCTGACGTCCGTGTCCAGCCTGCGGTGGTCGCGCACCAGTACGGCGCCGACCTCCTTCACGCATTGGCTCGTCGCGTGGTTGAGGGTGTCCTCACCCGCCGCTGTCTCGGCGAGATTGCCCTGGTGCGCCTGTATCAGGAACGTCGCGTCCTGACTGGTTCCGTCGACGGCGAATGCCTGGGGTACGGAGATACCGCACAGCGCCACCGCCGCCACTGCGGCGGCCACCGGTCGTGCATGCATGGGAACTGCTCCTTTCGAGCCGGCGGGGCCACAGGCACCGCACCGGCGATCGGAACGGGGCGCTGACACAGCGCCCCCCGCACGCATCCGTACCAGGGGAACGCCCTGCTCTATCACCGGAGGCCCGTCGTCCACCCGAGTGGCCGACAGACGTGCCCCCGGGCAGCCGAGAGCCGTGTGCCCGGGCGGGTTGCGCGGCCGCGACGACGGGCGGGCCGCCGCGGTGCCGGGGCGCACGACGCCCGCGGCCGCAGGGGCCTCACAGCCTCCTGACACGACGGCGCGCACGCGCGGGCGCCCTCCGCCGTCCTGGACCATCCCGGCGCGGGCCGCGTCGTGCGCCGGCAAGGAAGGCGTCAAAGTGCTGCTGCCGTATCAGACGTGAGGTCGAGAAGCGCTCAGGGTGTGGCACCTGGTCGGGTCAGTGGCACAGGGGACCGCGGCGCCGTGGGTGAGGATCTCCCAGGCGAAGCCGACGATGCCGGCTTGGAGACGGGACTCCACGCAGAGTTTGGCCAGTATCTGGGCGACATGGGCCTTGGCGGTGCGCTCGGTGATGGCCAGCTGGGTCGCGATGGTCCGGTTCGACGACCCCTTCGCCAGCATCCGGAAGACGTCGAGCTCACGCTCGGACAACAGCGGCACTCGTGCCAGGGCCGCGTCCCAGACGTGTTGGTGGACTCGGGCCCCCTGCTGGCCGGCGACGAGGTGGTGGGACGTTGTTAAGAGATCTGCGGTGAGCATGCCGGATCCTCGGTGTCCTCTGGCTGACAGGCGGTCGTCTCATGTGGGGCTGCGCGCGGCGACGCGTGCGGGCTTCGCCGGTGAGGCACGCAGCGTGGGTGGGAAGGCCGGCTGATCCTGCCGGGTCGACCGCGGGGCATGGGTACGGCGAGTGGTGCGTCGTCATTCCGGGGAGCGAATGGGGCAGTTCTGACTGCACGTCGGGCAGACAATCTCTCGGCCAGCGGTGCTGCGCGGCGTGTGGAATTCGGCCACTTGCGGTGGTGCACTCGGAGACGGCGACGGGCCTCGCCCAACCCGCCGATTCGCCTCCCTCTGGGTGGCTCGATTCGGTCGCAACAATGCGCGGAATTCCGTCCGCGAGCTACCGGAGGCGGCCATGAGATTCTGGGTGTCCGCTAAGGGGCAGGGCCGATGTCGACGCCGGAAAGGGGTTGCGAGCGGATGCGGTGGGCGGATGACAGCTCGAACGCCCAACGTGATCGGGTTGTACGACGGGGTTCTGCGGTGCAAGCAACGGAAGGAGTTCGACTCCTCCACCCACGGTGGTTCCCCCTCCGGGCATCTCGATGGAACGGCATCCCGAACGACAGCCGACAATGCGTAGACGGGTGGCCGACCTCTGGAGGTCGTTATCTTGCGTTATGTTACTCGGTCGCTACTGCAATGATCAATGCCAGATCCAATATCTGAGATATGTGGCTGCATTTCGCCATGAGGCTTGAATTCTCGGGCGACGTGCCCGTGGAGATGCGTGCGACCGCCCGAAGAGGTGGCTCCACGCGCTCTTCGGGAGTGTCGGGGTGACGCTGAGGTTGAGCGGGGTGGCAGGCTTATGGAGGCTCCAGCCCGAGTGCGGTCTCGGCCCTGAAACCGTTGAGAATCTCGGGTTGGCGGCGGATGCCGTGCAGGCGGTTCCTCGCGAGTGGGGTGGGGTCGTCGATTGCACGGGGAGCGAGGTCGGCCACTTGGGTGGGCCAGGCCGTACGCCTTCGACCGGGTGGAGGTCGGGTCCGTATGGCGGGAACCTGACGATGGTCACCGGTCGCTGCTGCGATCGCCGATCTTCCGGAGAGCTGCGTGGTGGGCGTCGGCGTTGACTCACACCACGGTCAGCGGGGCGCCGTCGAGCAGGTTCGCGAACGCGCGAGCCCGGAAGCCAGGCTTCCCTCCGGTGCGGCCCCGCTCTGTCCGGGCTCGGTAGATCAGCCTGGTCGCGCGGCCCAGTCCGACCAAGAGCGCACCGCTTCGCGCCTTCGCCCGCTCCGCGCGGTCGAGCGGTCGCTGTCCCTCATGACGACGATGCGGCTTCCCGCTGACGCGCCCTGCTGCTTCACCCTTTGACCTTGACGTCACGCCACACCGGCGAGTCGCAGGAGCGCCGCCGTCCCGGCCGCCGCGAGGACGACGACGAGGAAGGGCGCCCTGCGCCAGGCGAGCACTCCGCCGACCAGCACCCCGAGCGCCCGGGCCGCGCCGGCGAAGCCGTCGCCCTCGGTGAGCGCCGCGGTTGCCGTCAGCGCGGCCAGCAGCACGACCGCCGAGACCTCCAGCAGCTTCTCGACCTGCTTCGGGAAGGTGATCTTCGCCCGCAGGGCTGGACCGGAGAGGCGCAGCAGAAAGGTCCCGGCCGCCAGGGCGAACATGGCCGCCAGCGCCGGCATGAGGGGAAAGGGATGGCTCATCGCGCTGCTCCTTGACGGTTCTTCGTCCGGAACAGCGGCAGTGCGGCCAGCGCGATCAGAACCGGGAGTCCGGCCGGCAGGAAGGTGGTGAGGGCCAGTGCGATCGCCGCACCGGCCAGGGCGGTCCGCCGCAGCGCCGGGTCTTTCATCGCGGGCAGGATCAGAGCGAGGATCACCGCGGGGAACATCGCGTCCAGGCCGAGAGCGTCGGTGTCCCGGACGACGCTGCCGAGCAGCGCGCCGAGCGTGGCGCCGACGGGCCAGCAGGCCAGGATGCCGAGGCCGCACGCCCAGTACGCGGCCCGTTTGCGGGCGAGGCCCTCCTGGGCGATGGCGAAGACGACCGTCTCGTCGTTCATGAGGTGCGTGCCGAGCAGCCGGAGCCGGCCTCGCCCGAGCACATCGGGCACCGCCAGACCGAACGGCAGGTGGCGGGCGTTGACCAGCAGGCCCGCCAGCAGCGCGGCGATCGGGCTTCCTCCGGCGGCGATGATCCCGACGAAGAGGAACTCGGACGAGGCCGCCAGGACGAGCGCTCCCATGAGCACCGGGAACCACCAGGGGAAGCCCGAGGTGACCGCGATGGCCCCGTACGACAGACCGATGACCCCCACGGCCAGACAGACGAGGACGATGTCCCGCAGTGGCCCCCTGCCCAGTGTTTCCCATAACGTACGCATGGCGTTTATAGTGAACACCCTGGCGGGTGTTCGTCAAGGCGAACGATTGACCATTGGAGCGAACGCGCGTGTCCGACGTCGACCCCCCTCTCAAGCCGCCGCTGACAGCGCTCAAGCCTCCCCTGGCAGCGATCGCCGCCTCTCTGCGGGCGGAACGGGTCCGGGCTGGGCTCTCCCTCACGGAGGTCGCCCGACGTGCCGGGCTCGCCAAGTCCACGCTCTCGCAACTGGAGACCGGTACCGGCAATCCGAGCCTGGAGACGCTGTGGGCGCTGTGCGTGGTCCTGGAGATCCCCTTCTCCCGGCTGCTGGCCGCCTCCCGTCCCCCCGTCCAGGTGCTCCGCGCGGGCGAGGGACCGGTCATCGGTTCGACACAGAGCGACTACCGGGCCACTCTGCTGGCCGCCTCTCCACCGGGGGCCCGGCGGGACGTCTACAGCATCGCTGCCGAGCCGGGTCCGCAGCGCTCCTCCGCCCCGCACATGCCTGGCGTCGTCGAGCATGTCGTGATCGGCACCGGACGGGCCTTGGTGGGCACCGCCGACGAACCGGTGGAACTGCACCCGGGCGACTACATCAGCTATCCGGCCGACGTCCCGCACGTCTTCCGGGCGCTGGAGCCCGGCACGCGCGCGGTACTCGTCTCGGAGCACTCCTGAGCACGCGCACGGACCGGCTTCAGTGCCCCATGCCCCAGCCGCCGTCCACCGGCAGGACGGTGCCGGTGATGTAGGCGGCGTCCTCGGAGGCGAGGAACCGGACCGCGGCCGCCACCTCCGCCGGCTGTGCGCTGCGCCCCAGCGGTACCTTGCCCAGCACGGCCGTACGCTGCTTCTCGTCGAGCGCCTTGGTCATGTCCGTGTCGACCATGCCCGGCGCCACCACGTTGCAGGTGACCCCGCGCGAGCCCAGCTCGCGGGCGACGGACCGGGCGAAGCCGACCAGACTCGCTTTCGACGCCGCGTAGTTGGTCTGCCCGGCCGCGCCCAGCAGGCCGACCGCCGAAGAGATCAGGACGATCCGTCCCCGCCTTGCGTCGACCATCTCCTCGGCGGCCCGCCTGACCACCCGGAAAACGCCCGTCGCGTTGGTGTCCATCACGTCCGTGAAGTCCTTCTCGGTCATGCGCAGCAGCAGCCGGTCCCGGGTGATGCCGGCGTTGGCCACCAGTACGTCCACCGGGCCGTGTGCCGCCTCCACTTCCTGGAATGCCCGCTCCACCTGCGCGGAGTCGGTGACGTCGCAGGTGACGGCGAGGCAGCCGAGTTCGGTCGCGGCCCGCGGCGGTCCACCCGTGCGGTAGGTCAGTGCGACCCTGTCGCCGACCTGCGCGAAGGCACGCGCCACGGCGAGGCCGATCCCCCGGTTCCCTCCGGTCACGAGGACCGAACGGCTCATGTCTTCCACGCACCCTTCTGTACCTTCGGTTGGCCCGGGCCCGGCGGACGCCGGTCAGGCGATCTTGTGGACCCAGCCGAACGGGTCCGGCCGCGAACCGTCCTGGATCCCCGTCAGCTCCGCACGCAGCCGCTCGGTGACCGGGCCGGGTGTGCCGCCGCCGATCGTCCAGTCCCCGTCCACACTTCTGACGAAGCCGACCGGGGTGATCATCGACGAGGTGCCGCAGGAGAACACCTCGGTCAGCGCCCCCGACTCCGCATCGGCCCGCCACTGCTCCACACTGATCCGCCCCTCCTCGGCCCGGTGGCCGAGCCCGGCCGCCAGAGCCAGCACCGAGTCGCGGGTGACGCCCGCCAGCAGCGTCCCGGACAGCTCCGGCGTCACCAGCCGGTCGCCGTAGACGAAGAAGAGGTTGCTGGTGCCCATCTCGTCCACCCAGCGGCGCTCCGCCGAGTCCAGCCAGACCACCTGGTCGCAGCCCATCTCCCGGGCCTGCGCCTGCGCGACCAGTGTTCCCGCGTAATTGCCGCCGCACTTGGCCTCGCCGGTGCCGCCGGGTGCGGCCCGGGTGTAGTCCTGGGAGAGCCACACGGTGAGCGGTTTGGCCCCGGCCGTGAAGTAGGAGGCCGCGGGCGAGGCGATCACCATGAACCGGTAGGCGGAGGAAGGGCCGTAGAAGCCGATGGCGGGCTGGGTGGCGATCATGAAGGGGCGCAGGTAGAGGCTGTGCCCGGGCCGGTCCGGGACCCAGTCGCGGTCGGCGCCGACCAGCAGCTCGAGAGCCTCGACGAAGGTCTCCTCGGGCAGCGTCGGCATCGCCATGCGCGCGCAGGAGCGGTTCAGCCGGGCCGCGTTGGCGTACGGGCGGAAGGTCACCACCGTGCCGTCCTGGCGCCGGTACGCCTTCATGCCCTCGAAGACCTCCTGGCCGTAGTGGAACACCTGGGCCGACGGGTCGAGCACCAGCGGCCCGTACGGGTGCAGACGGGCATTGTGCCAGCCGCAGTCCTGCTCCCAGTCGATGCTGATCATGTGGTCGGTGAACACCTCGCCGAAGGCGGGTGCCTCCATCAGCGCTGCCCGCTCGGCGGCCGGCCGGCGGACGGCGGTCTCGGTGGTGAAGGTGATCGTCATGGGTGCGCTCCGGAGCAAGAGGTCACGGGGTTTCCAGGTCACAGTGGGATGTCGGCGTGCTTGCGGGACGGCTGGTCCGTGTGCTTGCTCCGCAGCATCCGGAAGGCGCGGATGAGCAAGCGCCCGAGACCCCGCGTCCAGCAGCACCTCGATCCGTTCGCGGGCGGTCAGTTTGCCCATGGCGTGCTGGGCCGAGGTCGCGCGCTCGCTCGGACCGCGACGCGCCCGTTCTCCGGTCGCGTGCAGGTCGGCTGTCCGCGCCCGGATGCCGGCGCGCGTGCCCGGCTGCTGCTCCGTGAGTGACTGCCGGACAGTCATCCGTTCCCTCTCCTTCCGGGGTCCAGGCGTCGGCAGGCAGGCACCGTGGCCGTCGGGGCCGTGGTGCTGCGGACTGCGCCGGGGCCGACGCCCGGTCATGACCGGGCCCGTGCGGGCGCGGCGGGCAGGACGGGGGCGGCCGCGGCCTCCCCGGCATCCGCTCCGCCGCCGCCCAGGACCACCGCCCGGCACCGCTGCCGCTGTGCGCCCAGCCCCGACACCTCCGCCTCCACCACGTCACCGGCCCGCAGGTACGGCTGGTCCGGGCGGCCCAGCGCGACGCCGCCGGGCGTCCCGGTCAGCACCACGTCACCGGGGTGCAGCACCATGCACTGGCTGAGGTACCAGAGCAGGTGGGACACCCCGAAGACCATGTCCGCGGTGGACCCGTCCTGCATCACCCGGCCGTTGACCCGGCAGGTCAGCCGCAGTCGGCCCGGGTCGCCCACCTCGTCCGGGGTGACCAGGTACGGGCCCAGCGGACTGAACGACTCGAAGGACTTGCCCTTCACCCACTGCCCGCCCCGTTCCAGGAGCCAGCTCCGCTCCGACACGTCGTTGCCGGTGGCGAAGCCCGCAACATGGCGCAGCGCGGAGGCGGGGTCCGGCAGGTACTGCGCGCGCCGGCCGATCACGGCGGCAAGCTCGACCTCCCAGTCCGTCTTCTCACCGCCCGGCGGCAGCAGCAGGTCGTCGTACGGGCCGACCAGCGTGGTCGGCGCCTTGCTGGCAACGATCGGCTCGTCGGGCAACGCCAAGCCTGCCTCGGCGGCGTGCGCCCGGTAGTTGAGCCCGATCGACAGCAGATGCCCGCCCGGCCGGACGGGCGGACCGACCCGCTCAGCGGCCTGGTCGACCGCCGGCAGCCGGGCGGCCTCCCGTGCCAGCCGCAGCGCCGTCTCCTGCAGCGCGTCGGGGTCCAGGGCCGCACCCGTCCAGTCCGGCACCCACGAGGCCAGGTCCCGGACGACGCCGTCGGGGCCCACCGCGCAGGGCCGCTCGTCGCCCGGCGGTCCGATTCGCAGCAGCCGCATCTCAGTCGGCCGCCGGTGTCTGCTCGAGGTACTTCTCGAAGAAGCGGATCTCTTCGTCGGTCAGCCGCCGGGGCCGCCCCGCCCGGTAGTCGAACGGCGCCATCACGGTCGAGGCGGTGGCGTACACGGTGGCGCCGTCGCGGACCACGTAGTCGATGGCCACGGTCGCCGACTGGAGGTCGGAGACCCACATCTCGATTTCCACCGGTTCGTGCCGGTGGACCAGCTGGCGCCGGTAGCGGATACGGTGTTCCACCACCACCGAGCCGTCCCTGAAGAAGGCGTCGCCGTCGTTCGGCGCCATCCGGAAGATGAGGTCGACCCGTGCCTCCTCCAGGTAGCGCAGGTAGGAGACGTTGTTGACGATGCCGTAGACGTCCATGTCCGACCAGCGGATCGGGCAGAGGTAGCTGTGCCGCGCCATGGCGCTCAGCTCCCCTCGGCGACCGCGTCGGCGGCCGGTCCGAAGGCGCTGGTGCGCTGCTGGAAGGCGCTCACGTAGTCGTCGGCGGCGATCGGAGCCCGCAGCAGTTCCGGGGAGAGGTTGAAGCCGTCGATCAGGGCGTCGGTGTACGGCTGGAGCCGCGCGCACAGCGTGTCCGCCTCCCGGGGCAGCCGCTCCACCTGCTCGGCGGTCAGCACGCCGCGCGCCAGGTACCAGCCGGCGTCCCGGCGCAGTTCGGTCAGCCCGTACAGCGCGGCCAGCAGACCGAGCGCCGTCCGCGCCGACTCGTCCTTCAGCGTGCCGGCCGCGGCGGCGAAGGATTCCAGCGCGGTCCGCACACCCCGCGCCCGGGCCATCTCCAGACCGGTGTTGATGGTGCCGTTCCAGGCCTCGAAGTACGTCCGGTCACCGGTGTCGTCCGCCATGGCCGCGGCGGCCTCGCGGAGCAGCTCCGCCTCCCTGTGCCGTACCACCGCCGCCAGGAACGCGAGGTCTCCCAGGTTCCGCCCCGCCGGGTCGGGGGCCGGGGCCGGCTCGGCGCCGTCGTCGTACTGCGCGATGATCTGCCCCGCGGTGGTGGCCAGCAACACCTGGTTGTCGCCCTCCGCGGTGACCAGGCCCTGGAGCAGCGAGCCATAGTCCGCGATCCGGTTCGCGCTGAAGATGCCCTGCGCGCCGCAGCGCTCACGGCAGGTGGCGACGACGTCGGTCATCTCCCAGGTGGACAGCGCCTTGGTGATCGCCACCAAATGGTTCAGCTCTGCAGGGACGGCATCCTGCGGCGCCGCCGTGAACTCCCGCTTGGCGTGGTTGAGCAACAGCGTCATCGCGTACGTCCGGGACAGCGCGGTGTAGAGCGCGAGCTGGTGGCTGCGGTACTCGATGATCGGCAGGTCGTTGCGACCGGGCGCGTTGGTGAGCCGCTGCGCCGCGAATCGCAGTGCGATGTACACGCTCGCCCGGCCCGCGCCCGTCGCCGCGCTGGACACGCACAGCCGGCCGGGCAGGATGCGGTTCATCGCGCGCAGGAACCGCTTGCGCCGATTGCCGGACGCCGGGCGGAACCTGCCGTCGTCGTCGAAGCCGCCCATGTCGCCGTGCAGCAGCTGGCGACGGGGGACGCGCACGTGGTCGAACCAGGTCAGGCCGTTGTCGAGGCCCTGTACCGGCTTCTCCGGGCACGGCGCGGCGTGCACACCCTCGCACAGTTGCTTCCCGTCGCTGATCCGGACGAGGAAGGGGTACACGCCGTGGTCCTTGCCGTCCGCCTTCAGCCGGGCCATCACCACGGCCAGCTTGGGGACGTCCTGGAACCCGCTGTAGGACATGTACTTCTGCGCGAGGGCGTCGGGCGTGTTCAGGACGAACGTCTCGGTGGCGGGATCGTAGACGGCCTCGGTGCGCAGGGCGGCCACGTTGTTGCCGTAGCCCAGCTCGGTGGCCATGTACGGGCTGAAGGAGTCGAGCCGGTCCAGTTCGTCGAACAGGTCCTTCAGGTCCTCCCGGTCGCCGTGCTCCACGACAGTGCCGAAGGCCAGGTTGTAGTGCACCATCAGCAGCGAAAAGGTGGAGACGTCCACCAGCGACGGCCACTCGGCCAGTGCGAACAGCCGCCACGGATCGGCCAGGACGTCCCGCGGACGCTCCAGTCCGGCGTGTACGGCTCGCGACCGTTCGTAGGCCAGCTTCCCGGCCTCGGTCATGTTCAGCCCTTCGCGGGGGTCGAAGACCGGGTCCAGCAGGAGCTCGTGCAGGTCTTGGTGCGTCTGCTCATACCTGCCGTCAAAGAGCAGCCGGGACAGTTCGGCGGAGGCCGACGAGGTCATGTGTGGGTCCTTTCCCGCGGCCACGACTCCTGCGGTCCGGTGGGTCGTGAGGGGACCGGCGGAGGGAGCCGCCGTGATCGGGCGGAACTCAGGAAGGGGTCAGGCCGAGGCGATCAGCAGGGCGGCGTTCTGGCCGCCGAAGCCGAAGGAGTTGCTCAAGGCCACGTCCACGCGGGCGTGGCGCGCCGCGCCGTGCACGACGTCCACCTCCACCCGCGGATCGACCTCGGCGGTGCTCGCCGACGGCGGGATCACCCCGTGGCGCACGGTGAGCGCCGCGAAGGCCGCCTCGATGGAACCGGCCGCACCCAGCGGATGCCCGGTGACGCCTTTGGTGGAGCTCACCTGCACGTCCGAGCCGGCCACCCGGTGGATCACCCCCGCCTCGATGACGTCGTTGAGCGGGGTCGAGGTGCCGTGCGCGTTGACGTAGCCGATATCCCGGCCGGTCAGCCCGGCGTCCGCGAGCGCCGCACGGATCGCCAGCTCAGCGCCCCGGCCCTCCGGGTGCGGGGACGTCACATGATGCGCGTCCGCCGAGGCGCCGTACCCGATGATCCTGGCCACCGGCCGCACACCCCGGGCCCGCGCGTGCTCCTCGGCCTCCAGCACGACGACTCCGGCGCCCTCGCCGAGCACGAACCCGTCGCGGGCCGCGTCGAAGGGACGCGACGCGGTCCCCGGGTCGTCGAGCCGCCGTGACAGCGCCCGCATCCTCGCGAACGAGGACAGGTACAGCGGTGTGATCGGCGCCTCGGCACCACCGGCCACGACGATGTCGGCCAGCCCCGATCGGAGCAGATCGCGGCCCAGGCCGATCGCGCTGGCCCCGGCCGCGCACGCCGTGCAGGGGGCCGAGCACGGCCCGGTGGCGCCGATGTCGATCGCAACCTGGCCGGCGGCCATGTTGAGCAGCCCCATCGGGAGGGTCATGGCGGAGATCTCCTCCGGTCCCTCCTCCAGCAGTACGCGGTGCTGCGCCTCCAGCGTGGCGGTGCCGCCGGCGCCAGAGCCCAGGATCACCGCCACCCGCGAGCTGTCCGCCCACTCGCCCGGGACGAGCCCGGCCTGGTCCAGCGCTTCGCGTGTGGCGGCGATGGCGAACTGGGCGTAGCGGTCCCACTGCCAGGCGGTGCGCCCGAGAGCGGCCGGGGCGAAGTCGGGCACCTTGCACGCCATGGTCACCGGCAGGCCCTCCAGGTCGGCGTGGTGCGCCGCCGTCGGCCGACCCTCGACCACGCGGTCCCAGCTCTCCTTGACGCCGATACCGGCGGGAGTCACCAGCCCGATGCCGGTGACGGCGGTCGCGAAGCCGGTCATCAGACCGCGGCGCCCTTCTTCTCGACCAGGGCGACGATGTCGGCCACCGTGGCAATCTCAGACAGCTTTTCGTCGGTGATCACGACGCCCAGGCGCTTCTTGAGGGCGGTGGCCAGTTCGAGCTGCGACAGGGAGTCGAGACCGAGGTCGTCGAAGGTGGCCTCGGGCACCACCACCTCGGCGTCCAGATCGAAACGGGCGACGAAGACTGCGACGACGGACTCGTAGGCGGAACTCATGATGTCTCCTCCTGGAGGGCTGTAGGGGTTCGAGAGGGGTGAGCGAACGGGGGACACGGAACCGAGAAGCCGTCAGTCGACGGCCTCCGCCTTGATCTCCGGCCACACGAGCGTGGTCGAGCCCCAGGACAGACCGGCCCCGAAGGCGGAGAGCAGCACTCGCTGGCCCGCCTTCAGGTCCCCGCGGGCGGCGTAGTCGTTCAGCAGCAGGGGCACGGACGCGGCCAGGGTGTTGCCCACCCTGTCGATGTTCACCGCGACCCGCGCCCCGGGAAGCTCCAGCTCTTCCGCGACGGCACGCACGATCCGGATGTTGGCCTGGTGGCCGACGAACCAGTCGACGTCCGCCACGGACCAGCCGGCGCGTTCGAGAGCCGCGTGCGCCGACTGCGTCATCCGCTCGACGGCCTGCGTGTAGAGGGGACGCCCCTCCATCTGCAGGTACCAGTCACCCGCCGGCACCGTGCCGTGCCCCAGGCCGCCGTCGGCGGAACGCTGCCGGGAGCCGCCCGCCGGAATGGCCAGCAGGTCGGCCAGCGCCCCGTCGCTGCCGAGGTCGAAGGGGCCCAGCGCGCCGGGCTCGTCAGGCTCGCCCTGGCGCAGGACAACCGCGCCCGCGCCGTCGCCGAAGATCGGCGCCGTGGACCGGTCCTCCGGGTCCACCAGGGTGGTGAACGCCTCCGACCCGATGAACAGCACAGTGCCGGCGGTACCGGAGGCGATCAGGCCGGACGCGGTGGCGAGCCCGTACAGGAAGCCGCTGCACGCCGAAGTCAGGTCGAACGCGGCCAGCGGTCCCAGACCCAGCCGCGACGCCACCTCTGGCGCCACCGCCGGGCAGAGACGCTCGGGCGAGGTGGTCGCCACGACCACGGCGTCCACCCCGGATACGTCGGCCGACCGCAGGGCACGCTCACCGGCCGCCACGGCCATGCTTCCCGTCGACCGGCCTTCGGAGACGAACCGCCGCTCCCGGATGCCCGTCCTGGTACGGATCCACTCGTCCGTGGTGTCGAGGGTGCGGGAGAGGTCGTCGTTCGTGACCCTCACGGGCGGGAGGAAGCCCCCGATCCCTCTCAGCACTGCTGTCATCGACTCACCCTCCTGAGGACCGCGGACACGGCCCTGACCTGGTGCGGACACGTCCTTGACCTGACGTCAAGCAAGGCTGGCCGAAGCCTCGCGGGCCGGGCAATTGGCCGTTGGTACAGGTGCCACGGCCTGTACCAACGGCCAATTGAACGGCTGCCGCCGCGAGTGCCAACCTCCCCGGGGTGACCACGACACCGACTGATCTCGCAGGGTTCCTCCCGGCAGGACGGGTGATCACCGCCCCGTCCCGCGTGGCGTCCTTCGCCCACGACGAAGCAGCAGGCGCGCCCTATGCGCTCCCGGCGGCCGTGGTGCAGCCCCACGACACCGCCGAGGTGGCGGCCGTGGTGGCCTACTGCGCGGAGCACGGCGTGCCGGTGGTTGCCCGCGGGGCAGGCACCGGCCTGTCCGGCGGCGCCAACGCGGTCCAGGGCGCGGTGGTGGTGTCCTTCTCGGCGATGGACCGGATCCTGCGCATAGATCCGGACGAACGGCTGGCCGTCGTGCAGCCCGGCGTGGTCAACGAGGAGCTGCGTGCCGCGTGTGCCGCCGAAGGGCTCTGGTACCCGCCGGATCCGGCCAGCGCCCCGTGGTCCACCATCGGCGGGAACGTTGCCACCAACGCGGGCGGACTGTGCTGCGTGAAGTACGGCGTCACCCGGGACTACGTGCTCGGCCTCGAGGTGGTCACCGGTCGCGGTGACGTGGTACGGCTGGGGCGGCGCACCGCCAAGAGCTCGGCCGGTTTCGAACTCGCCGGTCTGCTGGTGGGTTCGGAGGGTACCTTGGGCCTGATCACAGAGGTCACGGTGCGGCTGCGGGGCGAGCGGGCCCAGGAGCACACGGTCGTCGGCTACTTCGCCGACCTGCCGAGCGCCGGCCGGGCCGTGGCCCGGGTAGTGGCCTCCGGCGTGGTCCCCAGCGCCCTGGAACTCGTGGACCGATTCTCCCTGCGCGCCGTCGACGAGTGGAAGAACATGGGCCTCACCGACGGCGGCGACGTGCTGTTGCTGGCCCGCTGCGATGCACCGGGAGCGGCGGGTGTGCAGGAGACGGACACCGTGCTGGCCTGCTTCGAGGCCGCCGGCGCCACCTGGAGCGCGCGGTCCGGCGACCCGGCCGAGGCGGACGCCCTGTTCGCCGCGCGGCGCCTGGTCTACCCCGCGCTGGAGCGCCTGGGCATGGTGCTCAGCGAAGACGTCTGTGTCCCCCGTAGTCTCCTGCCCGAGATGCTCGCCCGCCTCGAGGACGTAGCCGCGCGGCACGGCGTGCACATCGCCACCCTGGCGCACGCGGGGGACGGCAACCTGCACCCGATGCTGGTCGTTCCGCGCGGCGACGAGCGCGAACTCGCCCGCTGCCGCGGGGTGTTCGAAGAGGTCGTCGACCTGGCGCTCGCGCTGGGAGGCACGGTCACCGGAGAGCACGGCGTGGGCCTGCTGAAGATGCGCGGCCTGGCCGACGAACTCAGCCCGGCGGTACTGGACCTGCACCGTGACATCAAGCGGGTGTGGGATCCGGCGGGCATCCTCAACCCGGGCAAGGTCTTCTCCGCCTGAAGCTGTCGGACATCGCCGGCTGGTCGACGCATCGTACGACGCGTCGACCAGCCGGGTCAGCCCGGTGGCCAAGCCGCGTGCGGAGAAAGCAGTGCGCCGGCACGTGTGTTCACGCCACTGGGGCGCTTGCTCGTGCAGGTCGCCGGGCGTGCCCGCAAGGTCGCGCGGCAGCTGCCCGGCCCGGACGCCCCGTACGGGTACCTGCCTGCTGTCTGACGGCCAGGGTTCGATGCTGTCCGTTGTCCGTCTTGGTACAGCGTCCCGTGGCGAAATATTGGGGCTCCGCTGGTCTGCCTTTCTCCGTTTGCTGGTCTGCTTCTCGACAGCGGGTTCCTAGGGTCGTTGTCGTCCCCCGGAGACCCGGCCCCACGGTTCTCCGGCCTCACGATGATTCCCAGTGTCTGGAGACCTTCTGATGCGTGCTCTGCCCCGTCGTGCCCTGCTCGCCGCTCCGGTCGCCGTGCTGGCGTTCGCCCTGGTCGCCTGCGGCGGATCCGACTCCAGCCCCGACAGCTCCAGGGCCGCGGCCACCCAGCAGGAGCAGAGCGCGGGCGGGGCCGAGGCCGGCGGTGAGGCGGCCGGTGACACCGACGACAAGCCGGAGCCGCCGCTGACCGGGGACATCAAGACGAAGGCCGAGGCCGCCGCGCTCGCCGCGTACCCGGGCACCGTCGAGAAGTCCGAGGAGGACGCCGAGAAGCCCGGCATGTACGCGGTGGAGGTCAAGCAGGCCGACGGCACCTCGATCGAGGTCTACCTCGACAAGTCCTTCAAGGTCACGGCCACCAAGAAGGAAGGCACCGAAGAGGCCGAGGACGCGGGCTGACAGCCGGGGCCTGACCCGGGGAAGGAAGAAGCCCGATGCCGCCTGAGCCCGAGCAGACCTCCTCTTCGCCCACAGATGCTGAGGAGACGGCGATCCTGGACGCGGTACCCGGCGCCCCGGCTCCGGACGGCTACGGCGAGCGTTTCGCGGAGTGCGCCTTCGACCACCCTTGTCGCCGGCGCACTCCTGGTCCGCCGACCCGGCCCCGACGGGCGCCGGTCAACCAGGCACCGAGCCACAGGCGCCGGCCGCCCAACGCGGCACCAGGGGGAGGGCGGTGAGGAGTACAGACGGCCGGCGGCAAACGGCTGTCCGGCCCCGGTCAGTCCTCACGGCCGCCGCCGCGCTCGTGGTCTGGGCGGTTTCGGGCTCTCCCTGTCCACGGTCAGCGACACGGTGACCTTTCCACCCGCCCCGGCCGGCACCGCTCAGGTCTCGGTGCCGAAGTCGCCCACCACGCAGCCGCCGTCGCCGGCAGCACCGGCCACCGTCGAGCCTCCTGGCGACGCCGTGAGCCCGGCCGCACCACCCACGCAGGCCAGCCGCCGGGCACCGGCGAGGCCCGGGACCGCGGTGAGGACCACGGGCAGGAGCACCAGGGACGCGAGGACGGCGACGACGCAGACGAATGACTCCCGGTCGGCGTTGCCCGGCGTCCCGGAACCGCCGTCCCGCAACCGCCGTCCGACGTCCCGCCACCGCCGCGCGGCCGACGCCGTCCTCCCGTCCACGTCGGCCGGGCGGCACCTGCTTGTCCACCGTCGTCCTCTACGTCCTACCGGTCTCAGGCGGCTTCCCGTGAACCCCCCGACTCCCCTGACACAGCTGTGCGAGCCTGGCGCCATGCGGCTCCTGCTCATCGAAGACGACGACCGAATCGCCGGCCCCCTCACCGAGGGCCTGGGACGCTACGGGTTCACCGTGGACCACGTCCGCACCGGCGCCGCCGGACTCGCCGACACCACCCCCGCACCGGAGCTGGTCCTGCTGGACCTCGGCCTGCCCGACATGGACGGCCTGGACGTCTGCCGCAGCCTGCGCGCCCGCTCCGCAGTCCCCATCATCATGATCACCGCGCGGGGCGAGGAAGCCGACCGCATCGTCGGCCTCGAACTCGGTGCCGACGACTACCTCGCCAAGCCCTTCGGCGTGCGGGAGCTGGTCGCCCGCATCCGCGCCGTGACCCGCCGCGCGGGAGCCCCCGCCTTCACGCCGGCCGGGCCTGCGCAAACCCCGGAACCGCACCGGCCGCCTTCCGGCGCACAGGAGTTGGGACCGCTGGCGATCAACCGCCGCACCCGCGAGGTTCACCTGAACGGCCGGTACATCGCTCTGACGCCCAGGGAGTTCGACCTGCTCGTCTTCCTCGCGGACGATCCGGGGACGGTGTGCTCCCGGCAGCAGATCATGGACACGGTGTGGGATCCGCACTTCTTCGGCCCCACCAAGACTCTGGACGCCCACGTGGCCGCGCTGCGCCGCAAGCTCGGTGATCCGGGCTGGGTCACCACCGCTCGCGGCGTCGGTTTCCGCCTCACCATCCCCGGTGAACCTGCCGCCTCCGGGGCGGCCGGATGACCAGGCGTCTGCTGCTCAGCTATCTTGCCCTGGCCCTGCTGGTGCTGGCCGGCCTGGAGATCCCGCTCGGCTACATCTACGCCCGCGGCGAGATCGCCCGAGCCTCCCAGAGCGTGGAACGCGACGCGTCCATGCTCGCCGAGGTCACCGAGGAGAACATCGAGAAGGGCCAGTTCGATGCGCTGCCGGACGTGGTCGGTGACTACGCCACCCGCACCGGAGGCCACGTCGTCGTCACCGACGAACAGGGTGTCGTCCTGGCCGACTCCGGTCCCGACGGACGCACCGGCATCAGCCTCGCCGCCGAGGCGGACATCGCCCGGGCCCTGAACAACCAGCCCACCGTCACCACCACGACGGACGGCGACGGCCGCGACGTGCTGTCCGCGACCATGCCCGGCTCCTCGGGCACCACGATCCGTGGCACCCTGCGCCTGACCTACCCCCTGGACCAGGTCGGCACCCGGGTGCATCGCATCTGGGGCGCCCTGGCCCTGGCCGGTGCCTGCATCCTGGCCGTGGTCGCCCTGGTCGCGTTCAGCCTGGCGCGCTGGATCACCCGCCCCCTGCGTACCCTGGAGACCGCGACCACCCAGCTCGCCGACGGGCACCTGGCCCATCCGCCCGACGCCACCACCGGACCGCCCGAACTGCGCCGGTTGGCGGCGTCCTTCACCCGCACCGCGGCCCGGCTGCAGCTCCTGCTCAGGTCCCAGCAGGCGTTCGCCTCGGAAGCCTCCCACCAGCTGAAGACACCGCTGACCGCGTTGCGACTGCGGCTGGAGAACTTCGAGCCCTACCTCGACCCGCGTGCGCACGGCAGCCTGGACGAAGCCGTCGGCGAGGTCGAACGCCTCGGCCGCATGGTGCAGGGCCTGCTCGCCCTGGCCCGCCTGGAGAACGCCGCCACCACCCCCGAACCGGTCGACCTGGACGCCGTCCTTGCCGACCGGGTCGCGATGTGGGAGCCGCTGGCCGCCGAGCAGTACGTCGCCCTCGGCATCAGCGGCCCGCCCGCCGGCCACGTGTGGGCGATCCCCGGCGCCCTGGAGCAGATCATCGACAACCTCCTCGCCAACGCCCTGCGCGTCTCCCCACCCAGCACCACCATCGCCCTCCACCGCGGTCCCGGCAGCGAACTCCACATCGTCGACCAGGGCCCGGGCATGAGCGACGCCGACCGGGAGCGCGCCTTCGACCGGTTCTGGCGCTCCTCCGACTCCCACCACGACGGCACCGGCCTCGGCCTGCCCATCGTCCGCCACCTCGTCGACGCCTCCGGCGGCACCATCACGCTCCACCCCGCCCCCGGTACCGGCCTCGACGCCCGCATCCGACTGCGCCCCGCGACTGCGCGTGCGAATCAAGTGCAGCCGGGAGGAGAGGACTTCGGTTCCCGCCGCACTCGCAGCCGTCGAACGCAGGCCACCGGCCGCGGATGAGATCGGGCAGGGCGGGGTCAGGTCCCGAACGGCGGAACCTGCTGCACGGTGAGGTCGTCGCGCAGGCGCAGCAAGCGGACCGGGTGGCGGTACAGACCCTCGTCGACAGCGGTGTCGGCGGGGAACCACCACGAGGTCGGGGCGTACCGGGTGGTCCTCCAGCTCACCGCGAGTGCCCCACCCCGTCGGATTCCCTGTCACGTCCTGCGTGTTGAGGCCAGGCGGTGCTTCACGGTGCCGTGAGGACTGTGCAGCCTCAAGATCGGTACTGGTGCACGGGCTGCGCCGACGGGGTTCGGGAGCGAGGTGTTGGCCGAGATCATTCGCGCGCACCGCACTGTGGACTGGCGGTGTTGGCGGCGGCTTCGTTGGGTGGGCTAGGTTGCAGACATGACTACCGGGACGGCATTGCGCCACACACGGATTGGTTACCCGGCGCCCTTCTGAGCGCCGTACGGGCCAGTGCGGGCCCGCTGTTCGATCGAGGGCCTTGCGCTGCCGCGCGGGCTCCGCCTCCGTCGTGTTGATCACAGGCTCGACACATCCCTCACGACAGGAGAATTCATGCCCACCAAGACGCTGCAGATTTCCACCGCGGACGGCCAGGCCGACGCCTTCGCCGCCCTCCCCGACGCCGGCGGGCGGCACCCGGGGGTGCTGATGTACGCGGACGGCTTCGGCATCCGGCCCGTGCTGCGGGAGATGGCCCGCGAACTGGCCGGGCACGGGTACTACGTGCTCGTCCCCAACCTCTTCTACCGGCACGGCCCGGCACCGGTGATCGAACTTCCCGAGCACATCGGAGAAGAGGCCCGCGCCGGGGTCTTCGCCCAGCTGATTCCCTTGATCGAGGCGCACACCGCCGACCGTGTCCTGCGAGACGCTGACGCCTATCTCAGGTTTCTCACTGCTCAGCCAGAGGTCAGCACCGGACCGGTCGCGGTGATCGGCTACTGCATCGGTGGCCTCCTGGCCACGCGCACCGCCGCGGCCCACCCCGGTCAGATCGCCGCCCTCGCCGCATTCCACGGCCCGGTGGGAGCCGACGGACCCGACAGCCTTTCCGAGCTCACCGCCGAGGTCCACTTCGGTCATGCCGAGAGCGACTTGACGTCCGAGGCTCTCGGCGAGCTCAACAAGGCCCTGGACGCGACGGGGGTCGGCTACACCTCCGAGATCTATCCCGGCACCGTCCACGGGTTCACCATGTCTGACACCGATGCCTTCGACCCCGCCGCACTGCAGCTTCACTGGGACCGCCTGCTGCCCCTTCTCGGCCGCACCCTGGCCAGGAGCTGAGCGCTCCGGCGCGGAAACCGAGCCTCTGAAGTACCTGTCTCGTCGAAGGGGCCCCATGCAAGGCCGGATCACCACTGCGGGTGGTCCCGGACGGAGCCGAGAGGTGCCGGTGTTCCGAGAATCGTCCGATTCAGTACGACCCCGCGCAGGAATCGGTTCCGGTCCACCGGGCAGGTCATCAGCTCCGCCTTGCGGAGCACCTCGGTGCGCGCCCGTAGGGCCAGGGCGTCTGCCTCCTCAGGGCTGTGAGCCGCGCGCAGAGCGAGCGACGCGTGATGCAGCACCTCTTCCGTGCGTAACGCCGGCATATCACCGACCCGGTCGAGGACTGCCACCGCCTCGCGCGCGAACCCGGCCGCCGCGGCGGCGTCCGCCAGCCCCAGGTGGATACGGCTGCGCAGAATCAACGCCGCCACTCCGCTTCGCACCATTCCCGTCTGAGAGGTCTCCCCTACAGTCTCCTCGGCCAGCCGGTCCGCCACGGCCAGCTCCGCGGGATCGCCGCCCGCCAGATTCAGCACGACCTCGGCATACAGGTTCCTGACGATGGGCACCAGATCCAGCAGCCAGGTCCGTTGGGCTTCCTGCCAGGCCGCCTCCACCATGGCCCTGCAGCGATCGCGCTCGCCCGGCTCGCCGCTCAGTAACAGGGCGAGCAGAGCTGCGTTGTTGGCGTGCCAGCCGCTCGCTCCACCGCGCGCCTCCTCGAACGCCAACGCCTCTTCGAGGGAGTCGCGGGCTTCGCTCTCGGACCCCATGGCCCGCTGCACCTGCGCCAGATAGTTGAGGCCGACGGGCAGCTCGGCATGCACGGGCTCGGTTCTCAACCGCTGCAGGCACCCGGTCAGCCGGTCCCTGGCCGTGACGAGGTGGCCCGCGTCGAAGAGGCTGACGCCCAGCTGCATCTCGGCGAGGTTGCGGACATGGCCGACCACAGGGTCACCGCTGCTGTGGAGACCCGCACGCTCGTACAGCTCTTCCGCCTGGCGCAGCACCCTCAGCCCTGCTGCAAGGTCGCGCTTGGGCAGCTGGCTCCCGTACTCGGCCAGGGCCACGTACAACGCCGGCGGGTCATTACAGTCCTGGGCCAGCCCCACGGCCTCCTCCAGCTTGCCGAGGGCGGGCTGCAGACCTTGTGTACGCAGCAGACACTTGCCGTGCAGCAACGCGGTGCGGGCGATCAAGGGCAGGTCGCCGCTGCGCCGGCCGGCCTCTTCGGCCTCGCGCGCCAAGGCATCGAGACTCTCGCCACCACCCGTGGCTGAACGGCCCTGCCAGCGGACCTCGGTCAGGGAGAGCAAGAGCTCGATCCCCCGCGCCAACCGGCCATCGCGATCATCGGCCGTGGAGGGAAGTCTGCGGGCACTCTCCACACCCTGCCGGCACAGGGCTTCAGCCTCGGAGAACGAGAGCCCGCCAACGGCCAGCGCCCGCGCCAGTGCGAACTGCTCCCGCTCGGCGTCGTCCCACTGTCGGGCCAAGGAGTAGTGGCGTGCGATGTCCAGTCGTACCGGCAGCGGAAGGGCGCCTGTTCCGCTCCCGTTCGTCGACCCCGCCAAGGCATTGGCGATCAGGTGGTGCCGCTTCCTGGCCTGGGCGGGGCTCTGTTCAGCGCTCACGGCCATCTGCAGCAGAGCGTTCTCGAAACGGTAGTGGTCGGACAAGCCGTCCAAGGCCCAGTCGGGCGCCGGGACCGCGACGATCAGCCCGTGCCGTCGGCTCAGCTCGTGCAGTCGCCGCACGACCTCGTCCGTCGGCTCTCCGGCCACCCTTGCCACCACGCCGGTCTCGAACGTCTCGCCCTGGGTCGCACCAATCACCAGCAGTTCCATCGTGGCCGGGTCAAGGCGGGCCAACCGACCGCGGACCAGTGGCTCTACCGTCTCGGGCAACGGACCCCTCAAGACCCCGTCCGGACCGATCAGCCGCAGGCACTGCGTCACGAAGACGGGGTGCCCCTTCGTCAATTCGATCAACCTGGCGGGGACGGACGCCGCGACCGGGCCGGCGAGATGCCTGACCAGGTCGGTGACCGCGTGCTCGGGCAGGCCACCGAGCTGGTGCCGGGTCAGCGACCCCTGAATCTCCCAGCGAGCGAGCACGTCAGTGACGATTCCAGGCTCCGGCTCAGGATCGCTTCGGTGCCCGAGGATCAGCCCAATGGCCGGCCCTCCGCGCTCCAGCAGCTCCACCAGATGCTCCAGGACCAGGAGGCTGCTGGGGTCGAGCCACTGGGCGTCGTCGATGAAGACCGCCGTCGGGCCGCCGCGCGCCGCAGCGTCGGCCAGGGCCGTCGCCACGGTCCGGGCCACGCTCTGCCGATAGGGCATCAGACTGTCGCCCTGCGCAGACCCGGAGTCCAGAGCGGTTTGAGTGATCTGCGCGGCGGCCTTGAGCAGGGGGCCCAGTGCAGGCACCAAGGACACCAGTTCCGGAACGGCTTGAACTGCGGACCGCCCGAAGAGACGGAACACCGACCGCCGCGGTCGTTGGAGCGTCATCAGGACATCGATGACAGGACCGTAGGCGTTGTCCGCGCCGATCCAGCTGAGGCACCGGACCTGGACGATCCGGCAATCGGCCACCTCCGGGCGCGCCTGAGTCCGCCGGACGGCCTCCTTCAGGAGAGCGGACTTGCCGATGCCCTGCTCACCCTGGATGACGAACACTCCGCCCTTGCCCTGAGCGACCTGGTGCAGGAACCCCTCCAGCGCCTGAAGGTGCTCAACTCGGTCGACGAACACAGACCCCACCGCAAGCCCCCCGTGTGCTGCCTTTCCCTGCCGGTGCACCACCCCTGTACAAGTCACCACCCTAGCCACGGGGCTTCGCCGGTGGGGCACTTCAGCGTGGACGCGGCACGCCGGCTGCGTACGCAAGTCTGGCCGAAGGGGCCGGCCCGTGCCCGAGGCCCTTCCCCCATTGCGCGCCTGCATCGCCACCTCACGCTCCCGGACGAGGTCGTCACCGCGTACGCGGTGCGCGGGGCCGACTGGCGCGGCCCCGTTTTCCCGGGGTGGTCGCGAAGGCTGCGGTCCGGCCTGGCCTACCGGGCCAGGGGGGAGGTGTCGCCCGGGGGCCGACGGCGGACGAGCACGCGTGTGGTGCTGCCGTCCTCCTCCTCGATGTCCCGGACGTGCTCGAAGCCGATTCTGCCCAGCAGGGCCAGTGAGGCACGGTTGGGTGCGGCCACGGTCGCGTACACGTCGGTCAGTCCGAGGGTGCCGAGGCCATGGGCGACGACCGCCTCCGCCAGTTCGGTTCCCAGGCCGCGTCCCCAGACCGCCGGAGCCAGCGCGTAGACGATCTCGTGGCCCCCGGTGACCTCGGTCGGCTTGATCTCGGCATGCCCGACCAGGAGTCCGTCCCGGCGAACGGCCCAGACGTCGAACAAGTCCTCGGCGTAGACCTTCGTGAAGATCCGCCCGAACAGGGCGCGGTCCGCCGCTTCGGAAGCGGGGCCGTCGCCCGTCCACCGCGACACCCGGGTGTCCTGGAACAGGGCGACGAAGCCCTCTTCGTCCTCGGGGACGTACGGCTCCAGGAGCAACCGCTCGGTACGCAAGGTGGGAGTCACGGACGGCGACGCTACCCACCCGGCACCCAGCCCGGCAAAAGCGTGCCGATCGGCGCGGGAGTTACTGGAGGTTCCTCTTCCGCTATCTTGTTACCGCGTCGTAGTTCACACCTCAACCAGGCCTGCCGACGCTCCCCCCTGCCTGCCTTCGGCCTCCCTTTCCGAGCGGAGTTCACGTGACCCAGAGCTGTGTCATGGCCATGGTCGGAATGTCCGAAGCGTTCTCCTCCGCGTGAGTGGCGGACGACGCCCCGGCCCTCCGACCGTCCCCGCTCGACGAAAGACCCTCACTTCGTGACCGTCTCCCTGCACGAGGCCCAGCCGGCCGGCCGGCACGCGGCAGTCCCCACGGGCAACCTGTTCCGGCGGATCTACGCGCCGCGCGCCTGCGACGCGCTCGCCTATTCCATGGCGACCTACGCCATGCCACTCGTGGTGCTGGCCACCACCGGTTCCGCGTCCCTGACGGGTCTGGCCTTCGCGCTGGAATGGATACCCCGGGTGGCCGCGTTCAGCTTCGCCGGCGCCCTGGTGTCCCGCAGCGGCGCGGCGATCGTGTGCTTCCTCGCCTCACTCGCTCGCGCCCTGCTGGTGGCCGGCGGCGGCGCCGTGCTGGTCCTGCTGCCGCCGGGTACGACGGAGACCTTCACCGTCATGGCGCTGGCCGCCGTGACGGGCGCCCTGACGCAGTTCAGCTTCATCGCCAACGAGGCGGTCGGCGCCATCGTCAGCCGCCGCACCGAAGGGCAGTCCCACAAGGTGCAGTCGGTGCTGATCGGCATCGACCAGACGGCCACCCTGGTCGGCCCGGCGCTGGGCGGTGTCCTGCTGCTCACCGGGCCGACCCGGATGCTCGCGTGCCTGAGCCTGCTGTCCTTCCTGTCCGCCGGACTGGCCCTGCAGACCCCGCCCACTCCCCTGCGCGGCGCGCACCAGAAGGGCCCGGAGTCGGGCGGCGGCCTGCGGGAGGGCTGGCGGACCCTGCGCTCCCTGCCGTCCCTGCGCCGGCTGGTGGCGGGGCTGGTCTGCTCCAACCTCGCGCTCGGGCTGCTGCAGTCGGCCAGCCCCGTCCTGGTGGAGGGCCGCTTCGGCCGGTCCGCGGCCGCCGTCGGCACGCTCTGGTCGGTCGCGGCCGCCGCCACGCTGGTCGCGGTCGCCTGCTGCCGGTTCCTTCTCGACCGGCTGGGTCTGTGGGGGGTCGGCGTCATTAGCGCGACCGTCGCGGCCGCCGCCTGCCTGGCCGTGCCGCAGGCCCCCTCCTACGCCGGCTACGTGGCGCTGGTGGCCCTGTTCATGGCCGCCGACGGAGGGCTCACCGTCGTCCTGCGCACCGTCCGCTCGCTGGTCATCCCGCCCGCGGCGTTCGCCACGACGCTGTCCCTGACCATCCTGCTCCTGCTGCTGCCCTACCCCGTCGCCGGCGTCGTGCTCGCCGTCACCCCGCCGCCGTATCTGGCCGACGTCATCGGGGCGTGCGCCGTGCTGCAGGCCCTGGTCCTGTTCGTGACCTTCGTACGGCTGCGCAAGGACCCGGCGCTGCGCGCCACCGCGTCCTCGGCCCGCCGCGAGCCCTGACCGAGCGCCCGCCCTCCGTACGGGGCACGCCGCCCGCGAGCGGCGGGGCCCGCACGCCGCGGTGGCCGCGGCGTGCGGGCCCCGCCGCGTCAGGCCGGGGTGCCGGCCTGCTGCTCCCCTGAGCCGCGGGCGCGCAGTTCCGCGTTGATGCGTTGCGCTTCTTCGAGCTGGTCCTCGAGGATGACGATGCGGCAGGCGGCCTCTATGGGGGTGCCGGCGTCGACGAGTTCGCGGGCGCGGGCGGCGATGCGGAGCTGGTAGCGGGAGTACCGGCGGTGGCCGCCCTCGGAACGCAGCGGGGTGATCAGGCGGTTGGCGCCCAGGGCGCGGAGGAAGGCGGGGGTGGTGCCGAGCATGTCGGCGGCTCGGCCGATGGTGTAGGCGGGGTAGTCCTCGTCGTCGAGAGCGGCGACGGGGTGGGAACGCTCAGCGGGCACAGACCTCTTCTTTCGAACAACGCGTCAGGGGGCCCGGACGCCGACTGCGGCGCCCGGGCCCCGAGGTTTCAACACCATCCGCCGGCCTGCTTCAGGCCGGCTTCCTTGTTCCGCCCGTCCGCCCGGGAGGGCGGCGGTGCGGGGATCGCGTGGGTATGACCGTGGACCACCTTCCGTTCTGGGGCCTGCGGTACCCGGGCGGTGTGCCGTGCCCGGGCGATCCTGATGGCGTCTGCTCCTCACCTCACTCGATTGCCGGCGGTACTTGCTGGACATCGTCGGTACTGCGTGCGGCCCGGCGGTGACCGGCGGGACCGTCCTTCACGGTCCCGCCACCGCCTGCCGTCCCGTCCTGCCGGACGGTTTCCGCGGCGGTTCGTGTCTGCCGCGTCTTCTTCGACCTCTGTAAGTACGAGCACACTTTATTTACCCGATCCCAGCATGTCTACACCCGCCGCTACAGATTTTGTCCGGGGCGCGGTACCAGGTTCCTGCCGCGGACGGACGAGGGGGATGACCGTGATCCCGGTATGCGCGCTCCGCCCGGTCATCGCCTGCCGGAAAGGGCGCGGCCCCGGCCGGCGGAATGCCGGCCGGGGCCGCGAACGAGGTCGTGACCGTGAAGGGCGGTCGCCTACGCGGCGAAAGGCTCTGCAGGGCTTCAGCCGAACGATCGTCCCTGCAGGCTATAAGTGAGGCCCGGGGACACTGTCCCCTCCACGGTCACACCCTGCACAACAGCACCCGCCCCGCGGATGTTCCCGCCCCGCGCACGGAAATCCGCGGCTGCCGGCGATGCCCTCAGGCGGCGTCCCGCTCCCCCGCGGCGAACGGCTGGGCCTGTGCGATGAGGAGGGCCACGTCGTCGTGGTCGTCGGGGTGGCGCAGGGAGTGCAGCAGCCGCTGGCAGGTGGTGTCCAGCGGGCGGGACGGTTCGTCGAGGATGTGGAGCAGGGTGCTCAGGCGCTCGTCGATCGGGTGGTGGCGGGTCTCGACGAGGCCGTCGGTGTACAGCACGAGCCGGTCGCCCGGATTCAGCTCGAAGGTGACCGTGTGGAACGGGACGCCGCCGACACCGAGGGGCGCCCCGGTGGGGAGGTCGAGGAGTTCGGGGTGTTTCCCGTTGGGGATGAGCACGGGCGGCAGGTGCCCCGCGTTGGCGATGTGGCACTGGCGCCGGTGCGGGTCGTAGGCGGCGTAGAGGCAGGTGACGATGTAGTGCTCCAGTCCACAGGTGATCTTGTCGAGGTGCTGGAGGACCTCTTCGGGGCAGAGCTCCAGGTCGGCGTAGGCGCAGGTGGCGGTGCGCAGGCGCCCCATGGCCGCGGCGGCGTCGATGCCGTTTCCCATCACGTCGCCGACCACCAGGGCCGTCTTGTCGCCGCTCAGGGGGATGACGTCGTACCAGTCGCCGCCGACCTCGCAGGACGCCTGCGCGGGCTGGTACCGGGAGGCGACTTCCAGACCGGCCAGGCGGGGATGCCGGCCGGGCAGCAGGCTGCGCTGGAGGGTCTCCGCGGAGTTGCGCACGCTCTCGTGCCAGCGGGCGTTGTCGATGGCCACCGCGGCCCGGGCGGCCAGCTCGCAGGCGAGGAGGACGTCGTCCTCGTCGAACGGGAGGGGGTTGCGGGTGCGGAGCAGGTCGAAGGCGCCGAGCACCTCGTTGTGGGCGATCAGCGGCACGGCCACGTAGGAGTGCACGCCGGCCCGGGCGAAGGCGGCGGCGGCTTCCGGGTCGCGGGCGATGTGCAGCAGGTCCTCCTGCCCGGTGTGGGCGACGACGACCGGCTGTCCGGTGTGGACGCACCGGGTGATCAGACGGTCCGGGCCGTAGGCGGCGAGGTCGCCGACCTGGTCCGCGGCGGCGGTGGCCTCGGTGGGGTGGGCGGCGGTCACGGCGAGCGCGCGGAACAGTTCCGGGCCCTCGTGGGGGCCGGTGGTGCGGCGGAAGGCCAGGACGGCGTCGAGGACGTCGACCGCCGCGATGTCGGCCAGGTCCGGCACGGCGACATTCGCCAGCTCCTGAGCGGTCTGCTCGACCTCCAGCGTGGTGCCGACGCGGGCCGCGGCGTCGGCGATCAGCGCCAGACGGCGCCGGGCCCGGTCCGCCTCGGTCGCGCTCCGGTGGCGTTCGGTGACGTCGACGACGGAGTTGGCCACGCCGATCACCCGCCCGTTGGATCCTTCGAGCCGGTAGTACGACACCGACCAGGCGTGGTCGTGGTCGGGGTCGGCCGGGGTGCGGCCGACGATGTACTGGTCGATCAGCGGAGTACCGGTGACCAGGACCTGCCGCAGGGCGGACTCGATGGTGTCGATGCCGGTGAACGGATGGATGTCGCGCGGGCGGCGGCCGATGTGCTCGGCGGCCGGGATGCCGTTGATCCGTTCCAGGGCCGGGTTGACCAGCAGGTACCGCAGGTCGGTGTCCAGGAGCGAGACGCCGATGGGCGACTGGGACACCAGGCGCTCGCACAGCGCCAGCTGTGCCTCGACCCCCTCCAGGGTGGCCTGGTCGGCGGCGATGCCCAGGGCGTACACGTCACCGAGGTCGTCCAGCAGCCGCATGTTGCGGAACTCCACCAGGCGGGTGCTGCCGTCCCGGTGCCGGATGGGGAACGCGCCGGCCCAGCTCGCGCCGGTGCCCATCACCTCGGCGAACAACCGGGTGACCAGCTCACGGTGCTCCTCGTGGACCAGCAGCCGGGCCGCGTACCGGCCCAGTGCCTCCTCGGGGGTGTAGCCGAAGATGTCGCTGGCCTGCGGGCTCCAGAACACGATCCGCCCCTCGCTGTCCAGCACCACGGCGGACACGCTGAGCAGGTCGAGCAGACCTCCGGGCGGCAACGGCCCCTGCTGGCGGGCCTGCTCCTCGTCCTTGAACGATTCGTCCGCTTCCATCCTGCAGCTCCCTCCGTGACGGAGCCCGAGGGCTGCGGCTGCCGGCCATGTTCCATGCTGCCTTCCCCCATCGGGCGTCGCACGAACGGGAGGCCGCCGGCGCACCGGAGCCGCCGCGATCGCCGGGATCCGCCGTCATCGGTGGACGACCGAGGCGAGGCGGCCACCGGGACAGGGCGGAGGCCGACTCACGGACACGGGAAGGCGCCGGTGCGCCGGGAGGCGGCCGGGACGGCGAGCGGCGGCGGATCCCAGGGGTCCCACAGTAGGCTGGAGGGGCTCGGGGCCCGCCACGCCTGGAGTCCGGTATGCCTCGCACCATCTGGTCCGGAGCCATCTCGTTCGGCCTGGTCACCGTGCCCATCCACGTGCAGTCCGCGACCGAGGACCACTCGATCCGCTTCCACCAGTACCACCTCGAGGACATGGGCCGGGTACGGGTGCGCAAGTTCTGCGAGCTCGAGGACCGCGAAGTGGAGTCCTACGAGATCGGCAAGGGGTACGAGTGGGCCCGGGACCGGGTCGTCCCCATCAGCGACGACGACCTCGGCAACCTTCCGCTGCCCACCGCGAAGGCGGTCGAGATCGAGGCGTTCGTACCGCTGGAGTCCATCGACCCCATCCGCATCGGCGAGGGCTACTACCTCGCCCCGGACGGCCAGGTCGCCGCGAAGCCGTACGAGCTGCTGCGGCGTGCCCTCGGCCGCTCCTCCCGGGTGGCGATCGCGAAGTGGGCGTGGCACGGCCGGGAGCGCCTCGGCATCCTTCGGGTCAAGGACGACGTGATCGTGCTGCACCTGATGCGCTGGCCCGACGAGATCCGCGACCCGGCCGGGCTCGTCCCGCCGCCGGTGGAGCTGTCCGAGGACGAGATCCAGGGCGCGCTCGCGCTGATGGACTCCATGACCCGCGAGGAACTGGAGGGCCCGGAGTTCCGGGACACCTACACCGAGGCGCTGGAGCAGATCATCGAGGCGAAGCGGGAGCACAAGGAGCCGTCCGCCCCGCCGGAGCCGGCCGCGGAGCCCGGGCAGGTCCTCGACCTGATGGCCGCCCTGAACGCGTCCGTCGCGCAGGCCCGGGCCGCCCGCGGCGAGGACACGGGCGGCGAGGCCGAGGTGCACGAACTGCCCGCTCCGAAGAAGGCGCCGGCGAAGAAGCAGCCCGCCAGGAAGGCCGCCAAGAAGACGGCGAAGAAGACGGCCGGCCGGCGGCCCCGGAGCGCCTGAGCGGTGGCCTGACGCAGGCGAGGGGCGGCGGGCTCGGGCGCCGGCCCGTGCGGAGGATGTCCGAGCGAGGACGGTCGCGTCGACGGCACGGCCCGGGAACCCCGGCGGCAGCGCACAGCACGCCGGCGCGACCCGGGCATCCCCCGCAGCAGGACACGGCATACGGGACGGTGGCCCGGGCATCCCCCGCAGCAGGACACGGCACGGCCACCGGCGGGGCTTCGGCGGCTCGGCCGTCCGGCTCCGCGGCCTCCGCCCCGCCGCGTGATCACCGGCCTTCACGCGTCCGGGACCCGGCGGCCCGTCGCGGAGGCGAAGCCCAGCCAGGTGTGCCGGTTGCCCGCCCAGCACCAGCCGACCTTGGGGGCGTCGCGGCGCTCGCGTCCGTCCCGCCCGGTGCCGTTGCTGATCCAGATCGCCGGGGTGCGGGAGTCCAGGGCGCCGTCGGCCTTGCGCAGCCGGGAGCCGATGGTCATGAAGCAGTGGTTGCGTTCCAGGACGGCGGGCTGTTGCAGCACCCAGTGGAGCCCCTCGGTGAGCAGCAGTGGCGTGCGGGCCCGCGCGGTGAGGGCGGGCAGCGCCTCGTTCGGGCTCCAGTCGGCCAGGTCGTCGCCGCGGTCGAGTCCGGTGAGGAGGTAGAGCGGGGCGTCGGGCAGGGGGACCGTGCCGAGCGGGGCGAAGAGGTCGACGTCGGACATGTCGGTGACGACGAAGCCCGGCCTGCCGTCGCGGCGGAGCAGCGGCGCGAGGGCGGAGGCGGGGGCTCGGTCGGGGTGAACGGCGAGCAGGGCGCCCCGGCGGCCCGCGGCGGCCTCCGCGGTGGTGGCGAAGGTACGCAGTCCGGCGGCGGACAGTCCGGCGATCTCCGGCATCCCCAGCCCGATCAGCCGCTCGGCCTGCGCGCTCAGGGGCGGGAGTACGGGGAGAACGGGGGCGGTGGGGGCGGATGAGGTGTCGGGCACAGTGCCTCCCTGGACGGCGGCGTGGACGGACCCAGGGGCAACGAGGCGGGGCGCCGGAATGTTCCCGCCGCCACCGTCTCCGCCCATCCTGACGTTCCGTCATATGCTGCCCGCTGCGGTGCGGTTGGGGTTGTGGCTCTCGGTGCGGTGGACGGACGGGACGATGGCGGGCCCCTCTCCGTGGGCGCCGCTCCGTGGCCGCCGCTCAGCCGCGCCGCGCCGCGGTGTGGCCTGTGAGGGCATCGGGCTCCACGGCGGCGGCGCCGAACCACTTCCGCAGCGGGCCGAGCAGTTCCCGCTGGTCCTCACCAGCCCAGGCGACGTGCCCGTCCGGCCGCAGCAGCACCGCGGGCACGTCCAGTTCCTCGCTGACGTCGACGACGAGGTCGACCCGGTCGGCCCAGCCCTCCACCGAGAGCCGGCCGGTCTGGTCGAGCAGCAGTCCGCGGCCGCCGTGCATCAGCTCGTAGAGGCGTCCCCGCTTCAGCCGCACGTCCCGCAGCCGCCGGCCGAGCAGCTCGTGGCCCTCGCCGAAGTCGTAGCGGACCCCGACCGCGGTGATCATGCCGGTCACGTACCGGTTCACCTCCTCGAAGTCCATCAGCGTCGAGAACAGCTCCCGCAGCGCGGTCGCACCCGGATCGGTGCCCAGCAGGGTCATCTGCGCGCGCGTGTTCTCCAGCACGCGGGCGCCAACCGGGTGCCGTTCGGCGTGGTAGCTGTCCAGCAGGCCCTCCGGAGCCCAGCCGTTGACCTCGGCGGCCAGCTTCCACCCGAGGTTGAACGCGTCCTGCACGCCCAGGTTGAGCCCCTGCCCGCCGGTCGGCGGGTGGATGTGCGCCGCGTCCCCGGCGAGCAGCACCCGGCCGACGCGGTAGCGCTCGGCCTGCCGGGTGGCGTCGCCGAACCGGGACAGCCAGCGCGGGGAGTGCACGCCGAAGTCCGTGCCCGCGTAGGCCCGCAGCTGCCGCTTGAACTCCTCGAGCGTCGGCGCGGCCGTACGGTCCTCGGCCACTCCGTCGGCGGGCACGACGATGCGGTACAGCCCCTTGTGCCCGTCCACGTCCGGCATGACGCCGAACCGCAGCTGGGTCCTGCGGACCTCCTCGACGACGGCGGCGATGGTCGCCGCGTCCTCGGTCGCCCTCATGTCGCCCAGCAGCGTCTCCACTGTGGCGGGCCCACCGGGGAAACGGACGCCGAGGCGCTTGCGCACCACGCTGCGGCCGCCGTCGCACCCGACGAGGTAGCGCGAGCGCAGGTGCGTGCCGTCCGCCAGTTCGACGGTCACCCCGTCCTCGTCCTGGCTCAGGCCGGCCACTTCGCAGCCGCGCCGGATCTCGGCGCCGAGTTCCAGGGCGCGTTCCTCGAGCAGCCGCTCGGTGACCGGCTGCGGGGTGGCGAGGCCGTAGGGGTGAGCCGTGTCCAGCCGGTCCGGCCACGGCTTGACGATGCCGCCGAAGAGACCGCCGACCTGGAACGTGTCGCTGACCGCGAGGAACCGGTCCAGCAGGCCGCGCTGGTCCATCAGCTCGACGCTGCGCGCGTGCAGGCCGCGGCCGCGGGACTGTTCGGCCGGCTCGGTCAGCCTCTCCAGCACGACGACGTGCACCCCTGCCAGCCTCAGCTCGGCGGCCAGCATCAGTCCGGTCGGTCCGCCGCCGGCGACGATTGTGTCGATCATCGGTCCCCCCTCTGCCCGTCTGCCCGTTCGCGCAGGTCGTGGCTTCGGTCCGCGATTGTGCGGCACGACCCGGGTCTTGCCGCAAGCCCCCCGGTGCGCTATACGTTGAGCGTGGCAAGGAGTGCGTGACCTCCTTGCCTTTGTCGTTTCGTGTCGTCCGCCGTGGGCCGGTGCGGGACGACCTCCCGCGAACCGGCGGCGCGTGCGGGTGCGTTCGTGCGCGCGATCGTGCGATCGTGCGATCGGGTCAAGTTGCCCGCCCGGGCGGCTGTCGGCCTTCCGTCGGGAGGGCTCCCCGCGCACAGTGTGATCATGAAGACCACGCCACTGCGCTGTCTGCAGCGCTCCCTCGCCTGCTCGGCTGCTGCGACCGTCGTCAGCCTCGCCGCTGTCCTGGCCTCCGCCTCCGTCGCCGCCGCGGACGCCGCTTCCCCGCCCGACCGTGAGGGACAGGTGCAGAATTGCGACGCGAAGCCGGCCAGGCAGGGCTTCGACGCCCTGCTGTGGGCCATCGTCCCCAGGCCCGCGGAGCCCGCGGCGCGTCACGCGCACTGCACGTCCCAGTCGGACGACGTCCAGCCCGGCGGCCGCGAGGCGGACGGTGACGAGCCCGGCGACCGCCAGGGGGAGGACGCCGAGCCCGGCGACCGCGGGTAGGCCCTGTCCGACCATGCGCGTCTGCCGCGCGACGCCGTGCACGCTCCCCCAGGCTCTCGGCTTGGCTCGAGCAGGGGGTACCCCCGCTCGCCGCACCGGCCCCGGACCCGAGTACGTCCCGTACGAGGGCCTGGGGCCGGCACGCCGAGAGCACGCACCTGACGCCGCGCGGCCGCCCTTCGGGCGACGACGCGAACGGTCAGACAGGACCTGCGACGACGGCGCCGGCCGGGGTGCGGCGGCGTTCGTCCCGGCGTCGCCGCAGCGCCGTTCCCGGTCGCCGGAGGGCGGGCGCGCGGTGCGGAACCGCCGTCGCGTACCGCGTCGTCGAGTCGTGGGCCGGGCGGCCGGCCCACGAAGACGTCATCCTCGTTCAGACCGGTTCGGTGGTGGAGATGACGACCATCCTGGTCACCGTCCCGTCGTCGCCGACGACATCGCGCACGTGCCGGAAGCCGAGGCGCCGGCACATCGCCAGACTGGCGGCGTTCTCGGCGCCGACCATGCCGTAGGCCTCCTTCAGGCCCAGGTTGTCGGCGGCGTGGCGGAGCAGGCCGCGGACCACCTCGGTGCCCAGGCCCCTGCCCCAGTGCCCCGGGACCAGCGCGGTGACCAGCTCGTGGCCGTCGACGTTGCCGGTCTTCTTGATCTCGGCGTGCCCGACGTAGGCGCCGTCGCACCACAGTCCCCACACGTCGAACATCCGCTTGGGGTAGACCTCGGTCAGGATGGCGCGGAACAGGGTGCGGATGTCCTCCTCGGGCACCCTGTCCTGGCCCATCCAGCGGCAGACCTCCTCATCGCGCAGGAGCGCGACGAAGTGGTCCTCGTCCTCGGGGCGGTAGGGGACGAAGTCGATTCGTTCGGTGTGCAGTTCAGGTGTCATGCGGTGCTCCTCCTGACGGGCGGAAGGCCGGGTGGGCCCGGGGGCGTGACACCCGCGTCCCCGGGCCCGGTCCACGGCGGCGGGCGGGATCAGGCCTCCGCGTTCTCCATGCGCTCGCGCAGGCTGCGCGGGCGCATGTCGGTCCAGACCTCGTCGACGTACGCGGAGCACTCGGCCTCGGTGCCCTCCTTCCCGACGGGGTGCCAGCCGGCGGGCACCTCGACGTCGACGGGCCACAGCGAGTACTGCTCCTCGTCGTTGCGCAGGACCTGGTAGCGGGTGTTCTCGTCCATGTCAGCTCTTTCGTCGGTGGGTTCGGTCGGGGTGGGCGGGCCGGCCGGTGGGTCCGGCCGGCCCGGTTCGGGGGTCGCCCGGGCTGCCGCTCGGGCCGTGTCCCGGCCGGAGGCCGGGGCGCGGGGCCGGCGGCGACCGCGGACCGCGAGGGGCCCGCCCCGGCCTGGCGGCGCCGGGACGGGAGAGCGTCACAGGCTTCCCCGGGCGTGCCGGGCGATGTGCCGCAGGGCCTCGGCGAACTCGCCGGCGACGCGGCGCACGGTCTCCGTGTCGTGCACGCCGGGGCGGTGGTGCCAGGTGAAGGCGAGGCGGCCGTTCTGCACCGCGCCGACCACCTCCAGCAGGTGCGAGCCTCCGTCCCGGGGGTCGTGGTCCCGGCCGAACGAGCCGTGCTCGGCGCGCACCAGGCCGTCGTCGGAGGTCTCCGGGCGGGCGTCCCACTGGCCGAGGTAGTTGAACACCACCTGTCCGTGCGCCGCCGCGCCGAGACGCTCGCGGACCTCGGGCGGGCCGAAGGTGCGCAGGGCGCCGAATCCCAGGCCGTTGCCGGGCACCGCGCGCAGCTGGCGGCGCACCGACTTCACCAGGGACCGCCAGTCGCGTGCCGGGCCGAGGTCGTCCGGGTCGGGCACCTGGAGGGCGACCGGGTGGACGGTGGTGAACCAGCCGACCGTGCGGGAGAGGTCGACTCCGTCGAGCACGTCCTCGCGGCCGTGCCCCTCGAGGTCGAGGCGCACCCGGTCGTGTCCGGTCCAGCGGGACAGGGCCAGGGCGAGGGCGGCCAGCAGGACGTCGTTGACGCGGGTGCGGTAGGCCGTCGGCGCGGCGCGCAGCAGGGCCGTGGTGTCCTCCTCGTCGAGTTCCACGGTCAGCGCCCCGGTCCGGGCCGCGTCGGGCGCCGCGGGGGTGGCGGGCAGCGGCTCGGCGGTCACCGCCTGCTCCCAGTAGGCCAGTTCGTGGTCCAGGCCGCCGTCGGCGACGTGTGCGGCGAGGCGGCGGGCCCAGTCCCGGAAGGAGGTGCTGCGCTCCCCCAGGGTGACGGGGCCGGCCTGGCGGGCCTGCCGGTACGCCGCCTCCAGGTCGTCGCGCAGGATCCGCCAGGACACGGCGTCGACGACGAGGTGGTGGGCGACCAGCAGGAGGTGGGCGGGCCGGTCCGGGTCGCCGGTGAACAGGGCCGCCCGCAGCAGCGGGCCGCGCGCGAGGTCGAAGCCGGCGTGCAGGCGGTCGGCGGCCTCCTCCATGGCCGCGTCGGCCTCCTCCGGGGTCAGTCCCGCCAGGTCGTGGGCGACGAGGACGTCGCAGGACCCGGCCGGTGGCGGGTTGAACTGGTGCCAGCCGCCGGCGTCCTCGGTGAAGCGCATGCGCAGGGCGTCGTGGTGCTCCATGAGGGCGGCGAGCGCGGTGCGCAGGGCGTCGGTGTCCGGGACCGCGGCGAGTTCGAGGAGGACGGACTGGTTGAAGTGGTGGTGGGCGGCGCGCGGGGTGGTGAGGAACCACTCCTGGATGGGGGTGAGCGGGACCTCTCCGGTCACCGGTCCCTCGCCCGTGTGCTGCGGCATCTCGCGGACGGCGGTGGCCAGTTCGGCGACGGTCTGGTGGGTGAACAGGTCCCGGGTGGCCAGGTGCAGTCCGTCCCGGCGGAGCCTGGAGACGACCTGCATGCTGAGGATGGAGTCCCCGCCGAGGTGGAAGAAGTTGTCGTCGGCGCCGACCTCCTCCACTCCCAGGACGTCGGCCCAGATGCGGGCGATGCGGCGCTCGGTGTCGGTGCGCGGCGCGGTGCGCGGTCCGGCGGCGGTCTGCGCGGGGCCGGGCTCGGGCAGGGCCCGCCGGTCGGTCTTCCCGTTCGGGGTGAGCGGGAGCCGCTCCAGCGGTACGAACACCGACGGGATCATGTGCGGGGGCAGCAGCCCGGCCAGGTGCTCGCGCAGCTCCGTCACGGCGATCGGGGCGGGCCCGTGCCCGGCCGGCTCCGGTTGGGCGGCACCGGGCTCGGGGACCACGTAGGCCACGAGCCGGGCGGCCGCGGTGCCCGGCTCCGCTGCCGGGCCGTCGGTGCGGACCACGACCGCGGCGTCCCGCACCCGCGGGCTGCGGCGCAGCGCGCTCTCGATCTCGCCCGGCTCGATCCGGAAGCCGCGCAGCTTGACCTGGTCGTCGGCGCGCCCGGCGAAGCGCAGCTGCCCGTCGGCGTCCCAGCGCACCAGGTCACCGGTGCGGTACATCCGCTCCCCCGGCGCGCCGAACGGGTCGGCGACGAACCGGCGGGCGGTCAGGCCGGGGCGGTGCAGGTAGCCGCGGGCGACTCCGGGGCCCGCCACATACAGTTCGCCGGTCACCCCCGGCGGGACCGGGCGCAGGGCGGCGTCGAGGACGTGGACGCGGGTGGCGCCGGAGGGGCGGCCGATCGGCGGCGCCTCCGGGCCGGGTGCCAGGGGGCCGGTCCAGGTGGCGACCACGGTGGCCTCGGTGGGCCCGTAGGAGTTGACCATCCGGCGGCCGGGCGCCCACTTCTCGACCAGGTCGGCCGGGCACGCCTCGGCGCCGACGATCAGTGTGCGCAGGTCCGGCAGCGCGCCGGCCGTGCCGGGCGGCACGGTGGCCAGCGCCGCGGGGGGAATGAGCGTGTGGCTGATGCGCCGCTCGGCGAGCACCTCGGCCAGCCGCTCGCCGACCAGGGGCCCCTCCTCCCCGGTGACGAGGGTGGCTCCGGTGAGCAGGGAGACGCACAGCTCCAGGACGGAGGCGTCGAAGCTGGGCGAGGCGAACTGCAGCACCCGGTCGCCGGGGCCGGCGGCGTACTGCTCGGCGGCCGCCGCGGCGAAGGAGGCCAGACCGCGGTGGCTGACGACCACGCCCTTGGGGGTGCCGGTGGAGCCGGAGGTGTAGATGACGTAGGCGGGGTGGTCCGGGCCGAGTGCGGTGGCGCGGTCCGCGTCCGTGGGCGCGGTGTCCGGCCCGCCGGCCGTCCACACGGATTCGGGGTCGTCCAGGACGAGCCACGCCCCCGCGTCGCGGACCATGAACTCCCGCCGCTGCTCGGGGTAGGCCGGGTCGACCGGCAGGAAGCAGCCGCCGGCCTTGGTGACGGCGAGCTGCGCCACCACCGTCTCCACGGCCCGGGGCAGGGACAGGGCGACGATGCGCTCGGGGCCGACGCCGCGCCCGATCAGGTGGTGGGCCAGCCGGTTGGCCGCCCGGTCGGCCTCCGCGTACGTCAGTTCGCGGGTGGCGTCGGCCAGCGCGACCGCGTCGGGGGTGCGGGCCGCCTGCCGTTCGAACAGTTCCGGCAGGGTCGCCGGGGGCACCGGCGGGAAGGTGCCGCGTCCCTGGTCCAGCAGGGCCTTCAGCTCCTCGTCGGAGGCCAGCGGCAGCGCCCCCACCGTGCGGTCCGGGTTCTCGGCGACGGCGGTGAGCAGGGTCCGGAGCTGACCGGCCAGCCGCTCGGCGGTGGTCGCGTCGAACAGGTCGGTGTTGTAGGTGAGCAGGCCGTGCAGGGCTCCGGAGTCCGTCTCGGCGAACTCCAGGGTGAGGTCGAACGCCGCCTGCTGGAGGTCCGGTTCGACGTCCTCGACGTCGAGGCCGGGCAGGTCGAGGCCGGCCGCCGGGGTGTTCTGCAGGACGACCATGACCTGGAACAGCGGGGTGCGGCTGGTGTCGCGCACCGCCTGCACCTCGTCCACCACCCGTTCGAACGGCACGTCCTGGTGGGCGAAGGCGTCGAGCACGGTCTGCCGTACGTCGGCGAGGAAGTCGCCGAAGGGCCGCTCCGTCTCGACCCGGGAGCGCAGCACCAGGGTGTTGACGAAGAACCCGACGAGGTCGCGGGTCTCGGCCCGGTCGCGGCCGGCGGTGACGGTGCCGACGGCGACGTCCCCCGCGCCGGACAGGCGGGCGAGGAAGGCCTGGGCGGCGGCGGCGAGCGTGGTGAACAGGGTGGCCCCCCGCTCCCGGCCGGCCTGGGTCAGACGGCGGGCGGTCCGGGGCGGCAGGACCAGGCGGGTGGTCGCGCCGTTGCTGGTGCGCACCGCCGGGCGGGGCCGGTCGGTGGGCAGCTCCAGCGGCTGGGTGCCCGCCAGTTGCTCCTTCCAGTAGGCGAGTTGGGCGTCGGCCCCGGTGGCGCCCTCGGTGCGCTGCCAGTGGGCGTAGTCGGCGTACTGCACCGGCAGGGGCGGCAGCGGCCCGGTCGCGGCGCCCAGTTCCAGCCGGTAGAGGTGGGCCAGGTCGCCGGTGAGCACGGACGTGGACCAGCCGTCGGTGACGATGTGGTGGAGCGTGAGGGTCAGTACGTGGTCGTCGTCCGCCAGACGCACCAGGCCGGCGCGGAGCAGCGGGCCCACACGCAGGTCGAAGGGGCGGGTGCGCTCCTCGGCGAGCAGGTCCCGCAGCCGCGGCTCGCGTTCCTTCGGCGGCAGCGGGGACAGGTCGTGCAGCGGCAGGGGCACGGGCTGCGGCGGGTGGACGATCTGCACGCCGTGGCCGTCGGCGGTGTCGAAGGTGGTGCGCAGGGACTCGTGCCGGGCCACCAGGGCGTGCAGGGCCGAGGCGAGGGCGCCGGTGTCGAGCGTCCCGCGCAGGCGCAGGGCGAGCGCGGTGATGTACTCGCTGCCGCCGGGTGCGAACTCCTCCAGGAAGAACAGGCGTTGCTGGGCGTACGACATGGGCGCCGGCGTGTCCCGGGGCACCGGGACGATGGCGGGGCGGCCCGTGCCGGCGGCGCGGTGCTCGTCGAGCAGCCGGGCGAGGGCGGCCGGCGTGGGGTGGGTGAACACCTCCCGGGGCGACAGGTCGGTGCCGAACACCTCGGTCAGGCGGGAGGCGAGGCGGATGCTGAGCAGGGAGTCGCCGCCCAGCTGGAAGAAGTCGTCCTCCACGCCGGGCGGGTCCACGCCGAGGACCCGGGCGAAGACGTCGGCGGTGAGCCGTTCGGTCTCGTTCCGGTGGGCGACCCGGGTACCGCGCCCGGCGGGTTCCGTCTCCGGCGCCGGCAGCGCGGCCCGGTCGACCTTGCCGTTGCCGCTGAGCGGCAGCGCCGGCAGCGGCACGAACGCGGAGGGGACGAGGTAGTCGGGCAGCGCGCGGCGGGCGAAGGCGCGTACGTCGTCGAGGTCGTCACCGGCCGGGCCCACGAGGTAGGCCACCAGGGTGCGCGTGCCGGGGCGGTCCTCGCGGGCCAGCACGGCCACGTCCACGACGCCCGGGTGCGCCGCGAGGGCGGCCTCCACCTCGCCGGGCTCCACCCGGAAGCCGCGGATCTTGACCTGGTCGTCCGCGCGGCCGAGGAACTCCACCGTGCCGTCGGGGCGGCGCCGGGCCAGGTCCCCGGTGCGGTACATGCGGGCGCCGGGCGGCCCGAACGGATCGGCGAGGAACCTGGCCGCGGTGTCGCCGGGGCGGCCCAGGTAGCCGCGGGCCACGCCCTCGCCTGCCACGAACAGCTCGCCCGCGCAGCCCGGCGGGACGGGCCGCAGCCGGCTGTCGAGCACGTGGACGCGCTTGTCGTCCAGGGGGTGGCCGATGGGTACGGTGCCGGGCACGGCCGCCGCGTCCGTGAGGGCCAGCGACGTGGCGAAGGTCGTGGTCTCGGTCGGGCCGTAGCCGTCCACGACACTCAGGCCGGGGCAGGCGGCCAGCACCCGGCGGACGGCGGCGGCCGGTACCACGTCGCCACCGGTCCACACCTGGCGCAGGCCCCTGAAGCAGTCCGGCGCGTCCTGCGCCAGCAGCCGGAACAGGCCCGCGGTCAGCCACAGCGCCGTCGGGCCGCCGTCGCCGGCGAGCCGCCGCAGCAGTGCCGCGTCCACCGTCTCCCGGGGGGAGACGATCACGCAGCCGCCGTTGAGCAGCGGCGCCCACACCTCGAACGTGGCGGCGTCGAAGGCCACCGGGGAGTGCAGCAGCACCCGGTCGCACACCCCGCCGGTGAACCGGCTGTCGGTGGCCAGCGAGGCGACGTCGCGGTGCCGCACGGCCACCGCCTTGGGCTGCCCGGTGGAGCCGGAGGTGAACATCACGTAGGCGAGCCGGTCGGGGTCGGCGGGCGGCGCGGCCGGGGCGTCCTGGGCGGACGCGGCGCGGGCGGCGGCGACGTCGCCGGCGGTGAGCCGGACCTCGGCCCGCGCCTGGGCGAGCAGGGCGCCGCGCCGTTCCTCGGGGGCGCGGGTGTCGACGGGCAGGTAGGCGCCGCCCGCCTTGAGGACCCCGAGCTGGGCGACGACGAGTTCGGCGGAGCGGTCCATCAGCAGCGCCACCCGCTCCTCGGCCGCCAGGCCGCCGGCGAGCAGCCGGGCCGCCACGCGGTCGGACCAGTCGGCGAGTTCGCGGTAGGTCAGCTCCCGGTCGCCGTCGCGCAGGGCGACCGCGTCCGGGGTGCGGTGGGCCTGCGCGGTGAACAGGTCGACCGGGCTGCGCGGGGCCGCCTGCCGGGCGGTGGTGTTCCACCGCTGGAGCACCTCGCGGTCCGCGCCGGTGAGCAGGTCCAGGGCGTCGATGTCGCCGTCGGCGCCGTCGGCGCCGTCGGCCAGGGCGGTGAGCGCGACGGCCAGCCGGGCCGCGGCCCGCTCGGCGGTGGCGCGGTCGAACAGCGCCGCGTCGTAGGCGAGGTCGAAGCCGAGCCGGTCGGTCAGGTGGGCGCGCAGGCACCACGGGAAGGTGGTGGCGTCGTCGGCGCGCACCTCCTCCACGCCCACGCCGGTGCGGGCGGTGGCCGACGCGTCGACGGGGTAGTTCTCGAACACGACCATGCTGTCGAACAGCGCCTCGCCGGCCGGGACGTCGCTGAGGGCCTGGATGCGGGGCAGGGCGAGGAAGTCGAAGCGGCGGGCGTCGCTCTGCCGCTCCTGCAGCTCCCGCAGCCAGGGCAGGACCGGGCCGACGGGGACGCGGACCCGGGCCGGCACGGTGTTGATGAACATGCCGATCATGGCGTCCACGCCGGGCAGTTCGGCGGGGCGGCCGGAGACGGTGGTGCCGAACACCACGTCCCGGCGGCCGCTGTAGCGGGCCAGGAGGAGTGCCCAGGCGCCCTGCACCAGGGTGTTGACGGTCAGTCCGCAGCGGGCGGCCGTCTCCCGCAGCCGCCGGGTGGTGGTCTCGTCCAGCTCTTGGTGGACGGCCGCCGCGGAGCGGGCGCGGTGCGCCTCGGCGGGCGTGCGGTCGTACGGCAGCGGGGTGCGCGCGGTGAAGCCGGCGAGGGCGTCGGCCCAGTGGCGTTCGGCCTCCTCCTCGTCCTGGTCGCGCAGCCAGCGCAGGAAGTCGGCGAACGGCCGCCGTACCGGGGCGGGGGCGTCGGGACCGCCGGTCAGCGCCGCGTACCGCTCGCAGACCTCGGTGAGCAGCTGCCCGGTGCTCCAGCCGTCCAGGACGAGGTGGTGGGTGGACCACAGCAGCAGCACCTCGTCGCCGGGCAGGGCGGCCAGGGTGATGCGGGTGAGCGGGGCCGTGGTCAGGTCCATGCCCGCCGCGCGGTCCTCGGCGAGCAGCCGCTCGATCCGCTCCTCCCGCTCGTCGGGCGTCAGCCGGCGCCAGTCCAGGTGGGTGACGGGCAGCTCCGCACGCCGGTGGACCACCTGGACCGGGTGCGGCAGGGCCTTCCAGTGGACGCTGGTGCGCAGCGCCGGGGTGCGGTCGGCGACCTGCTGCCAGGCGGTGGCGAAGGCGTCCGGGTCGGCGATCCCGGACAGCCGTACCGCCGTGCGGTCGAAGTAGGCGCCCTCGGTGTCGACGAGTCCGTGGAAGAGCATGCCGGACTGCAGGGGGGTGAGCGGGAGGACGTCCTCGGCCTGCCGCCCGTCGCCGACCAGCCGGTCCAGGGGCTCCTGGGGCAGGCCGGCGAGCGGGAAGTCCGACGGGGTGCGTCCGCCGGCGTCCGGGCGGGCGCAGTGCGCCACGATCGCGCGCAGCGCCTCGCACATGTCGTCGGCCAGCCGGCGCACGGTTGCCTCGTCGTAGACGGCGGCCGGGTAGGTCCAGCCCAGTTCGAGCCGGCCGTCCTGCACGACGCCGGTGATGTCGAGCAGGTAGGGGCGCGTCTCGTCCGGGTCGGTGTCGCGGCCGGCCGGGGGCAGGGCCGCGCGGTACAGGCCGCCCTGGCGGTCCCCGCCGGTGCCGGCGTCCCACTGCCCGTGGTAGTTGAACCCGACCTGGGGGGCGGCGGCGCCGGCGAGGGGGCTGCCGGGCCGCAGGTGGCGCAGCGCCCCGTGGCCGAGGCCGCGCAGCGGGACCGCGCGCAGCTGCTCCTTGACCGAGCGGAGGGTGTCGTGCCAGCCGGCGCCGGGGCTGACGCTCAGGGCGAGGGGGAACTCGGCGGTGAACCAGCCGACGGTCCGGGACAGGTCCACGTCGTCGAAGAGGTCCTCGCGGCCGTGTCCCTCGACGCCGACCAGTACGGTGTCGCGTCCGCACCAGCGGGCCAGGGTGTGGCCCAGGGCGCTGAGGAGGACGTCGTTGACCTGGGTGCGGTAGACGTCGGGCACCTGGCGCAGCAGGGCCTCGGTCACCTCCGGCTCCAGTGCCGCGGTGACGGTGGCGGCGGTGCCGTGGGTGTTGGGTCCGACGCGTCCGGGCGGCAGGCCGGCCGGGGCCGCGCCGGTGCGCGTCCAGTACTCCAGATCCGCGTCGAAGGCGCCGGAGCGGGTGTGTTCGGCGAGCCGGGCGGCCCAGGTTCCGTAGGCGGTGGAGGCCGGGGGCAGGTCGACGGGGCGGCCCGCTCGGGCGGCCCGGTGGGCGGTGTCGAGGTCGGCGAGCAGGATACGCCAGGAGACGCCGTCCACGGCCAGGTGGTGGACGGTGAGCACCAGTTGGGGCGAGCGGCCGGGGCCGGTCTCGAAGAGCAGCGCCCGCACGACCCGGCCCGCGGCCGGGTCGAGCGCGGCCTGTGCGGCGTCCGTCGTGCGCTGCACCTCCGCTTCCAGGTCCGCGGCGTCCAGCGCCGCGACGTCGTGCCGGGTGAACACCGCGTCGGGCGCCTCGGGCAGGACCTCCTGGCGCCATCCCTGTGCGGTGCGCCGGAACCGGGTGCGCAGCGCCGGGTGGTGGTGCACGAGGGCGTCGACCGCCCGGTGCAGGGCGGACGGGTCGGTGCCGGGGGCCAGTTCCAGGCGCTGGGTCATGGTGAAGCGCAGCGCGTCGCCGGGGCGGCGGCCGTCGAGGTACCACTGCTGGATCGGGGTGAGCGGCGCCTCGGGCGGCGGGGCGTCGCCGGCCTCCGCGCGGGGTGCGGCGTCCGTGACGCACAGGGCCAGCTCGGCGACGGTCTGGTGGCGGAAGACGTCCTTGGTGGTGAGGGCGAGTCCGGCCTGGCGGGCGCGGGAGGCGATCTGGATGCTCAGGATCGAGTCGCCGCCCAGGGCGAAGAAGTTGTCCCGCGCGCCCACCCGTTCGACGCCCAGCACCTCGGCCCAGACGGCGGCCAGCCGCTCCTCGGTGCCGGGCCGGGGCGCCACGTAGGCGGTCGTGCGCTCGGGCTGCGCGGGCGGCGCGGGCAGGGCGCGGCGGTCGGTCTTGCCGCTGGTGGTGCGCGGGATGCGCTCCAGCGGCACGAAGGCGGCGGGCACCATGTGGTCGGGCAGTGCGGCGCGCAGGCGGACCCGCAGTTCCTCGGCCGGCGGGACGCGGTCGCCCGCGGGCACCACGTAGCCGACGAGCATCGTGCGGCCGGCGTGCTCGCGCGCGGCCACCGCGGCCTCGGCGACGTCGGGGTGGCCGAGGAGGGCGGCCTCCACCTCACCGGGTTCGATGCGGAACCCGCGGATCTTGACCTGGTCGTCGGCCCGGCCCAGGAACTCCAGCAGACCCCGGGCGTCCCAGCGGGCGCGGTCGCCGGTGCGGTACATGCGCGCACCCGGCGCCCCGAACGGGTCGGGCAGGAAGCGGGACGCGGTCAGCCCGGGCCGGTTGAGGTAGCCGCGGGCGACCTGCGCCCCGCCCAGGTACAGCTCGCCGGGCACGCCGGGCGGCACCGGCCGCAGCGCGCCGTCGAGGACGTAGGCGCGCAGGTTGCGGCCGGGACGGCCGATGACCGGGCGGTCCGCACCGTCGGCGCAGCGGCCGTAGACCGCGTCGACGGTGCATTCGGTCGGCCCGTACATGTTGTACGCGGTCACCCCGAGGTCCTGCGCGGCGCACAGCTCCCGCCAGGCGTCGGGGCCGACGGCCTCGCCTCCGACGAGCAGCAGCCGCGGACGGTGGCGGCCGGGGGCCAGGAGTCCGGCGGCGGTGAGTTCCCGCAGGAAGGACGGGGTGACGTTGACCAGGTCCAGCCGCCGCTCGGCGACCTGCGCGCAGAACGCCTCCGGGTCCAGGCGCACGTCCTCGTCGACGAGGTGGACCTCCTGGCCGAGGGCGAGCAGCAGCGGTCCCTCCCAGGAGGTGTCGAAGGAGAAGGAGGCGCTGAGCGCGGCGCGCAGCCGCCCTCCGTCCGCGGTGTGGGGCGCGACGAGCCCCTCGCGGTGGTCGTGGCAGAGGTTGACCAGGTGGCGGTGCTCCACGGCGACGCCCTTGGGCCGGCCGGTGGAGCCGGAGGTGTAGACGACGTACGCGGTGTGCTGCGGCAGCAGCGGCCGGAGCCGGTCGGCGTCGGTGGGGTCGTGGTCGGGCAGCCGGTCCCACGGCACCTCGCGCAGTGCGCCGGGGGTCAGGACGATGTGCGGCGCGGCGTCGGCGAGGAGGAACGCGGCGCGTTCCTCCGGCAGGTCCGGGTCGACGCAGAGCAGGGCGGCGCCCGCCTTGAGCACGCCGAGGAGTGCCACCAGCAGGTCCGTGGTGCGCGGCAGGCGGACGGCGACGAGCCGTTCCGGGGCGGCGCCCCGGGCGACGAGGTGGTGGGCGAGCCGGTTGGCCCGCCGGTTGAGGGCGGCGTAGTCGAGGGCGGCGTCCTGGGCGACCAGGGCCGTCTCGTGCGGGGTGCGCGCCGCCTGGGCCTCGAACAGGTCGGGGAAGGTGGCGTCCGCGACGGGCAGGACGGCGCCCTGCCAGTCGTGCAGGACCTGCTGCCGCTCGGCGGCGGTCATCAGCGGCAGTGCGCCGACCTCCCGCTCCGGGGCGTCGGCGGCGGCCTCGAGCAGCAGCCGCAGCCGTGCCGCCAGGCGCTCGGCGGTGTCCGCCTCGAACAGGGCGGTGCTGTACTCCAGGTGCCCGGTGAGCCCGCCGTCGTGTTCCACGAAGTCGAAGGCGAGGTCGAAGGTGGCGTTGCGGACCGGCGGTGTGACCGGCTCGACGTCGAGGCCGGGCAGGCGGGGCGTCTCGGCGCCCAGGTTGTGCAGCGCGACCAAGACCTGGAACAGCGGGGTGCGGCTGGTGTCCCGTTCGGGCTGGAGGGCGTCGACGACGCGCTCGAAGGGCACGTCCTGGTGGGCGAAGGCGTCCAGGACGGTGCCGCGGGTCTCGGTCAGCAGGTCCCGGAAGGACCGGTCGGGGCGGACGCGTCCGCGCAGGACCAGCGTGTTGACGAACATGCCGACCAGGTCGTGGAGTTCGGGCCGCTCCCGGCCCGCGGTGACCGTGCCGACGGCTATGTCCTCCTGGCCGGCCCAGCGGGCGAGGAGGACCTGGCACGCCGTCAGCAGGGTCATGTACAGGGTGGCGTCCGCCGCGCGGCCGGTCTCGCGCAGCCGGTCGGTCAGTGCCGAGGGCAGGTGGAAGGTCACCAGGGCCCCGTCGCGGCTGCGCACGGCCGGGCGCGGCCGGTCGGTGGGCAGTTCCAGCGGGGCCAGGCCGTCAAGCGTCCGCAGCCAGTGGGCGAGCTGCTGCTCGGTGCGGTCGCCGCGGGAGCGCTGCCAGGCGGCGTAGTCGGCGTAGCGCACCGGCAGGTCCGGCAGGACGGGGGCACGGTCCTGGCGTGCCGCGGCGTACAGCTCGCCGAGGTCGCGGCCGAGGACGGCGACGGACCAGCCGTCGGTGGCGATGTGGTGGACGGCCAGGACGAGGACGTGCTCGTCGTCGGCCGTCCGCGCCAGCCGGGCGCGCAGCAGCGGCCCGGCCGTCAGGTCGAAGGGGGTGGCGGCCTCGCGTTCGAGCAGCGCGTCCAGGGCCGCCTCCGGGTCGGCGGCGCCGGTGAGGTCGTCCGCGTCCAGTTCCACCGGCGCGGGCGGGTGGACGACCTGCCGGGCGCGGCCGTCCTCCTCGGCGAAGGTGGTCCGCAGCGTCTCGTGCCGGGCGACCAGTGCGTCCAGGGCGCGGCGCAGGGCGGCCTCGTCGAGCCGTCCGCGCAGGCGCAGCACCGACAGCGTCGTGTACTCGGTGCTTCCCGGCTCGAAGCGGTCCAGGAACCACAGGCGCTGCTGGGCGTACGACAGCGGCGGCGCCGTGTCCGGGTCGGCGGCCGGGATGACGTCGGCCGGGGCGGCGCGGCCGGCGGGCGGCTCGCCCAGGGCGGCGGCGAGGGCGGACAGCCTCGGGTGGGTGAAGAGCATCCGCGGCGAGACGTCCGTGCCGAACGAGGCCCGCAGCCGGGAGGTGACGCGGACCGCGAGGATGGAGTCACCGCCCAGGGCGAAGAAGTCGTCGTCGGCGCCGACCTGCGCGGTGCCGAGGACGTCGGCCCAGGCGGCGGCGACGAGACGCTCGGCGGGGGTGCGCGGCGGGGTGCGGTCGGTGCCGGTGGCGAAGCCCTCCGGGCCGGGCGCGGGCAGGGCGCGCCGGTCGAGCTTGCCGTTGACGGTCAGGGGCAGTTCGGCCATCGGCACGTAGGCGGCGGGCACCATGTGCGCGGGCAGCAGGCGCTCCAGGTGGGCGCGCAGATCGGCGGCCGAGGGCGGGGCGGCGGGGTGCGCCCCGCCGCCGGAGCCGACGACGTGGGCGACCAGGCGGCGGGTGCCGGAGGCGTCCTCGTGCACGCCCACGGCGGCCGCGCTCACGCCCGGGTGGGTGTGCAGGGCGGCCTCGATCTCGCCGGGCTCGATGCGGTAACCGCGGATCTTCACCTGCTGGTCGGCGCGGCCCAGGTACTCCAGCGTGCCGTCGGCGCGCCGACGGGCCCGGTCGCCGGTGCGGTACATCCGGCTGCCGGGCCGCCCGAACGGGTCGGCCACGAACCGGGTCGCGGTCAGGCCGGGCCGGTTGAGGTAGCCGCGGGCCAGGCCCTCCCCCGCCACGTACATCTCGCCGACGGCGCCGGGCGGCTGGGGCGAGAGGGTGTCGTCGAGGACGTACACCCGCAGGTCGGGTATGCCGGTGCCGATGGGGCTGCCCGAGCCGGCGCGGGTGGTCGTGCGGTCGAGGGGGGCGTAGGTGACGTGCACGGTGGTCTCGGTGATGCCGTACATGTTCACCAGGCGCGGCGCGGTGTCCGGGTGGCGGTCGTACCAGCCGGCGAGCCGTTCGACGTCCAGTGCCTCGCCCCCGAAGACCACCGTGCGCAGGGCCAGCCGTGCGCTCACGTCGGGGTGTTCGGCGTCGGCGCGGGCCAGCGGGTAGAACGCCGAGGGCGTCTGGTTCAGGACGGTGACGCGCTCGTCGGCCAGCAGGCGCAGGAAGTCCTCGGGCGAGCGGACGGTGTCGTCGGGGACGACGACGAGCCGGCCGCCGTACAGCAGCGGGCCCCACAGCTCCCACACGGAGAAGTCGAACGCGTAGGAGTGGAACAGGGTCCACACGTCGTGCTCGTCGAAGCCGAACCAGGGGCGGGTGCGGGTGAACAGCCGCACCACGTTGGCGTGCGGGACCACCACACCCTTGGGGCGGCCGGTGGAACCGGACGTGTAGATGGCGTAGGCCGGGCTCTCGGGCAGCGGACGGCGGGCGGCCTCCGGTCCGGCCGGACGGGCCGCGAGGTCGGAGCGGACCTCCGGGTCGTCCAGCAGCAGCAGCGGCACGGGGGCGTCCGCCAGGCGCGCGGAGGTCTGCGCGGTCGTCACCAGGGTCACCGGTGCGGCGTCCCTGAGGAGCCCGGTGATGCGTTCGGCGGGCGAGTTCGGGTCGACGGGCAGGTAGGCGGCGCCCGTCTTCAGCACGGCCAGGACCGCCACCACCAGTTCGGTGGAGCGCGGCAGGGCGAGGGCCACGAACCGCTCGGGCCCGGCGCCGAGTTCGGCCAGGCGGTGGGCGAGCCGGCCGGCCCGCGCGTCGAGGCCGGCGTAGTCGAGGCTGTCCCCGCCGCAGGTGACGGCGACGGCGCCGGGTCTGCGGGCGGCCTGGGCCTCGAACAGGTCCACCAGGGTGTCCTCGGGCCGGCCCTCCTCGGTGCCGTTCCACTCGGTGAGCACGCGCCGCCGTTCCGCGGCCGTCGTCCAGGGCAGGGCGCGCAGCGGGCGGTCCGGGTCGGCGGCGAGTTCGGTGAGCAGCAGGCACAGCCGGTCGGCGAGCGTCCGCACCGTCGCGGCGTCGAACAGCGCGGGGTCGTAGGCGAGGTCGAAGCCGAGGTGCTCGCCCTGGTAGGCCCGCAGGACGAGCGGGTAGTTGGTGGCGTCCCGGGAGGCGACGTCCACCAGGCGCAGGCCGGACGTGGCCGTGCGGGCCTCGTCGAAGGGGTAGTTCTCGAAGGCGACCATGCTCTGGAACAGCGGGGTGCCCGACGGGACGTCGCTCAGGCCCGTCAGCTCGGCGAGGGAGACCGCGGCGAAGCAGCGGGCCTCGGCCTGGGCCTGCTGCAGGTCCCGCAGCCAGGCGGTGGCCGTGCGGTGGCCGTCCACCCGCACCCGGGTGGGCAGGGTGTTGATGAACATGCCGACCATCGACTCGGCGCCGGGCAGGTCGTCGGGGCGTCCGGAGACGGTGGTCCCGAACACGACGTCCGGCTCGCCGCTGCAGCGGGCCAGCAGCAGCGCCCAGGCGCCCTGCACCAGGGTGCTCGGGGTCAGCCCGGCCCTGCGCGCGGTGCGCGCCAGCCGTGCGGAGACCGCGCCGGACAGGGCGGCGGTGTGGACGCCGGCGGAGCGGGCGTCGTGGGTGTCGCGCAGGGGACGGTCGGCGGGCAGCGGGGTCGGCGTGGCGAAGCCGCCGAGGACGTCGCGCCAGTGCGCGTGGGCGGCCTCGGCGTCCTGGCCGGCCAGCCAGCGCACGTAGTCGCCGAAGGGGCGGCGCGCGGGCGGGCGGGACTCGTTGCCGGCGGTGAGGGCGGCGTACTCCTCGAACACCTCGGTGAGCACCTGGGCCAGGCTCCAGCCGTCCAGGATGAGGTGGTGGGAGGTCCACAGCACGTGCAGCCGCGACTCGGGCAGCCGGACCAGGGTGAGCCGCATCAGCGGGGCCGTGCCGAGGTCCACGCCGCGGGCGAGGTCGTCGGCGCGCAGCCGCTCCCACTCCCCGGCGCGCTTCGCCGGGTCCGTCTCGCGCCAGTCGAGGTGGGTGACCGGCACCTGCACGCTCCGGTGCACGACCTGGAGCGGAACGGGGACGTCCTCCCAGACCACGCTGGTGCGCAGTGCGGGCGTGCGGTCGGCGACCCGCTGCCAGGCGACGGCGAGGGCGTGCGGGTCCGCGACGCCCTCCAGCAGCAGGGCGGCCTGGTCGACGTAGACGTCGTCGGGCCCGCCGACCAGGCGGTGGAAGAGCATGCCCTCCTGCAGCGGGGTCAGCGGCAGCAGGTCCTCCACGCTCCGGCCGTCGCCGGCCAGCCGGTCCACGCCGGCCTGGTCCAGGCGGGCCAGCGGGAAGTCGGAGGGGGTCCGGCCGCCGGCGCCGGGCCGGGCGCAGTGGTCGGCGATCGCGGCCAGCGCCCGGACCATGCCGTCCGCCAGACCGCGGACGGTGTCCGCGTCGTGGACCTGGTCGCTGTAGTGCCAGGTGACCTCGAGTTCGCCGTCGGCGACCACGGCGGACACGTCGAGGAGGTGGTCCAGCGGCTCGCCGGGGTCCATGTCGCGGCCGGGCACGTCGGCGGCCGGGGCGAAGTCCCGCCCGCCGGGGGCCTCCCACTGCCCGTGGTAGGTGAAGCACACCTCGGGCAGCGGCAGGTCCCGCAGGGCGCGGGCGGCGGGGTCGGGAGAGCCGAGGCGGGCCAGGGCCTCGTAGCTCAGGCCGCGCCGGGGCACTCCGCGCAGGCTCTCCTTGACGGCCTTGAGGGTGGCGCCCCAGTCGGGGGCCCCGGACGGGCCGGCGGGTGTGAGGGTGACGGGGTACTGGGTGGTGAACCAGCCCACGGTGCGGGAGACGTCGGTGGTGTCGTCGGGGACCGCTCCGCCGAGGTCCTCGCGGCCGTGGCCCTCCAGCGCGACGGTGACCCGCTCGGTGCCCGCCCAGTCGGCCAGCACCCGGCCCAGCGCGCTGAGCAGCACGTCGTTGACCTGGGTGCGGTAGACGCCCGGCACCCTGCGCAGCAGCGCCTCGGTGACGGCGCGGTCCACCCGGGTGCGGACGGTGCGCACGGAGCCGGCCAGCGCGGTGCCGGGGCGGTCCACCGGCAGCGGGGTGCGCGGGGCCGCGGCCCGGGCCGTCCAGTACGGCAGGTCGTCGTCCAGGTCACCGGCGCGCACCCGCCGGGACAGGTGCGCGGCCCAGTCGGCGAACGGCGTGAGCTCCGGCTCCGGTTCCACCGGCTCGCCCACGGCCGCCTGCCGGTAGGCCTGTTCCAGGTCGGCGAGGAGGATGCGCCAGGACACGCTGTCCACGGCGAGGTGATGGGCCGTCAGGAACAGGTGCGGCCGCTCGCCGGGCACCGCCGGCAGCAGCGCGGCGCGGAACAGGGCGCCCGTGGCCGGGTCGAGGGCGGCGCGGGCCGCGTCGGCGGCCTCGGTCCGGGCGGTCGAGGGGTCCGTGCCCGGGGCGGGCGGCTCGTGCCGGGTCAGCAGTCCGGTGGCCGGGCCCTCGCCGGGGTGCTGGCGCCAGCCGTCGGCCGTGCGGGCGAACCGGGTCCGCAGCGCCGGGTGCCGGGCGGCCACGGCCTCCACGGCCCGCTCCAGCGCCTGCTCGTCGAGGTCGTGCGGCAGGGCGAGCAGCATCGACATGCTGAAGTGCCGCAGGGGGCCGTGCGTGGCGAAGAACCACTCCTGCACCGGGGTCAGCGGGGCCGGACCCTCCTCGCGCGGCCGCCGGGGCGCGGGGACCGTGGCCGTCCGCCGTGCGGCGGCCGCGGCCAGGTCGGCGACGGTCTGGTGGCGGAAGACGTCCTGCGAGCCCAGGTGCAGTCCGGCGGCGCGGGCGCGGGAGACGGCCTGGATGCTGAGGATGGAGTCGCCGCCCAGCTCGAAGAAGTTGTCGGTGACGCCCACGGCGGGCACGCCCAGCACGTCGGCCCAGATGCGGGCGAGGGTCTCCTCGCCGGGAGTGCGCGGGGCGACGAACTCCCCGGCGCGCTCGTCGTCGCGCGGGTCGGGCGCGGGCAGGGCGCGGCGGTCCAGTTTGCCGCTGGTGGTCAGCGGGAGCGCGTCGAGCGCGGTGAACGACGACGGCACCATGTGGTCGGGCAGGGTGCGGCGCAGGGCCGCGCGCAGCTCGGCTGAGGCGGGCCGGGCGGCGCCGGCGGCGGGCACGACGTAGGCGGCCAGCCGGGTGTGGCCGTGTGCGTCGGCGACCGCGACGACCGCGGCGGCGGCGAGGCCGGGCAGGTCCAGCAGGGCCGCCTCGACCTCCCCGGGCTCGATGCGGTGGCCGCGCACCTTGACCTGGTCGTCGGCGCGCCCCAGGTAGTCCAGCTGTCCCCCGGCGGTCCAGCGGGCCAGGTCGCCCGTGCGGTACATGCGGGTCCCGGGCGGGCCGAACGGGTCGGCCACGAAGCGCGCCGCGGTCAGGCCGGGACGGCCGGCGTAGCCGCGGGCCACCTGCGGGCCGGCGAGGTAGAGCTCGCCGCCGACTCCGGGCGGCACCGGCCGCAGCCGGTCGTCCAGGACGTAGGCCCGTACGTTGGGCAGCGGCCGGCCCACCAGGGGGCGGCCGCCGCCCTCGATGCGGCAGGCCAGCGCGTCCACGGTGCACTCGGTGGGGCCGTAGAAGTTGTAGGCGGCGACCTCGCGGTGGGCGGCCAGCTCCCGCCACAGCGCCGGGCCGACCGCCTCGCCGCCGAGCATCAGCACCCGGGGGCGGTGGCGCGGATCGGCGAGCAGTCCGGCGGGCAGCAGCTGCCGCAGGTAGGAGGGGGTGAGGTCGAGGAAGTCGATGCGGTGCTCGACGACGTACTCGACCAGGGCGGCCGCGTCCATGCGGGTGGTCTCGTCGACCAGGTGCAGCCGGTGGCCGTCGGCCATCAGCAGCACGCCCTCCAGGGACGTGTCGAAGGCGAACGACGCGGTCAGCGCCACGTGCAGGGGGCCGCCGCCCGCGTCGGCGACGAACCCCTCGCGGTGCCCGGCGAGGAGATTGCCGAGGGAGCGGTGGGCGACGGCGACGCCCTTGGGGCGGCCGGTGGAGCCGGAGGTGTAGATGACGTAGGCCGTGTTGCCCGGGTCCAGCGGGGCGAGCCGGTCGGCGTCGGTGGGGTCGGTGTCCGGCAGGGTGTCCGGCACCGCCCGCAGCGCGGCCGCGTCGAGCACCAGGGCCGGGCGGGCGTCGTCCAGCAGGAAGCGGACCCGCTCCTCGGGCAGGGCGGGGTCGAGCGGGAGGTAGCCCGCGCCGGACTTCAGCACGGCGACGATCGCGACGATCATGTCGGTGGTGCGCGGCAGCCGCAGCGCGACGAGCGCCTCGGGGCCGGCGCCGAGAGCGATGAGGTGGTGGGCCAGGCGGTTGGCGCGGGCGTTGAGCGTCGCGTAGTCCAGGCGGTCGCCGCCCGCGACGAGGGCGGTGGCGTGCGGGGTGCGGCGCACCTGGCGCTCGAAAAGTTCGGGGTAGGTGGTGTCGGGAACGGGGCGGGCGGTGGCGTTCCACTCGCGCGTCACCCGCTGCTCCTCCCCCGGCGACAGCAGCGGCAGCGCGCCGAGCGGCCGGTCCGGTTCGGCGGCGGCGCCCTCCAGCGTCCGCAGCAGCTGCTCCGCCATCCGGCGGGCGGTGCCCGCCTCGAACAGGTCGGTGCGGTACTCCAGCAGGCCGGTCAGCTCCTCGCCGTCCGGGACGAACTCCACGCTCAGGTCGAAGGTGGCCGCCCGGCGGGGCACCGTGACCGGTGAGGTGGTCAGCCCGTGCGGTGCGGGCGCCGCGGGCGGGGCCGGGTGCAGCAGGACCATCACGTCGAACAGGGGGTTGCGGCCGGCCTCGCGGGTCGCGCCCGCGGCCTCCACCAGCCGTTCGAAGGGGGTGTCGCCGTGCGCGAAGGCGTCGTTGACGGTGTCCGCGGCGGCGGCCAGCAGGTCGCGGAAGGACCGGGACGCCTCCACCGGGGTGCGCAGCACGACGGTGTTCACGAAGAAGCCGACGGCCCGTTCCAGCTCCGTGCGGGTCCGCCCGGGGGTCAGGGAGCCGACCGTGATGTCGTCCTGGCCGGACCAGCGGGCCAGCAGCGCCTGGGTCGCGGCCACCAGGGCGGTGAAGAGCGTGGTGTGCTGCTCGGCCGCGAGCCGGCGCAGCGCGGCGGTGACGCCGGCGGGGACGGTGAACGTGTGCACCGCGCCCGCGCCGGACTCCTCGCCGCTGCGCGGCCGGTCCAGGGGCAGTTCCGGTGGCACGGCGCCGGACAGGCGCCGCGACCAGTGGGCGAGGTCGCCCTCCAGCCGGGGCCCGGACAGCTGCTCGCGCTGCCACACCGCGAAGTCCGGGTACTGCGCGGCCACCGGCGGCAGCTGCGGCCGGTCACCGCGGGCCAGCGCGTCGTAGACGGTGCACAGTTCGTCCAGCAGCACGCCCATCGACCAGCCGTCGGTGACGATGTGGTGGGCGGTCAGCAGCAGCACGTGCGAGGTGCCCGACTCGCGCAGCAGCGACGCGCGCAGCAGCGGACCGGTGTTCAGGTCGAACGGGCGGGAGTACTCCTCCAGCAGCGCCGCCTCCAGGGCGGCCGCCGCGTCGGCGGTCCCGGACGGCGCGGCCACCTCGCGCACGGGCAGCGGCACGGGACCGGCCGGCCGCACCGTCTGCACCGGCCGGCCGTCGGCCTCGTCGAAGACGGTGCGCAGCGCCTCGTGGCGCTCGACGACGGCGGTCAGCGCGCGGGCGAGCGCGTCGCGGTCCAGCGTCCCGGTGAGCCGCAGCGCCACCGCGCTGTTGTAGCGGGGGTCGCCGGGGCGCAGCCGGTCCAGGAACCACAGGCGCTGCTGGGCGAAGGACAGCGGCAGGGGCCGGGTGCGGTCGGCCGGCGGGATGCCCGGTGCGGGGGCGGCGCCCGCCGCGGCGGCGGCGCGTCCGGCCAGCCGGCGGCGCAGCGCCTCCTGCAGGTCCCGGGGCAGGGCTTCGGCGCGGTCTCGCTTCGAAGACGTCATGGTCGTCGGATCCTCACCGTTCGTCGTGGTCGCTGTCGCCGCGGGCGGCGTCTTCGAGTTCGCTCAGCACCTGCTCCTCCACCAGGTCCGCCAGGGCGGCCACGGTGCGGGAGACCAGGACGTCGCGGGGGGTGAGCGTGACGCCGAAGGCGTCGTTGGCGCGCGAGGCGATGAGCAGGGCGCGCAGGGAGTCGCCGCCGAGGTCGAAGTAGTCGTCCTCCACGCCCACGGCCGTGTGCAGGGTCTCCTCCCACAGGGCCGCCAGCACCTCCTCGGTGGGGGTGCGGGGGGCGACGCGGCCGGCCGGCGCCTCCTCGGCGGGTGCGGGGGCGGGCAAGGCGGCCCGGTCGGTCTTGCCGTTCTCGGTGAGCGGGAAGCGGTCGAGGACCACGAACGCCGAGGGGACCATGTGAGCGGGCAGGGTGCGGGCGGCCAGGGCCCGCACCTCGGAGGCGGCGGGCGGCTCGGCCCCGGGTGCGGCGAGCAGGTGGGCGACCAGCCGGGGCAGTCCCGGCTCGTCCTCCCGTACGGTCACCACGGCGTCCAGCACGGCCGGATGGCCGGCGAGGGCGGCCTCGACCTCGCCCGCCTCGATGCGGTGGCCGCGCAGCTTGAGCTGGTGGTCGGTGCGCCCCAGGTAGTGCAGTTCGCCGTGGGCGTCGCGCCGCACCAGGTCGCCGGTGCGGTACATGCGGCTGCCGGGCGGGCCGAAGGGGTCGGCCGTGAAGCGGGACGCCGTCAGGCCGGGCCGGCCGAGGTAGCCGCGGGCCAGGGACGGCCCGCTCAGCCACAGTTCGCCCGGCACGCCGTCGGCCACCGGCCGCAGCCGGGCGTCGAGGACGTAGGCGCCGGTGCCGGGCAGGGGGCGGCCGATGGGCGGCGCGGCGCCGTCCGGTCGCAGGGGTGCGGACCAGGTGGCCACCACCGTGGCCTCGGTGGGTCCGTAGGAGTTGACCATCCGGTGGTGCGGGGCCCAGCGGGCGACCAGTTCCGCGCCGCACGCGTCGGCGCCGACCACCAGCGTCTTCAGGTCGGGCAGGGTGCCCGGGGTGTCGGGCGGCACGGTGGCCAGGGCGGCCGGCGGCAGCAGGGTGTGGGTGATGCGCCGGCCGCGCAGCACGGCGGCCAGCTCGGCCCCGAGCAGCGGTCCGGGCTCGGGGACGACCAGGCGGGCACCGCGCGGCAGCGACATGCACAGCTCCAGCACGGAGGCGTCGAAGCTGGGCGTGGCGAAGGCCAGGACGCGGTCGCCGGGTGCCACCTGGTAGTGCTCGGCCTCGGCGGCGGCGAAGCCCGCCAGGCCGCGGTGGGTGACGACCACGCCCTTGGGGGTGCCGGTGGAGCCGGAGGTGAAGATGACGTAGGCGGGGTCGTCGAGCTGGAGCGGGCGGGTGCGGTCGCCGTCGGTGGGCCGGTGCCCGGGGACGCCGTCCGGCGGCGCGGCGACGAGGCCGGCGACCTCGGCCGCGTCCAGGGTCACGGCGGGCGCCGCGTCCCGCAGCATCAGCGCGATCCGCTCTTCGGGGTAGGCGGGGTCGACCGGGAGGAAGGCGGCTCCGGCCTTGGCGACCGCGAGCTGGGCGACGACCATGTCGGCCGAGCGCGGCAGGACCAGGGCGACGAGGTCGCCGGGGCCCGCGCCGCGGGCGATGAGCCGGTGGGCCAGGCGGTTGGCCCGCTCCTCCACCTCGGCGAAGGTCAGCAGCAGACCCGGCGCGTCCAGCGCCGGCGCGGCCGGGGTGCGGTCCACCGCCGCCTCGACCAGGGCGGGCAGGGTGCGGGGGGCCGGGGGCGCGAGGTCCGGGCGTACCGGTCCCCGCAGCAGCCGGCCCCGCTCCTCGGGCGGCAGCACGTCGAGCTGGTCCAGGCGGGTGGAGTCGCCGGCGCCGGCCAGGGCGTGCAGGGTGTGCAGCAGCTGGCCGGCCAGGGAGCGCGCGGTGGCCGGTTCGAAGTACCGCGGGTCGTAGCCGAGTTCGACGCTCAGCTCGTCCCCGGGCGAGATCACCACGGTGAGGGGGTAGTTGGTGGCCTCCCGGGCGTCGAGGTCGCGGATGCGCAGGCCGTGCGCGTCGGCCGTCGTGTCGCCGACGGGGTAGTTCTCGAAGACGACGAGGCTGTCGAACATCGCCGTGCCGGCGGGCAGTCCGCTCAGTGCCTGCAGGTCCGTCAGCGGTACGTGGTCGAAGCGGCGGTCCTCGGCCCGCGCCTGCTGCAGCGCGCGCAGCCAGGCGTCGCAGCGCGCGTCGCCGTCGACGCCGGCCCGAGCGGGCAGGGTGGTGATGAACAGGCCGGTGACGGTGTCGGCACCGGGCAGGTCGGCCGGCCGCCCGGAGACGGTGGTGCCGAAGCACACCTCCGGCTCGCCGCTCCAGCGCGACAGCAGCAGCGCCCACGCGCCCTGCACCAGCGTGTTCAGGGTGAGGCGGTGGCGGCGGGCGAACCGCTGGAGCCGCTGAGTCGCTGCGGTGTCCAGGCGCTGCGACAGCCAGGTCCCGGAGCGGGCCGTGGCGCCCTGGGCGGGCCTGCGGTCGTAGGGCAGCGCCGTGGGCGCGGTGAGGTCCGCCAGCGCCTCGCGCCAGTGCTCCTCGGCCCGGCCGGTGTCGCGGCCGGCCAGCCAGGCGGCGTAGTCCCCGAACGGCCGGCGGTCCGGCAGCCGCGGCTCGCCGCCGCGGGCGAGCGCGTCGTGGGCGGCGGTGACGTCGGACAGGACGTGGAAGACGCTCCACCCGTCCAGCAGCACGTGGTGGAAGGTCCACACCACCCGGACCTCGTCCGGGCCGAGCCGGACCAGGGCGACGCGCAGCAGCGGCGCGCGGTCCAGGGCGATGCCGCGGGCCCGCTCCTCGGCGAGCAGCTCCTCCAGCCGTGCCGCGCGCTGCTCCGCCGTCAGGTCGCTCCAGTCGTGCTCGGTGACCGGCAGGGTGACGTTGCGGTGCACCACCTGCAGGGGCTCGGGCACGCCGTGCAGCGCGACGGACGTGCGCAGCACCGGGGTGCTGTCGACGACGTGCTGCCACGCGGCGGCCAGCGTGCGCGGGTCGCGCACGCCGTCCGCGACGAAGGTGATCTGCTCGACGTACAGGCCCTCGCCGGGTTCGTCCATGCCGTGGACGACCATGCCGGTCTGGGTGGGCGTGAGCGGATAGACGTCCGTCACGTCCCGTCCGGTGCCGACGAGCCGGTCGACCGCGGCCTGGTCCAGCGCGGCCAGCGGGTAGTCCGACGGGGTCCGGCCGCCGGCGCCGGGTTCGGCGCAGTGGCGGACGATCGCGCGCAGTTCCGCGGCCAGTTCCTCCGCGAGCCGGGCGACGGTGTCGCGCCGGTGCACCTCGCGGGAGTACGACCAGGTGAACTCCAGGCGCTTGTCGGTCACCCGGCCGAGCACGTCGATGAGGTGCGGCCGCTGCGCCGCGCGGTCCATGCCGCCGGTGAGCCCCCCGTACGGGGCGTGCAGCAGGCCGCCCGGTGAGGCGCTCCAGTCCTGCTGCCCGAGGTAGTTGAAGCCGATCTGCGGCAGGCCGGGCAGGTCCGCGCCGGCGGTGGGGTGCAGGAAGCGCAGGGCGCCGTAGCCCAGTCCCCCGCGCGGCACGGCCCGCAGGCCCTCCTTGACCGACTTCAGCGCCGTCGCCGTGTCGGCGTCGCGGGGCACGTCGAGCGTGACGGGGTACATGGTCGTGAACCAGCCGACGGTCCGGGACAGGTCGGTGTCCTCGAACAGCTCCTCACGGCCGTGGCCCTCCAGCGCGACCGCCACCCGGTCCTGTCCCGTCCAGCGCGCCAGGACCCGGCCCAGCGCGCACAGCAGGACGTCGTTGACGCGGGTCCGGTAGGCGTCGGGCACCTCCTTCAGCAGCCGGCGGGTCTCCTCGGCGTCCAGGCCGGCGGTCAGGGACTCCTCGCGGTCGGCGGTGTTGGCGCCGGCGTGGTCCGTGGGGAGGGCGGTGGCCGGCGCCGCGGCGCGCCAGTGGGCGAGTTCGCCGTCGAAGCCGCCGGCGGCGGCGTGCGCGGCGAGCCGCTGCGCCCAGGCCCGGAAGGAGGTGGTCTTCGGCCCGAGGCCGGGGTCGCTCCCCTCCGCCAGGGCCCGGTAGGCGCTGTCCAGGTCCTCCAGCAGGATCCGCCAGGACACCGCGTCGACGACCAGGTGGTGGGCGGCCAGCACGAGGACCGGGCGCCGGTCGCCGCCCGGCCGGCACAGGGCGGCCTTCAGCAGGGGTCCGGAGGCCAGGTCGAAGCCCGCGCACAGGGTGTCCGTCAGGGCGCGCAGCGCCGCCTCGGTGTCGTCCGGCGTGCCGTCGGGCAGGTGGTGCACCTCCAGGTGCGGGGCCGTGCCTGGCGGGGTGCCGTAGGGGCGCCACCGTCCGTCGCCGGCCGGCTCGCACCGCAGCCGCAGCGCGTCGTGGTGGTCCCACACGGCGGCCAGTGCCGCGCGCAGCAGGGCCTCGTCGGCGCCGGCGGCCAGGTGGAAGGAGACCGCCTGGGTGAAGTGCGCCGGGTCGCCGGTGAGGGTGTCGAACAGCCAGTGCTGGACGGGCGTGAGCGGGACCTCTCCGACGACCGGGCCCTGCTCTGCGGCCGTCACCGGGGCCGGCAGCGCCTCGGCCGCGGTGGCCAGGTCGGCGACGGTCTGGTGGGTGAACAGGTGGCGCGGGGTCAGGGCCAGGCCCGCCCTGCGGGCGGCGGAGACGATCTGGATGCCGAGGATCGAGTCGCCGCCGAGCTCGAAGTAGTTGTCCTGTGCGCCCACCTCGGGCACGCCGAGGACCTCGGACCAGATCGCGGCCAGTGTCCGCTCCGTGCCGGTGCGGGGCGGGCGGGTGGAGCCGGCCGCGGCGGGGACGGCCCACACGGGTTCGGGCAGCGCCCGCCGGTCCAGCTTGCCGGTGGCGCCGAGCGGCAGCCGGTCCAGCGGCACCACGACCGCGGGGACCAGGTGGTCGGGCAGGGTGCGGGCGAGGAAGGCGCGCAGCTCGGCCGGCTCGGGCGGCTCGGCGTCGTGGGGGACGGCGTAACCGACCAGCCGCCGGTGGCCGTCGTGGTCCACGACCTTGGCCGCGGCCGCGGACACCCGCGGGTGCCGGGCGAGGGCGGCCTCCACCTCCCCGAGTTCGATGCGGAAGCCGCGCACCTTCACCTGGTCGTCGGTGCGGCCGAGGTAGACGAGGTCGCCCTCGGCGGTCCAGCGCACCAGGTCGCCGGTGCGGTACATGCGGGTGCCGGCCGGGCCGAAGGGGTCGGCGAGGAAACGGGCGGCGGTCAGGCCCGGACGGCCCAGGTATCCGCGGGCCACGCCGGTGCCGGCGAGGTACAGCTCGCCGGGCACGCCGGCGGGCACCGGGCGCAGGCGGTCGTCCAGGACGTAGGCGCGGGCGCCGCCGACGGGCCTGCCGATCGGCGGCACGCGGTCGGGCTCGGCCGGGTCGCAGGCGAAGGCGGTGGCGTAGACGGTGGCCTCGGTCGGGCCGTAGATGTTCATCACCCGGCAGCCGGGGACGGCGGCCCGTACCTGGCGGACGGTGCGGGCGGGCAGCCCCTCACCGGCGAGGACGACCGTGTCGGCGGTGACGTGGACGGTGTCCTCCGCCAGCAGCCGGCCCAGCGCGGACGGGACGGCGCTGAGCAGTCCGGCGCGCCACGGCTCGGTGCGTTCGGCGAGCGCCAGCAGGTCGCGGACGACCTCCACGCACCCGCCGGACAGCAGCGGGGAGAGGATCTCGAACACCGACACGTCGAAGTTGAGCGAGGTGGAGGCCACGACGTGGGCGAGGCCGCGGCCGGTGAACTCCGCGGCGGCCCAGTCGGTCAGCGCGGCCACCGAGGCGTGGGCGACCACGACCCCCTTGGGACGGCCGGTGGAGCCGGAGGTGTGGATGACGTAGGCCGGGTGGCCGGGCAGCAGGGGTGCGTTCCGGTCGCTGTCGTCGAGGCCGGCGGCGGACTGCGCCGCCAGCCGGCCGGCGCACCCGGGGTCGTCGAGCACGATCCGCTCGAACGGGCCGTCGGGCAGGCCGGCGGAGATCCGCGCGGTCGTCACCACCGCGTCGGGCCGGACGTCCTCGAAGAGGAAGGCGATGCGCTCCGGCGGGTATCCGGGGTCCACCGGCAGGTAGGCGGCGCCGCTCTTGAGGACCGCCAGCAGGGCGACGATCAGGTCGGCCGTGCGGGGCAGTGCCAGGGCGACGAACCGCTCGGGACCCGCGCCGGCCGCGACCAGCAGCCGGGCCAGCCGGTTGGCGCGCTCGTCGAGTTGGCGGTACGTGAGGCGTTCGGAGCCGGCCAGTACGGCCGGGGCGGCGGGGGTGCGTGCCGCCTGCTCCTGGAAGATGCTCGGCAGTGTGCGGTGCGGCGCCCGCGTCACCGGGCCGCCGAAGCGGTCCAGCAGGCGGCGGCCCTCCGCCGGGTCCACCAGCGGCAGGTCGGCCAGCGGCCGGTCCGGGTCGGTGGCCATCTCCGTCAGCAGGGTCCGCAGGCCCGCGCCGAGTCCCTCCACCGTGGCCGCGTCGAACGCGGCCGGGTCGTAGTCGAGGGACACCGACAGGGTGTCGCCGGGGGCGACGACCACGCTGAGCGGGTAGTTGGTCGGCTCCAGGTCGCGTTCCTGTTCGACGCCCAGCCCGTGCCGGGCCGGCGCGCCGTCGTCGAACGGGTAGTTCTCGAAGACCACGATGCTGTCGAACAGGTTGGTCCCGCCCGGCACCTCGCTCCACGTCTGCAGCTCGGCCAGGGAGACGAAGTCGTGCCGGCGGGCCTCCGACTGGGCCGCCTGGAGGTCGCCCAGCCACTCCAGCAGGGGGCGCCGTCCGTCGATCCGCGCCCGCGTCGGGAGGGTGTTGATGAACAGCCCGACCATCGAGGTGACACCGGGCAGTTCGGCGGGGCGGCCGGACACGGTGGTGCCGAACACCACGTCGTCCCCGCCGCCGTGGCGGGACAGCAGCAGCGCCCAGGCGCCCTGGAGCAGCGTGTTGACGGTCAGGCCCGCCCGCTGGGCGGTCTCGCGCAGCCCGGCCGACACGCCGGCGTCGAGGGTGACGTGCACGGTGCCCGACGACGACGTCCGGTGCGCCTCGGCGGGCCGCCGGTCCCGCGGGAGTTCGGTGGGGGCGCGGAACCCGGCCAGGGTCCGGCGCCAGAACTCCTCCGCGCCCGCGGTGTCCTGCTCGGCGAGCCAGCGCAGGTAGTCGCCGAAGGGTGCCCGGGCCGGGACCTGCGGGCGGCGCCCCGCGGTGAGGGCCGCGTACCGCTCGCACACCTCGTCGAACACCTGGGCGGCGCTCCACCCGTCCAGCAGCACGTGGTGGAAGGTCCACACCATCCGCACCCGGTCGGGCGAGAGACGGATCAGTGCCAGCCGCATCAGCGGCGCCGCGGCCAGGTCGACGCCGGCCTGCCGGTCCTCGGCGAGCAGCCGGTCCAGTTCCCGTCCGCACCGGTCGGCCGGCCACCCGGACCAGTCGTGGTGGGCGACGGGCACGGTGGCCCGCCGCTGCACGACCTGGAGGGGTTCGGCGGTCTCCTGCCACACCAGCCGGGTGCGCAGCATCGGGTTCTCGTCGGCGGTCCGCTGCCATGCCTCGGCCAGCACGTGCGGGTCGGTGACGCCGGACAGCACCAGCTGCACCTGGTTGACGTAGGTGCGGCCGTCGGGGTCCAACAGGCTGTGGAACAGCATGCCGGCCTGCATCGGCGTGAGGGGGTACACGTCCGCGACCTCGCGCCCGTCGCCGGCGACCTTGTCCACGCCCGCCTGGTCCAGGCGGGCCAGCGGGAAGTCGGACGGTGTCCGTCCGCCGGCGTCCGGGCGGGCGCAGTGGGCGACGATCTCCTCCAGGGCCCGCAGCATGCCCTCGGCGAGCGCGGTGACGGTCCGCTCGCGGTGCCGTCCGCGGCTGTAGTGCCAGGTGATCTCCAGCCGCTCGTCCTCGACGCGGGCCACCACGTCCAGCTGGTGGGGGCGCTGCGAGGCGGGTGCGTCCGCGCCGCCCAGACCGCCGGGCACGGCGCGGACGAGCGCCGCCTCGCCGGCGGACCAGTCGAACCGGCCGAGGTAGTTGAAGCTGATGCCGGGCGCCGACGGGCCGGTGAGCCGGGCGTCGCGCGCCAGGTGGCGCAGGGCGCCGTGCCCGAGGCCCCGGCCGGGCACGGCCCGGATCTGCTCCTTGACGGCCTTCAGGGCGGTGCCCCAGTCCCCTTCGGGCACGTCGAGGGCGACCGGGAACAAGGTGGTGAACCAGCCGACCGTGCGGGACAGGTCCACGTCGTCGAACATCTGGTCCTCGCGGCCGTGGGCCTCCAGCGCGACGGCGACGGTGCGCCGCCCGGTCCACTGGGCGAGCACGCGGCCCAGTGCGGTCAGCAGGACGTCGTCGATGCGTGTGCGGTAGACGCCGGGCACCTCGCGCAGCAGTTCGTCGGTGCGCCGGCGGTCCAGACGGACCGTCACCTCGCGCACGTCGGCCATGGTGTTGCCGCCGTCGCCGTCCACCGGCAGCTCCGCCGCGCAGTGCCGGGCCACCGCGGCCCAGTGGTCGCGTTCGCCGGCGAAGCCGCCCTGCTCGGTGTGGGCGCGCAGCCGCCGCGCCCACTCCTGCACGGACGTCGTGCGGGCCGGCAGGCGCACGGGCCGGCCGTCGCGGGCCTGCCGGTAGGCGGTCTCCAGGTCCTCCAGCAGGATGCGCCAGGAGACACCGTCGACCACCAGGTGGTGGACGGCCAGCAGCAGCCGGGCGCGCGGGACGTCCGCCGTGACGAACAGGCGGGCGGTGAGGAGCGGGCCGGTCTCCAGCCGGAGGGCGGCGTGCGCCGCCGCCGTGACGCGCTGCTCGGTCTCCGCGGCCGCCGCCGGGTCCAGGCCCGTCAGGTCGCAGACCTCCAGCAGCTCCGGCGGCGGGCCCGCCTCGGCGGGGGCGCAGTACTGGTGCCACTCGCCGTCGTCCCCGGTGACGAAGCGCGACCGCAGCGCGTCGTGGTGCGCCCACAGCGCCGACAGGGCGCGGCGCAGCGTGTCCGGGTCGGGCCGGTCGGCCGTCTCCACGACGACGCACTGGTCGAACAGGTCCGGCTGCTGCGGCCGTGGGTCGAGGAACCAGTGCTGGACGGGCGTGAGGGGCACCTCGCCGGTCACCGGGCCGGTCCCGGCGACGGACGCGGCGGTGCCCGTGGCCGCGGCCAGGGCGGCGACGGTGGGGTGCCGGAACAGGTCGCGGGGCGTCAGCGCGAGGCCCTCGGCGCGGGCGCGGGAGACCACCTGGATGCTGAGGATCGAGTCGCCGCCCAGCATGAAGAAGTTGTCGTCGACGCCGACCCGCTCGACGCCGAGCAGGTCCGCCCAGATGCCGGCGAGGACCCGTTCGGCCTCGGTCCGCGGCGCGCGGTAGGCGCTGTCGCCGGCTCCCGCCCAGTCGGGGGCCGGCAGCCGGCGCCGGTCCACCTTGCCGTTGGCGGTGAGCGGGAGTTCGGGGACGGTGACGAACGCGGCCGGGAGCATGTAGTCGGGCAGGTCGGCGGCCAGGTGCGTGCGCAGGGCGGTGCCGGAGGGGACCACCGCGTCCCCGGCCGGCACGAGGTGGGCGGCCAGCCGCTTGCGCCCGGCGTGTTCGTACACCGACACGACGGCCTCGGCGACCGCGGGGTGGGCGGTGAGCCGGGCCTCGATCTCGGCGGGCTCGATGCGGAAGCCGCGGATCTTGACCTGGTCGTCCGCGCGTCCCACGAAGTGCAGTTCGCCGTCGGCGCTCCACTTGACGATGTCGCCGGTGCGGTACATGCGGCCGCCGGGCGGGCCGAACGGGTCGGCGAGGTAGCGGGCGGCGGTGGCTCCGGGCCGGCCCGCGTAGCCGCGGGCCAGTCCCGCTCCGGCGATGTACAGCTCGCCGGGGACGCCGGGCGGCTGGGGCTGCAGCAGGGCGTCCAGCACGTACACGCGTGTGTTGTCCAGGGGACGCCCGATCGGCAGGACCGCGGGCAGCGGGTCGCCGGGGCGGAAGACACGCCGGGTGGCGAAGGTGGTGGTCTCGGTCGGCCCGTAGCCGTCGACGACGGTCAGGCCGGGGCAGGCGGTGAGGACGCGGCGCACCACCGCGCCGGGCACGGCCTCGCCGCCGGTCCACACCTCGCGGGCGCCGCGCAGGCAGGTGGGGTCCTCCTGGGCGAGCAGCCGGAACAGGCCCGCGGTCAGCCACAGGCAGCGCACGCCCTGCTCGGTGACGGCCCGGTGGACCACGGACGCGTCGATTTCCTCCGGGGGCGCGAGCACGGCCGTGCCGCCGCGCAGCAGCGGCACCCACACCTCGTAGGTGGCGGCGTCGAACGCGTGCGGGGAGTGCACGAGGACTCGTTCGTGGTCCGCGAAGGCACGGTCGAGGGCGAGCGCGACGACGTCCCGCTGCCGCACGGCGACGCCCTTGGGGGTGCCGGTGGAGCCGGAGGTGAACATGACGTACTGGACGTTGTCCGGGTGCACCGCGGGGGCGTCCGCGGCCAAGGGGGCGGGCTGTGCCGCGGGGGCGTCCGGGGCAGCGGAGGCCGGCTGGGCCGTGGCCGGGCCGGCGCGGAACGCGGCCCCGGCGGCGTCCAGTCGCAGGACGCCCTCGCCGGGCAGCAGCTCGCGCGCCGTCTCCTCCCACGCGGCGTCGGTGAGCAGCAGGTCCGCCGAGACCTCGGCCAGCATCCGCCGCAGCCGTTCGCGCGGCGCCCTGCCGTCGAGGGGCACGTACACCCCGCCGGTGCGGGCCAGCGCGACCTGGGCGACGACCAGCGCCACGGACCGGTCCATGAGCACGCCCACCGGGCGTTCCGCCCGGACGCCGAGCCCGGTCAGCCGGCCGGCGAGCGCGGCGGCACGCTCGTCGAGCTCACGGTAGGTGAGGCGTTCGCCGCCGGACTCCACGGCGACGGCGCCGGGGGTCTCCCGCACGCGTGCGGCGAAGAGGTCCGCGACGGTGGCCTCGGGCAGGGAGGTGGCCGTGTCGTTCCAGGCGTGGAGAACCTGGTGGCGGCCGGCCGCCGTCAGCAGCGGCAGCGCGGCGGGCGGCCGGTGGGCCCCGGCGGTCATGCCCTCCAGCAGGACGGTCAGGTGCTCGGCCATCCGGGTGATGGTCCCGGCGTCGAACAGGTCCGGGTCGTAGCCCAGGCGCAGCGTCAGTTCGGGGCCGGGGTAGGCCACCAGGCTCAGCGGGTAGTTGGTGGTCTCGACGCCGTCGAGTCCGCTCAGCCGCAGCCCGTGCGCGGCGGCGAGGCCGTCGTCGACGGGGTAGTTCTCGAAGACGACGATGCTGTCGAAGAGGGCGGCCCGCTCGGGCAGGGCGGTGAGCGCCTTCATCCGCGTCAGCGGCAGGTGGTCGAAGCGCCGGTCCTCGCTCTGGTCCTGCTGGAGCCGGCGCAGCCAGTCGAGCAGGGTGCCGTCGCGGGGCACGGTGATCCGGCTGGGCAGGGTGGTGATGAACAGGCCGGTGATGGCGTCCGCCCCGGGCAGCTCGGGCGGCCGTCCGGACACGGTGGTCCCGAAGACGACCTCGCCGCGGTTGGCCTGGCGGCTCGTCAGCACCGCCCAGGCGCCCTGGACCAGGGTGTTGAGGGTCAGGCCCGACGTCCTGGCCAGCTCCTCCAGCGCCCGGGTGGCGGTCTCGGGCAGCGTGACCCGGACCGCCTGCGTGGACTCGGCCCGATGGGTCTCGCGCGGCTCGTGGTCGTAGGGCAGCGGGGTGGTCTCGGCCAGCCCGGCGAGGCGGTCGCGCCAGTGCCGTTCGGCCTCCGCCACGTCGCGCTCGCGCAGCCAGGCGACGTAGTCGCGGAACGGACGGCGTTCGGGCAGGGCCGTGGCGTCGCCGGACGGGTGCGCGTGGCAGGCGAAGACGTCCGACAGCACCTGGAACAGACTCCAGCCGTCCAGGAGCAGGTGGTGGAAGGACCACACCACCCGGACGCTGTCGCCTGCGAGCCGGACGAGCACCAGGCGCTGCAGCGGGGCGCGCGTCAGGTCCAGGCCCTGCTCGCGGTCCCGGTCGAGGAGTTCGCGCAGCCGGGTCGCGCGCGCGTCCTCGGACAGGCCGCGCCAGTCCAGGCGGGTGACGGGCACGGGTGCGTGGCGCTGCACGACCAGCACCGGCTCCGGCACGTCCTGCCACACGACGCGGCCGCGCAGCACCGGGGTGCGGTCCGTCACCCGCTGCCAGGCCGCCGCGAGCGCGTCCGGGTCCGGCACGCCGTCCAGCACGAAGGTCAGCTGCTGGAAGTAGACGCTCCGGTCGTCCTGGGAGAGCCCGTGGAAGAGCATGCCGGCCTGGGCCGGGGTGAGCGCGTGCACGTCCTCCACGGCCGCGGGGTCGTCCCCGGCCAGCCGGTCCACGGCCGCCTGGTCGAGCCGGGCGAGCGGGAAGTCGGACGGGGTGCGTCCGCCCGCGCCCGGCCGGGCGGCGTGGCGGGCGAGGCCCGCCAGCGCGCCGGCGAACCGTTCGGCCAGGCCGGCGACGGTGGCCTCGTCGTGCACCTGCTCCGAGTAGAACCAGGTGAACTCCAGCGACTCGTCGTCCAGCAGCCCCACCACTTCGAGGAGGTGCGGGCGGGTGGCCGCCGGGTCGGCGTCCAGCTCCAGCGGCCGGGACAGGCCGCGGTACAGCCCGTCCGGTTCCTGCGGCAGCGTCATCCGTCCCAGGTAGTTGAAGCTGATCTGCGCGTCCGGGGTCCCGGGTCCCGTTTCCCGCGGTGCCAGGCGGCGCAGCACGTCGTGGCCGATTCCGTGGCGGGGGACGGCCCGCAGCTGCTCCTTCACCCGCTTCAGGACGGCGTCCCAGTCCGCCTCCCCGGGGACGGCGAGTGCGACGGGATGGCGGGTGGTGAACCAGCCCACGGTGCGGCTGGTGTCGACGTCGGCGAAGAGTTCCTCGCGTCCGTGCCCCTCGACGTCGACCAGGACGCGGTCCTGCCCGGTCCACGCGCACAGGACCCGGCCGAGGGCGCTCAGCAGCACGTCGTTGACCTGGGTGCGGTAGGTCTCGGGGAGGGTGCGCAGCAGGACGGAGGTGTCCTGCGGGCTCAGGCGCACGGTCACGGAGCGGGCCGAGGCGTAGGTGTTGGCGCCGCTGCCGTCGGTGGGCAGGGCGTCCGCGGCACCACTGACCGCCTCGGCCCAGTACGAGCGCTCGTCGTCGAAGCCGCCGTCGGCGGCCAGCCGGGCCAGCCGCCGGGCCCAGTGCCGCAGCGCCGAGGACTTCGCCGGCAGCGCGGACGCGCCGTCGGCGCCGCCGCTGCGGGCGCGGTAGGCGCGGTCCAGGTCCTCCAGCAGCAGCCGCCAGGAGACCCCGTCGACCACGAGGTGGTGCACGGCCAGGTGCAGCACGGGGAGCCGGCCGGGCGCGCGGTCGTGCAGGGCCGCCCGCAGCAGGGGCCCCTGTCGCAGGTCGAAGGGGCCGAGGTGAGGGGCGTCGCCGTCGGGGCCGCGGTGGCGGGCCAGGCGGATCCGGGGCGCCCGGTCGTCGATGTGCCACCGCGCCTCGGGGCCGCCGTCGCCGGTGCCCTCGCCGGGAAAGCGCGAGCGCAGGGCGTCGTGGTGGGCCACGACGTCGTTCAGCGCGTCCTCCAGGGCCGCCGCGTCGACGGACTCGGGCACGTAGACGGACACCGTCTGGGCGAAGTGGCCGGCCCGCTCCGCGGCGCTCTCGAACAGCCAGTGCTGGATGGGCGTCAGCGGTGCCGGACCGGTGGCCGCCACCGCGGCCGGGGCGGCCGTGCGCAGGCTCCCGGCGGCGTCGGCGCACCGGGCGAGGGCGGCGACCGTCTGGTACCGGTAGACGTCGCGGGAGGTGATCGCCAGACCCGCCTGCCGCGCCTGGGCCACCACCTGGATGCTGAGGATGGAGTCGCCGCCCAGTTCGAAGAAGTTGTCGTCGGCCCCGACCCGCTCGACGCGCAGGACGTCGGCCCAGACGGCGGCCAGGGTGCGCTCGGTGGGCGTGCGGGGCGCGACGTGGCGCACGGCGTGCGCGGCGGCCCCCGGCTCGGGCAGGCGGCCGCGGTCCAGCTTGCCGTTGGGGTTGAGGGGCAGGGCGTCCAGCGTCATGACCGTGGCGGGCACCATGTAGTCGGGCAGCGTGCGCCTCAGTTCCCGGCGCACCGCCTCCGGTTCCACCCGGCCGCCGGGGACGGGCACGACGTAGCCGACCAGGCGCCGGTGGCCGCCGGCGTCGAAGGCGGTGGCGGCCGCCTCCGCGATGCCCGCGCAGCGGCGCAGCGCCTCCTCGACCTCGCCCAGTTCGATGCGGAAGCCGCGGACCTTGACCTGCTGGTCGATGCGGCCGAGGTACTCCAGCTCGCCGTCGGCCGTCCAGCGCACCAGGTCACCGGTGCGGTACATGCGCTCCCCCGGCGCGCCGAAGGGGTCGGCGACGAACCGGCCGGCGGTCAGGCCGGGGCGCCGCAGGTACCCGCGTGCCAGGCCGCCGCCCCCGAGGTACAGCTCGCCCGTCACGCCGGGGGGCTGCAGGCGCAGCATGCGGTCCAGCACGTAGGCGCGGGTGCGGGCCACCGGCCGGCCGATGGGCGGGGCCTGCTCCGGAACCGTGTCGCCGGCGAACCAGGCGGTGGCGTAGACGGTGGCCTCGGTGGGGCCGTAGATGTTGGCGACGCCGCACGAGGGCATGGCCGCCCTGAGGTCGCGCACGGTCTGGGCGGACAGCGCCTCGCCGGCCAGCACCACCGTGTCCGCCTCGACGGCGGTGGCGCCGCCGCCGACCAGCCGGGAGACCACCGACGGCACCCCGCTGACCAGTCCGGCCCGGCGCGGGCCCGGCGCGTCGGCGAGCGCCGGCAGGTCGGCGACCACCTCGACGGTGCCGCCCGCCAGCAGGGGGCACAGCATCTCGAAGACCGACACGTCGAAGTTCAGGGAGGTGGACGCCACCACGTGCGCCAGGCCCGCGGCGCCGAACCGCTCCGCCGCCCAGGCGGCCAGCGCGGCGACACTGCGATGTGTGACCACCACGCCCTTGGGCCGGCCGGTCGACCCCGACGTGTAGATGACGTAGGCGGGGTGGTCGGGGTCCAGCGGCCGCGTCCGGTCGGGGTCGGTCAGGCCGGCCGAGGCGGTGTCTGCGTCGTCGCCGGGCTCGCCGGCCGGGCCCTCCCCCGCGGCGCCTGCGGGGCCGGAGCCGACGGCGGCCAGGTCGTCGACGATCAGCGGCTCGCAGCCGTCGGGCAAGGCCGCCGCGGTCTCACGGGTCGCCAGGACCAGGGCGGGGGCGGCGTCGGCGAGCATGAAGCGGATGCGCTCGGCCGGGTAGCCGGGGTCGACCGGCAGATAGCCCGCGCCCGACTTCAGGACCGCCCACAGCAGGGGCAGCAGGTCGGCGGAGCGCGGCAGGCACAGGGCCACCAGCGTCTCCGGTCCCGCCCCGCGGGCCGCGAGCAGCCGGGCGAGGCGGTTGGCGCGCCGGTTCACCTCCGCGTAGTCCAGTCGCACCGGTCCGCAGACGACCGCGGTCCGGCCGGGGGTGCGGGCCACCTGCGCCTCGAACAGCTCCGGCAGCGTGGCGCACGGGGCATGGCCGTCCCGCGCCGCGGGCGCCCGCAGGTTCCAGGTGCCGAGCAGCGTGCGCTGTTCCTCCTCGCCGAGGAGGGGAAGTTCGCCCAGTGTCCGGCCCGGCCCGTCCGCCATGCCCTGGAGCAGGCGGTGCAGATGGCGGGCCATCCGGGCCGCGGTGCGCGCTTCGAAGAGGTCGGTGTTGTACTCGACCGTGAGCTCGCAGCCGCCCTCGGCCCGCGGCGCGAACTCCAGGACGAGGTCGAAGCGCGCGGCGGGGCGGGGCAGGGGCCGGTCCTCGATGCGCAGTCCGCCCGCCGGGGGCAGGGCGGGCGCGGCGGCCTGCTGCACGACGAGGGCCTGCACCAGCGGGGTCCGGCTGGGGTCGCGGGGTGGGGCCAGTTCCTCCACCACCCGGTCGAAGGGCACCCCGTCGTGGGCGAAGGCGTCCAGCACGGTGGCGCGCATGCCCTCGACGAACCGGTCGACGGTGAGCGACTCGTCCACCTCGCCGCGCAGCACGACGGTGTTGGCGAAGAAGCCCGTCACGTCCTCCAGGTCGCGGCGGCCCCGTCCGTTGGTGATGGTCCCGAAGGCCACGTCCCGCTGCCCGGAGTAGCGGGCGAAGAGCACGGCGGCCGCGCCGGCGAGCAGCGTGAACACGGTCGTGCCCCGGTCGCCGGCCAGGGTCCGCAGCCGTGCCACGAGGTCGGCCGGGAGGTGGTGGCGGTGGGCCGCGCCGGCGGGGGTGCGCACCGCCGGCCGGGGCCGGTCGGTGGGCAGTTCGAGGTGCGGCAGCCCGGCCAGGTGCCGCTTCCAGTAGGCGAGGTCGTCCTCGTCGCCGTCCGCGCTGCGCCGCCGCTGCTCCCACACCGCGAAGTCGGGGTACTGGACGCCCGGCGCGGGCAGGCCGTCGGGCTCGCCGGAGACCTCCGCGTGGTAGAGCGCGGCCAGCTCGCGGGTCAGCACGCCGACCGACCACCCGTCGGTGACGATGTGGTGCTGCGCCAGCAGCAGCACGTGGTCCTCCGGTCCGCACCGGATGAGCAGGGCGCGGGTGAGCGGGCCCGCGGAGAGGTCGTAGGGACGTCTCAGCTCGTCCGTGACCAGGCGTTCGGCGGCGTCGGCGCGGTCCTCGGGCGGGGTGCCGCCGAGGTCGGCGGTGCGCAGCGGCAGGTCGGGGTCGGGGCCGATCCGCTGGACGCCCTGCCCGTCCACCGTGGTGAACGTGGTGCGCAGCGAGTCGTGGCGGGCGGCGAGCCGCCGCAGGGCCCGGCGCAGCGCGTCCGCGTCGAGTGGCCCGCGCAGACCGAGGACGACGCCGGTGTTGTACTCGGTGCCGCCGGCGGTGAGGTCGTCCAGGAACCACAGCCGCCGCTGGGCGCTGGACAGCGGCAGCAGCCCGTCGCGCGGGGCCGGCGGGATCGGGTCGGGCGGTGCGGCGGCGGACGGGTCGTCGAGCAGCGGGGCCAGCGCGCCGATGGTGCGCGCGGTGAAGACGTCCCGCACCGTGAGCCGGACGCCCAGTTCGTCCCGGACGCGGGCCAGGACCCGGGCGGCCAGGATCGAGTCCCCGCCCAGGTCGAAGAAGTCGTCCGTGACGCCCACCACGTCGGCCCCGAGGACGTCCGCCCAGACGGCGGCCAGGGCCCGCTCCCCGGCCGTGCGCGGAGCCACGTGGCCGGCCGCGGCCGGGGCGGCCGGCGCGGGCAGGGCCCTCCGGTCGACCTTGTGCTGCGGGGTCAGGGGCAGTTCGTCCAGGACGACGACGGCGGACGGGACCAGGTGGGCCGGCAGCACGGCGGCGACCGCCGCGCGCAGGGCCGGCGCCTCCGGGACCCGCTCCGGGTCGGTGGGGGTGACGTAGCCGACGAGCCTCTTCCTGCCCGGCTCGTCCTCACGGACCACGACCACGGCCTCGTGGACGCCCTCCTGGCGGAGCAGGGCCGCCTCGACCTCGCCCGGCTCGATGCGGAAGCCGCGGATCTTCACCTGGCGGTCGAGCCGGCCGAGGAACTCCAGCTCCCCGCCGGCGGTCCGGCGCACCCGGTCGCCGGTGCGGTAGAGCCGGGCTCCGGGCGGGCCGAAGGGGTCGGCGACGAACCGCGCGGCGGTCAGGCCCGGGCGCCCCAGGTAGCCGCGGGCCACCCCCTCCCCGCCGACGAACAGCTCGCCGTCGGTGCCCGGCGGCACGGGGCGCATGGCCGGGTCCAGCACGTACACCCGTGTGCCGGGCAGCGCGGTGCCGATCGTGGGAGTGCCGCCGCCGGCGGACAGCGGCCCGGTCCAGGTGGCGACGATGGTGGCCTCGGTAGGGCCGTACGAGTTGATCATGCGGCGGCCGGGGGCCCAGCGGTCGACGAGCCCGGCCGGGCAGGCCTCGGCGCCCACGATCAGCGTGCGCAGGCCGCGTGCCGCGCCCGTCGGCGCGGTGTCGGGAAGGGTGGCCAGGGCGGCGGGCGGAATGAGGGCGTGGGTGATGCGGTGCTCGTCCAGGACGTGGGCGAGTTCGTCCCCGAGCCACGGTCCGTCGGGCGGCACCACCAGGGTGGCGCCGGCCAGGACGGAGGTGGCGAGCTCCAGTACGGAGGCGTCGAAGCTGGGTGAGGAGAACTGCAGGACACGGTCGCCGGGGCCGACGGCGTACTGCTCGGCGGCGGCCGCGGTGAACGCGCCGATGCCCCGGTGGGTGACCGTGACGCCCTTCGGTCGTCCGGTGGAGCCCGAGGTGTAGATCACGTAGGCCGCGTGGTCGGCGTGCACCGCGGGGCGGCCGCCCGGGGCGGTCCCCGGCGCGTCCGGGCCGCCGTCCGCCGCGGTGCGGCCGCTCGGGCCGGCCCCGGTCGCGGCCGGGTCCTCCATGACGTGCCGCACCCACGCCGGATCGTCGAGGACCACGGCGGGAGCGGCGTCGGTCAGCATCAGCTCCCGCCGCTCGGCCGGGTAGGCGGGGTCGACGGGCAGGAAGGCGGCACCCGCCAGGACCACGGCCAGTTCCGCCGCGACCAGTTCCATCGAGCGCGGCAGGACCAGGGCGACCGTCCGCTCGGGACCGGCGCCGCGCCGCACGAGGTCGTCGGCCAGGCGGCCGGCCCGTGCCGCCAGCTCCCGGTAGGACCAGGTCCGCCGGCCGTCGGTCAGCGCGGGCGCGTGCGGGGTCCGGGACACCCACGCGGAGAACAGCTCGCCCAGCGACGGGTGCGCCGGCCGCCGGGCGCCGTCGCCTTCCGGGGCCGGGGTGGCGCCGTCGGTCCGCGGCGGCCGCGGCCGCAAGGACGCCGGTGTGGGCTTGTCGTGCAGGTCCGTCATGGGTGCAGTCCTTTGTGGGGCGGGGACGAGGCGGCGGGCCGGCCGGGTACGGCGGGCAGCCCTGGGGCCCACCGGAGCGGTGCGGTGGGTCTCGCGCACGAAGGGGGCGCGGCGCTGCGTACGGTTCAGGCGGCGCCGGTGCGGCGGGCGGTGCGTCCGGAGATCTGCACGCGGTTCACCGCGCCGGTGGCGGGGTCGCGGTGGAAGCGTCCGCCCGGCTCTCGCCGGCCCGTGGCCGGATCGACCAGGTCGCAGGACAGGTCCGGGTAGCACACCAGGGGGATCGGCAGGTCGCCGTCCACGGACAGCACGGGCGAACCGTCCGGGCGGAGCGTGATCCGGTACTCCGTGGGGCCGTTGGCGTAGGTGCCCGCGCACTCGGGCAGGGCGACGGGACGTTCCCGGCGCGCGGGGGCCGGGGCGGTGGGCACCCGCACCCCGGTGATGCGGGTGAGGTCGTCGGCGAGGTCCCGCCAGAGCGCGGTGGCGCCGCCGGCGTTGCCGGTGAAGGCGACCACGACACCGCTGTCCGGTTCGGCGCGCAGGTGGCAGGAGGTGCCCTGGGCGTTGCCGTCGTGGCCGCACCAGGTCCGGCCGCCGTGCCGGTACAGGGCCGGCCCCAGGCCCCAGGCGTCGGCCAGGGCTCCCGCCGCGGCGGCGGGTTCGGGGCGGCGCATCCGCTCGGCGACGGCGGGGGGCAGGACGGCGGACCGCCCGATCAGCGCACGGCCCAGTGCGAGCAGGTCCGCGGCGCCCGCCAGCAGGGCGCCGGCCGGCGCCTCGAGGGGGGCGAGGTTCTGGTGGGCCGGGAGGAGCCTCCCCGAGGCGGTGTTGACCGCGTGGCCCCGTGCGCGGGGACGGCCGGAGGCGGTGTCACCGAGGAACGCCGGTGCCGTGCCGAGGGGTTCGAGGACCAGCGCCCGCGCCGCCTCGTGCCACGGCATGCCGGTGACCCTCTCGACCAGCAGTCCGGCGGCGACGTAACCGGCGTTGGAGTAGGAGAAGTCGGCGCCGGGGGCGAACAGCGCGTCGCGGGCGGTGCAGACCTCCGACAGGTACCGGGAGGCGGTGGTGCGGGCGGCGGTGTCGGAGTCGGGCCCGGTGGGCAGGCCGGCGGTGTGGCTGAGCAGGTGGCGTATCTCCACCTTCGGTAACTCGCGCAGTTCGGGGAGGAGTTCGGCGACGGGCTCGTCCAGTTCGAGGTCGCCGTCGGCCACCAGGAGCATCACGAGTGCGGCCGTGTAGGGCTTGGTCAGTGACCCCAGGGGGACGGCGGTGTCGGCGGTGAAGGGGGCACCGGTGGCGGCGTCGGCCGTGCCGGTGTGCACGGTCAGGACCTCGGTGCCGGCCGTCACGGCCAGTTGGGCGCCGGGTACGCGGTGGACGCGGGCGAGGGCGTCCAGACGGTCCTGCAGTTCCTCGCGCAGGAGCGACGTCCCGCGCTCGGCGACCGGAGCGGCGGTGGTGGTGTACGGCATGAGAAGGGGACTCCCGTTGACTGGGCCTCATGGGCGGGTGACGGAGCCGGGCCCGCTGGTGAGCGGTGCGGGTCCGGTTCGGGTGCTGTCGCGCCGCGCGCTACGGCCTGCCGACCTCGACGGGCAGGTGGCGCACGCCGACGATCACGGCCGGGTTCTGGAAGACGACGTCCGCGTAGGACGGGACCGCCAGGCTGCGGAAACGTTCATGCAGCATGCACATCGCGATCCGGGCCTCCAGCCGGGCCAGGTGGGCACCGAAGCAGAAGTGGATGCCGTGCCCGAAGGTGAGATGGGGATTCGGGCTGCGGGTGATGTCGAATGCGTCCGGCGCGGTGAAACGGGCCGGGTCGCGGTTGGCGGCGCCGAGGTGGGCCATGACGAGCGCGTCGGCCGGAAGCCGCTCACCGCCGAGGACCACGGGCCGGGTGGTGCGACGCCCCAGTTCGGGGAAGGGCGGCAGCCACCGCAGCACCTCCTCCAGGGCCTCGGGGAGCTGGTCGGGGCGGGCGCGCAGCCGGGCGCCCGCGTCGGGGTGCCGGTCGAAGGCGACGACGGCGTTGCCCAGCAGGGCGGTGGTGGTGATGTGCCCGGCGACCAGCAGCAGGGCGACGAAGCCCACGATCTCCTGGTCCCGAAGACGGGCGCCGTCCACCTCGGCGGCGATGAGTCTGCTGGTGAGGTCCTCACCGGGGTGCGCGCGACGGTGGCGGATGTGCTCCAGCACGTAGCCGTTCATCTCACGCACGGTGGGGGCGATGGCTTCCAGCGCCCGTTCCAGGTCGGCCATGTCGGGCGCCTCGCCGAGCTGGTCGCCGCTGAACAGGACGGCGGCCCACTCCTGGAAGAGTCTGTGCTCGCCGGCCGGGACGCCGAGGAGTTCGGCGATGACGATGATGGGGAGCGGATACGCCAGCGCGTCGGCCAGGTCGAATCTGTCCCGGTCGGCGACGGCGTCCAGCAGGCGTGCGCACACGGCCTCGATGCGCGGCTCCAGGCCACGCACCACACGGGGGGTGAACGCCTGGCTCACCAGGGTGCGGAGCTTGCGGTGCTCCGGCGGGTCCATGCCGACGAAGTTGCCCTGCCGGAAGGTCTCGAAGTCCTGCTGCGTGGGGGCGATCGGGGAGAGGTCCGAGGAGTACGTCGCCGGGTCGGCGAGAACGGCGGTGACGGTCTCGTGGTCCACTGCCTGCCACACGCCCTGGGCCTCGTCGTGGCGCACCGGGCCGGCCTCGCGCAGGGCCCGCCAGCGCTCCGGTAACTCTTCGACCAGTAACCGCTCACCGGTCACTTGCTTGCTGTTCACCTGTTCTCCTCGCTCGGCGGGTGCAGGGGCGCGGGCGGGGCCACGCATGCCGGTGTGTTCGCTGTTTCGATGTGCTGGGAAGGGGCCGTCCCGGGCCCCACTCGGATGGCTTCGGCGCGGACGGCCGCTCCGCCCGGGAGGGGCGGTGGACCTCGTCACGCCACCTGCGGCGCCTCACCGCGGAGGCGGCGGGCCGCCGGTGTGGAGACGACCCGGGATTCCGGTGGACGGCGCGCCGGCCACGGACGCCTCAGTCGGTCGTCGGGGCGGCCGCGCGGCCTCAACACGTCCGGCGGAAGGCGCCGGGGCTCCTTGTGCGTTCGTTCCCCCACATCGGTGCCCGCACCGCGGACCGACCCGGCATCGCAATCCCCCCAGTGGTACCTCCCGCGCGCTTTCCGCGCGGGGCTCTCCCCCAGCACACATGAACTCACGACGGGCCCCAGGGGTCCCGACGCCCGGAACACGGTGAGCGAGGGCGCGCATCCGACAAGCCCTGTCCGATGGTTGGCACAATGCGCACTCCAGAACACCTTCGTTCCAGTCGAACTCGGCCACAGTCTTCACGGTGCGTCACCCGATAGCAACCCCCTGAGATCTTACGGAGAGTGCTTGTCTCGGGCTTCCGCCGCGGCCACCTGTCGGCCTCAGCGGATCTCGCCTCGTGCGGGTCTCCCCTTGTGCAACGGTCCGGCCGGATCGTCGCCCCGGCGTGTGCCCCCGCGACTCCCCTTCAAACTCACGAATGTCCAAAGAATCATGGCTTTCGCACCGGTACGCCCGCGACCAGGGCCGTTGCCCGGACACCGCGACCCGGCGGCCGGGGATGGCCGATGGTCGGTCATGGGCCGGTATGCGCACGGCGATTCGGCCAGTTGTCGACTCGGGACTGGACGCGAACCGGCCGGCGGGTGGCGGAAAGGGTGCCGCGACGGCGGGGGCGAGGTCCCGGACGCGAAGGCACGAAGGGGGCGCACGGTTACGGTCCGTGCGCGGGCGCGTGCATCCGATGCGGTCCGGAATGTGCGGCCGACCCCGCGTGCGACCGAGTCGGCAGCACAGGGCCAGGCGTCGGGTCACCGGGGTGACCCGACCTTTGTCACCCGCCGTCCGCGGCCGCCGCCGGACCGCCGCCCCGGGGTCCGGCCCAGTCCGTCAGCAGTCCGGTCACGGCGTCCACGTGGTCGATGAGGAAGAAGTGGCCCCCGGGGAACGTCCGCAGCAGGAAGTCCGAGGACGTGTGCGCCTTCCAGGCGGCGGCCTCCTCGACGGTCACCTGGGGGTCGGCCTCCCCGGTGAGGCACAGGACGGGCACGTCGACCGCGGTGCCCACCGCGGGCCGGTAGCGCGCGACCGCGCGGTAGTCGTTGCGGAGGGCGGGCAGGAACAGCTCCATCAGCTCCGGACTGCGGATCAGTTCGGCGTCCGTGCCGCCCAGTCGGACGAGGTGGTCGAGCAGTTCCCGGTCGGACTCACCGGGGGCGAGGATCTCGCGCGGCGCCGACGGCGCCCCCCGGCCGGAGACCACCAGCCGGCACGAGTCGGCGGCGTTCCCGGCGGCCAGCCGGAGCACCGCCTCGTAGGCCACGCTCGCCCCCATGCTGTGGCCGAACAGGACGAGCGGCGTGCCGTCGCCGGCGTACCGCCGCAGCGAGTCCGCCACCCGGTCGGCGAGCAGTTCCACGGTGGGCACGAGGGGTTCGTCGAGACGCTCCTGCCGGCCGGGGTACTGGACGGCGCTGACGTCGAAGGTCTCGGGGAGGTGCCGGGCGAACGGCAGGAAGTACGTCGCGGCGCCGCCCGCGTGCGGGAGGAACACCACGTGCGCCACGGCGTGCCGCCCTCGGCGCAGTTCCCGGATCCAGGGGTCCTTGCCCACCTTCGCCCACCCTTCCCAGCCGGCACCCGGTCCGGCATCTCGGCGTCCACAGCGGTGCGAGCCGCCCCGGCGTCCCGGCCGGACGGCTCTCGACCATCCTGGACCCGGGGCCCCGGGTCCGGGCGACGACTTCCGCCGGCCGACCGCCACCGGTCCGGCCCCACGGTGTCGCCGGGGCTGATCCGGAAGCTGGGAGTCCGGACACGGGGTGCGAGCGGATCCGGGTTCGCCCCGCAGGGAACCCGCGGCCGCGGGGGCCGGTCGCAGCGGTCAGAGCGGGCGGTGGCCGGCGATGTCGCCGCCGGGGTCGTCCATCAGGGCCAGTCGGGCGGTGATGCGCTTGCCGACCGGTTCGCGCTGCGCCTCGAAGCCCTGGCAGACGGCCATCACGATCTCCAGGCCGTGCTGGCCCACCCGGCCCGCGTCCGCGGCCCTGGCCACCGGCAGCATCGGGTCGGTGTCCCACACCTCCACCTCGACCAGGCCGCCGGTCACCCGCAGGTCCAGCTGGACGGGACCGGGCGCGTACTTCCGCGCGTTGGTGACCAGCTCGCTGACCACGAGCTGGGTCAGGTCCAGGGCGCGCTGCGAGACGGGGATGCCGTGCACGGACTGGACGGACACCAGGAACTCGGCGGCGAGGTGACGGGCCTGGGCGATGCAGGTGCCGTCCCCGTCCAGGGTGGCCGAGGTCCGGATGGCACCGGTGTCCGGCGCCAAGCCGTCCTCCCCCAAGGGCGCAGGTTCCATCCAGACCGCCTTCACTCCGTTCACGACGCGCTCTTACCCGGAGTCGCGCTCTCTACGCCTCCACGCGCCCCCGTCACGGCTGTGGTGTCGGCCACACGGGTGCATCACCCGCGTGATCCCGGGGCACCATACGCTGGATCCGGCCGGTCAGGCCGGTCATGACCCATGCACAGAGGACGAGATGGCGGAAACCGGCACAACGCAGGGCCCCGGGCGGCTGTCGGTCGTCTCCACGGCGACGGACGGCATGCGCGTCCTGACCGTGGCCGGCGAGATCGACCACCACACCGTGGGCGCCCTCCAGAAGGCCCTGTCGGCCGACGCCGGCGCCTCGCCGCGCACCGTCGCCGACATGCGGCAGGTCACCTTCATGGACTCCACCGGCATCAACGCCCTCATCGCCGCCCACCACCAGCTCACCCGGGCGGGCGGCTGGCTCCGCCTGGCGGGGCCGCAGGCGCCGGTGATGCGCATCGTCGAACTCGTCGGCGTCGACGCCGTCATCCCGTGCCACCCCACGCTCCGGGAAGCGCTCACCCCCTGAGGGCGGCCGCGGCACCGGGCGGACGCCGGCGGGTCCGGCCGGAGCCGTGTCGGTACCGCGGCGGTCCGGGTTCGTGCGGCCTCAACTCCTCACGGTGCGGCTGCTCGTGGCCGGCTTCTCGTGGCGCACGCCTCCCGAGGCGGGACTTCGGCGGAGCGTCCGACATGGTGCCGGTCCACATCGCGGAGGTGGCTCCCCGGGCGATCCACGGCCGTCTCATGGTCCTGTTCCAGCTCACGGTGGCCATCGGCCGGCTGATCCCGTACCTGTGCGGCCGGCTCTTCGCCGGCAGCGGCGGGTGGCGCGTGACGTTCGGACTGGCCGTCCTCGCCATGCAGTCGGTGGTGTGGCTGATCGCACCGGAGATCCTCCTCCTCAGTGTGCGGGCACCGGCCACGAGCCTGGCCGCCCTCGCCGTCCGGGGGTTCGACCTCCTGATCGCGATGGAGATGACTGAACGCCACCCGGGGATCCGCCCGGCCGCCGGACGGCTCGGCCGGCGGATCCCCGGTTCGGTTCCGCCCGTGCGGACCTCCCGCCCGGCGAGCCGGGCCGGGTTGCGTCCTCGTCGGGTGGACTTCCCCGAGGGTTCCCGTCGGGGAAGTCCGTTCACGCCTCCTCGTGCGAGCGGCTCTCCCGGGCGCCGGCGCCGGGCCGTCGGCGCCGACGCCGCACAGGGCCGGGGGCCGGGACGCCGTCCCGGCCCCCCTGCTCCGCGCGCGGATCAGCCGGTGACGTGCCGGCCGCCACGGGCCCGCAGACGTTCGCGCTGGGGAACCACGACGTAGGCCGGGTCCTTCGTGGAGGCGACGCCCGCGTCGAAGGTGCCGAACCGCTGCAGGGCACTGCCGGCGAGCAGGGCCAGCCCGGCCACCGCCGCGGCCGGGCGGCTGCGCCGGGCGACGGTCGCCGCGGCCAGGGCCCCGCCCAGGGTCAGGTACTCCGAGGCACGCCGCAGGCGGTGCGCCCGGCCCCTGGTGTAGGCCTTGAGCTCCAGACCGGGCCGGCGCTCGATCAGCCGGGCGGCGACGAGTTCGGCCGTGGCGCCCACCGCGGCCAGCCGCCGGGCGGGCTCCGCCTCGGCCACCGGCGCCAGCAGCATGCCGAGTCCGGCCCCGCTCGCGGCCGCGGAGCCGGTGAACAGGAAGGGCAGTTCACGGCGGGCCTCGTGCCAGGCCGGGACGGCCGTCTGGGACAGCAGGACCGCAGTGTAGGAGGCCAGGCCGGGAGCGAAGAGGGCCGCGGACAGACCGGCCGGGCGGGCGGCGCGCTGCAGCAGCCGGCCGGGCAGGGTGCCGCGCACGGAGGCGGGCAGCAGTTCGGCAGCGGCTGCCAGCGCGCTGCCGGGCCCGTAGCCGACGAGGATCCAGGTGCCGACGGACATCGGTGAACTCGGCTTCGCCACCCGCAGCATGTGGTGGAAGCGCTCGGGGCGGCCGAGGTCGGCGATCAGCAGGTAGGTGCTGGCCAGCAGCGCGCCGAAGCCGCCCAGACGCCCGGCCCGGCGCAGGGCCGGGAGGCCGGTCAGGTCCGCGCCCGCCGAGAGCAGGGTGGCGCCGGCCGACAGGCCGCCGGTGAACAGGTAGGCCGGGACCTTCCACTCCCACACCGGCGGTTTCAGTACCGGCCGGCCGTAGTAGGAACGGAACTCGCCGTCGGGCCCCGCGGTTCGGCCCTGCCGGCCGCCGCGCTCGGGGCCCGAGCCGAAGGTGCGCGCCTGGACGTCGGCGGCGCCCGCGTCGCTGCGCGGCTCACGGAGGACGGGGTCGTCGTCGGTCATCGGGGGCCTTTCTTGAGGAAGACGGCGGCGGCGGCCGCGAGCATGGCCGAGGCGGCCACGCCGGCGTGCTTCCACATGGACGGCAGGTCGCGTGTGGGCACCACGGGGTCCGGCGGCAGGCCGTAGACCTCCGGTTCGTCGAGCAGCAGGAAGAAGGCGCCGTCGCCGCCCACTCCGTCCTCGGGGTCGCGGCCGTAGAGCCGTGCCTCCTCCACGCCCGCCTCGTGCAGTTGCTCCAGCCGCCGGTCGGCCCGCTCCCGCAGTTCGTCGAGCGGCCCGAACTGGATGGAGTCCGTGGGGCAGGCCTTGGCGCAGGCCGGTTCCAGGCCGCCGCGCAGCCGGTCGTAGCACAGGGTGCACTTCCAGGCCCGGCCGTCGTCGGGCCGCCGGTCGATGACGCCGTACGGGCAGCCGGACACGCAGTAGCCGCAGCCGTTGCAGATGTCCGGCTGGACCACGACGGTGCCGAACTCGGTGCGGAAGAGCGCACCGGTGGGGCACACGTCGAGGCATCCGGCGTGCGTGCAGTGCTTGCACACGTCGGACGACATCAGCCAGCGGAAGTCGGTGCGGCTCTCGGCGCCGGTGGAGGCGCCGGGCAGGTCGAATGAGGGGAAGCCGAGGTCCACCGGCTCGGTGCCCAGTTCGCCGCCGCCCCTGGGGGCGTCGCGCAGGGCGTCCGCGGTGATCTGGGCCGTGTGCTCGGTGGCGGAGGGGCCGGTGGGCAGGTCCGTGAGGCCGGGGTCCTGCCGCCCCAACGGGCGCTCCTGTTCGATGAAGGCGACGTGCCGCCAGGAACTCGCCCCGAGCATGCCGGTGTTGTCGAACGACATGCCGAGCAGGTCGAGGCCGTCGTCGGGGACGTTGTTCCATTCCTTGCAGGCGACCTCGCACGCCTTGCAGCCGATGCACACGGAGGTGTCGGTGAAGAAGCCGACCCGGGGCGGGTGGTCGCGGTGGCCGGCGTTCCCCGCGGGGTCCTCGAGGGGCCCGTAGAGGCTGTGCTCCTGCGTCATGTGGTGCCCTCCGGCCGGTCCTCTTCGGTGTGGGCCGGCGTGTGGCCGTCGCCGGCCGTCGCGATACGGGTGCCGGTCGCCGGGGTGATCCCGGCCCGGCGGCGGTAGTCCTGGACGTACTCCAGCAGCGCGGCGCCCCTCGGCCGCCGGCCGGGACGGACGTCGCAGGTCAGTACCTTGCTCTCCTGGATGAGCACGTTGGGGTCGGTCACCACTCCGATGAGGTCGTTGACCACGTCGCCGTGGGACAGTCCCGTGTGGCCCCAGTGGTAGGGCATCCACACCTGGTGGATGGTCCGGCCCCCGACCCGCAGCGGAGCCAGCCGGTCGGTGACGAGGACGCGGGCCTCCACCGCCGTCCGGCTGGTGATCACGTGGGCCCAGTCCATGTGGTGCAGTCCGCGCTCGGCGGCCAGTTCCGGCGACACCTCCACGAACAGCTCCGGCTGGAGCTCCGCGAGGTAGGGCAGCTGGCGGCTCATGGCCCCGGCGGTGTGGTGCTCGGTGAGCCGCGCCGCCGTGAACACGAACGGGAAGACCTCGCCGTGCGCCTCGGGCGGCGCCGGGTTGGACGGGTTGTCGCGGCGCCCGTACACCTTGCGCGTGGGGTTGGCCTGCTGGCCGTACAGGAGGTTGCGCACGGGCGACTCGTGCGGCTCGTAGTGGGTGGGCAGCGGGCCGTCCGCCAGGCCGCTGGGCGCGAACAGCCAGGCCTTCCCGTCGGCCATCATGATGAACGCGTCCTCGCCGCCGAGCGCCTCGGGACCCGACGCCCCCTCGGGCGGACGGTAGCTCGGCGGCTTGTTCTTCTCGAAGTCCGGGATGTCGTGCCCGGTCCACTCGCCGCGCTCCTCGTCCCACCAGACCAGGGCCTTGCGTTCGCTCCAGGGCCTGCCCTGCGGGTCGGCCGAGGCACGGTTGTACAGCACGCGCCGGTTCAGCGGCCAGGTCCAGCCCCACTCGGCCTCGTACGGCCCCTGCTCGAACCGGGACTTGCGGCGCCGGGCCTGGTTGACCTCGTCGGCGTACACGCCGCTGTAGATCCAGCAGCCGCAGGACGTGCTGCCGTCGGCCTTGAGGTCGGGGTAGCCGCTGACGGTGCGCCCGGTGCTGAGGTCGATCCCGTTGATGTGGCGCAGGACGTCCGCCGCGGACGGCTCGTCGCCCTCGGTGCGGTAGTCCCAGGCGAGGTCGAGCACGGGACGGTCGCGGTCGTCGGTCGAGCCGGCCAGCCTCTCCTTGATGCGCCGGCCGAGGTGGTGGAAGAACCACAGCTCCGAACGCTGGTCACCGCTGGGTTCGACGGCCTGGTCGCGCCACTGCAGCATCCGCTGGGTCTGCGTGAAGGTGCCGGACTTCTCCACGTGCGAGGCGGCGGGAAAGAAGAACACCTCCGTGCGGCAGTTCTCGGGCACGATCTCCCCGGTCTCGACCTCGGGGGCGTCCTTCCAGAAGGTGGCGCTCTCGATCATGGTCAGGTCGCGGACGACCAGCCAGTCGAGGTTGGCCATGCCCAGGCGCTGCAGGCGGCCGTGGGCCGAGCCGACCGCGGGGTTCTGGCCCAGCAGGAAGTACCCGAAGACCTTCCCGTCGACCATGTCCATGGCGGTGCGGTAGGTGCCGTGGTCGCCGTTGATGCGGGGCAGGTAGTCGAAGCAGTAGTCGTTGTCCGCCGTCGCCGCGTCGCCCCAGTACTCCTTGAGCAGCGAGACCATGTAGGCGTCGGCGTTGGCCCAGAATCCCTTCTGCCGGGGGCTGCGGACCGCGTCCAGGTACCCGGCCAGGTCCCGGTGCGTGGTGTCCGGCATCGGCAGGTAGCCGGGCAGCAGGTTGAACAGCGTGGGGATGTCCGTGGAGCCCTGGATGCTGGCGTGCCCGCGCAGTGCGTAGATCCCGCCGCCGGGCCGGCCGATGTTGCCCAGCAGCAGCTGGATGATCGAGCCGGCCCGGATGTACTGGGCGCCGACGGAGTGCTGGGTCCAGCCGACGCTGTACACCAGCGCGGCCGTGCGCTCCCGCCCGGAGTTCTGAGTCCAGGCCCGGGCGACGTCCAGGAACAGCTCGCGGGGCACTCCGCAGATCCGTTCGACCATCTCCGGGGTGTAGCGCGCGAAGTGCCGTTTGAGGACCTGGTAGACGCAGCGCGGGTGCTGCAGGGTCGGGTCGGAGGCGATCTCCTCGGCGCCTCCCTCGATGACCGGGCCGCCGGCGCCGTGCTGGTAGGGCGCGGCCTGCTCCTTGTCACGGTGGCTCACGCGCTCGTCCACGTCGGTGCTCTCGTACGCCCAGCTGGAGGAGTCGTAGGACGCGGTGTGCGGGTCGTAGCCGCTGAACAGGCCGTCCAGGTCCTCGGTGTCCTGGAACCGCTCACTCAGCAGGAACGGGGCGTTGGTGTACGCCTGCACGTACTCCTTGAAGCACAGGTCGTTGGACAGGATGTGGTTGATGACGCCGCCGAGGAACGCCATGTCGGTGCCCGCCCGCAGGTTGACGTGCTGGTCGGCCAGCGCGCTGGTGCGGGTGAACCGCGGGTCGATGTGGATGACCCGGGCGCCGCGCGCCTTGGCCTCCATCACCCACTGGAACCCGACGGGGTGGGCCTCCGCCATGTTCGAGCCCATGATGATGATGCAGTCGGCGTTGACCAGGTCCTGCTGGTAGTCGGTCGCGCCGCCGCGTCCGAACGAGGTTCCCAGACCGGGAACGGTGGCGGAGTGTCAAATACGCGCCTGGTTCTCGATCTGGATGGCGCCCAGAGCGGTGAACAGCTTCTTGATCAGGTAGTTTTCCTCGTTGTCCAGCGTCGCCCCGCCCAGGCTGGCGATGCCCATGGTGCGGCGGAGCGTGTTCCCGGACTCGTCCTCGTCCTGCCAGCCCCTGCGCCGCGCGTCCAGCACCCGGTCCACGACCATGTCCATGGCCGTGTCGAGGTCGAGGTCCTGCCATTCGGTGGCGTACGGCGCCCGGTAGCGCACCTTCTGTTCCCGCTGCGGGCCGGTGACGAGCTGCTTGCTCGCGGACCCCTTGGGGCACAGCCGGCCGCGGGAGATGGGGCTGTCCGGGTTGCCCTCGATCTGGGTGACCCGCTCGTTCTCGACGTACACCCGCTGGGCACAGCCCACCGCGCAGTACGGGCACACCGAGTCGACGACCCGGTCGGCGCGGTCCGTGCGGGGCGTGAGTCCGGCCGAGCGCCGGGACTGGGCGGCCTTGCCGCGCCCCAGCCGATCGGCTCCGGTGAGCTGCCGGTACACCGGCCACTCCCCGAGCCACCGTTCCAGGCCCATCTCCCAGCTCCTTCGTGCGGGGGCGTACGGCCTCTCAGACTCTACGCCGGGGGCGTGCGCCCGCAACCGGGCCGAAGCGACCACCCGGAGCGCGGAGCACACGGTCCGTCGTCCGTGACCGGCCGGCGGCTCCGCCGTGACGGCGCGGGCGGCGGAGCCGCGGCCGGATCCACGCAAGGTCTGTTCCACCGAATCCTGCGACCATGCCAGCAGGAGCCACTTCCGCGGTGACGCGAGAGCGGAGGAACCGCCATGCAGCCGGACGACCACATCATGAAGGGCCCCGGCGAGCGGCGCGTCGCCGAGGCCGCGGAACGGATCGTCGCCGAGGGCCGGCCGCGGCTGCACCGCACCTGGACGTCCCTGGTGGCGACCTCGCTGCTCGGCGGCATCGACGTCGGCGTCGGCATCATGGCGCTGCTGTTCGTGCGGCAGGAGACGGGCAGCGAGCTGCTGGCCGGACTGGCCTTCTCCGTGGGGCTGATCGCCCTGCTGCTCGGCCACAGCGAGCTGTTCACGGAGGGCTTCCTGGTGCCCGTCGTCACCGTGGTCGCCGGGGCGGCCACCTGGCTGGACCTGCTGCGGATGTGGGCGGTGGTCCTGGTGATGAACCTGGTCGGCGGATGGGTGTTCACCTGGCTGGTCATGCAGGCCTTCCCGCGGCTGCACGAGACCGCGGCCACCTCGGGCGCGCACTTCGTCGACGGGGGCTACACGCTGAGCACCTTCTGCCTCACCGTGCTGGGGGGCGCCGTCATCACGCTGATGACCCGCATGCACCACGGCACCGACTCGATGACGGGGAAGCTCGTCGCCTCGATCGCCGCCGCGTTCGTGCTGGCCGGGCTCGGTCTGTGGCACTCGATCCTGGACTCGCTGATCGCGTTCGCCGGCCTGCACGCCGGCGGCACGGCGTACGGCTACGCCGACTGGCTGGGGTGGCTGGGCTGGGCGGTGCTCGGCAACATCGTCGGCGGCCTGGTACTGACGACGGCGCTGCGCCTGGTGCGCAGCTCCCCGGTGCTGAACGCCGAGGGCCCCGCGGAGGAGGCCGGTTCCTGAACGGCGCCCGCGCCGGGCCGGGCCCGCTGGGGAAGCCGGGTCCGGCCGTTCACCGCTTCGGCCCCGGCCGGCGCCTGCCGGTGTCCGGACGGGGCGTAAAACGGTCACCGCGCCCGGCTCCGCCGTCCTCTGCGGGTCGACGGTGAGGGTGGTGCACCCCAGCGGTGAGGCGAGGGAGCGCAGCGCGGAGAGGGAGAGCCGGATCCAGTGCTGGTCCTGGCCGAGGGCCGCCCGCAGCCGCGCGGAGGTGGTGAAGGCGACAGCGTTCCGGCGCCCGCCGGGGGTACGGAATCGCACGTCTGCCATGGGTCCGAGGTCCTTGATCGGTCACCACGGGTGCGACGCGCGTGGCCGCGTCGCACCCGTGGTGACCGCCGGATGCGGATCGCCGCGCCCGGCGGTCACCTCACGGGCCTGGCTCTCACCTCACCGGCGTCACCTGACGGGCCTGGCTCTCACCTCACCGGCGTGAAGTCACGTGCTCCGACGAACGCGGGCCGCCGTGCCGGGGCCGCGAAGGGCTCCTCCGGCGTGTTCTCCACGCTGTTGAACACGATGAAGGCGTTGCTGCGCGGGTACGGGGTGATGTTGTCGCCCGAGCCGTGCATGCAGTTGGAGTCGAACCACGTCGCGGAGCCGGCCCGGCCCGTGATCAGCCGGATCCCGTTCGGGCCGGCCAGCGCGGCGATCGCCTCGTTCGACGGTGTGCCCGCCTCCTGCATCCTCAGCGACGTCCGGTAGTTGTCCTCCGGCGTCTCACCCGCACAGCCCAGGAAGGTCAGGTGCGAGCCGGGGATGATCATGAGGCTGCCGTTGGTGGTGTGATTGTCGGTGAGCGCGATCGACACCGACACGGCGCGCATGCGGGGCAGTCCGTCCTCCGCGTGCCAGGTCTCGAAGTCGGAGTGCCAGTAGAAGCCGCTCGCCCCGAAGCCCGGTTTGACGTTGACGCGGGACTGGTGGACGTACACGTCGGAGCCGAGGACCTGGCGGGCCACTCCCACGACCCGCTCGTCGGACACCAGCGCGGCGAAGGCCTCGCTGATCCGGTGCACCTCGAACACCGAGCGGATGTCCTGCGACGCGGGCTCGACGACGGCGCGCTCGTCCGCGCGGACGGCCGGGTCACGGATCAGCCGGTCCAGCTCGGCGCGGTAGGAAGCCACCTCGTCGGGGTCCAGCAGCGCGTCCACGGTGGTGAACCCGGTGTGCTCGTAGGTCGTCAGCGCGGCCCGGTCGAGGGGGCCCGGCGTGCCGGGCGCGGACCACACCACGGGGTCCCGGCGCGGCACCGTCCCCTCGGTCCTGCCCCGGGTCGGGTACGGGTCGGTGGTCCGGCGGTGGTGGGAGAGCGTCGTCATGGTGTCCTCACGCCTTCTCGGTCGCGGATGTCGTCGGCAGCTGGTGCACACCGTCCTCGTCGTGGTCCTCCGGACGGTGTCCTCGATCTCCTCGAAACAGCCGGAATCACGACGAGTCGCCACCTTCCTTCCTCGCGTGGCGCACGGCCTGCGTCCCCCGGGTGCCGCTCGCGCGCTCACCGGCGGGCGGGGGCCCGCGGCGGGCGCTCGGTCTCCCGCACCGCGCAGCCGAACAGCGCGAGGCCCTCCTCCAGTTCCTCGTCGCTGACGGTCAGCGGCGGGAGCAGCTTGGCGACCTCGCCCTCGGGGCCGGACGTCTCCAGGAGCAGGCCCCGCGCGAAGGCGCGGGCGCAGACGGCTGCGGCGCGTGACGTGTCGGCGAACTCCATGCCCCACGCCAGGCCCCGGCCGCGCACGCCGGGCGCGGGGGCCGGCCCCTCGGCGGCGATGTCGTGCAGCGCCTGCCCGACCTGCTCGCCGCGGGCCAGGGTCTGCTTCTCCAGCCGGCCGTCGCTCCAGTACTCCTCCAGCGCGGCGGTGGCCGTCACGAAGGCCGGGTTGCAGCCGCGGAAGGTGCCGTTGTGCTCGCCGGGCTCCCAGACGTCCAGCTCGGGACGGAACAGGGTCAGCGCCATCGGCAGGCCGTAGCCGCTGACGGACTTCGACAGCGTCACGATGTCCGGGGTGATACCGGACTCCTCGAAGGAGAAGAACGCGCCGGTGCGGCCGCAGCCCATCTGGATGTCGTCGACGATCAGCAGCATGTCCGTGCGGCGGCACAGTTCGGCGAGGTCACGCAGCCACTCGGCCCGTGCGACGTTGATCCCGCCCTCGCCCTGCACGGTCTCCACGATCACGGCCGCCGGGGGGTTCAGGCCCGATCCCTCGCTCGCCAGTAACCGCTCCAGCCACACGAAGTCCGGCGTCCGCCCGTCCAGGTAGTGGTCGAAGGGCATGGGGGTGGCGTGCACCAGCGCCGTGCCCGCGCCCGCCCGTTTGAAGGCGTTGCCGGTGACGGCGAGGGAGCCCAGCGTCATGCCGTGGAACGCGTTGGTGAAGAAGATGACGGCTTCCCGGCCTTTGACCTTGCGGGCCAGTTTCAGGGCGGCTTCGACGGCGTTCGTTCCGGCGGGGCCCGGGAACATCACCTTGTAGGGCAGCTCACGCGGCTCCAGCACGGTGTCCCGAAAGGTTTCCAGGAAAGCGCGTTTGGCGGCCGTCGACATGTCCAGGGCGTGGGTGACACCGTCCCGTTCCACATAGTCGAGCAGTGCCTTTTTGAGTACCGGATTGTTGTGTCCGTAGTTCAGGGCGCCGGCGCCGGAGAAGAAGTCGAGATAGGATCTCCCGTTTTCGTCGTGCAATCGGCTCCCATGCGCGCGGTCGAATACCGTGGGCCAGCCTCGGCAATAACTTCGCACCTCGGATTCGAGGCTTTCGAAGACATCGGATTCGGGCTGCGTGACCGCCATGATGGCACGCTCCTCAGCACAGAGAAAAAGAATCGGATATGCGGACCCGCCCGCGACACCCGGTGGTCAGCGCAGCGGCCCGATGCGGTACAGGTCCTCGGCCTCATGGGTGTCGGGGAAGAGTTCCGCCGGGAAGAGTTCCTCGCGTTCGAGCGCCGCCGCGTGCCGCTCCGCGAACGCCCGGAACAGCCTGCGCGACGCGGCGTTGTCCGGGCTGACGGTCGTCTCCAGCCAGCGCAGGACACCGCGGGCGCGCAACCGGGCCGTGAGGTGGTCCAGCATGGCACTGGCGATGCCGCGTCCCCGCTGCCCCCGGTCCACGGCGATCTGCCAGACGACTAGGGTGTCGTGCTGCTCGGGGCGGCGGAAGCCCGTCACGAACCCCACCGGCACGCCGTCGGGCTCCGAGGCCACCACGGACGTGCGGGCGAAGTCCCGGAACCACAGCAGATAGCTGTAGGCGGAGTTCACGTCGAGCACCTGGGAATCCCGGGCCATGCGCCACGCTGCGGCCCCGTCCCTGACCGTGGGTGTTTCCATGACCAGTGTGCCCACAAGCGCACACCTCGCTCTCCCGGCGGATCACCGGGTGGGTTCATTCCACCTGATCGACACGCATTCCCGTGCGTCCGCCTTCTGGTCGCCGAACCGATGACGACTCGTTTTGCCGTCGGACTCGAGCATGTGAGGACCGCGCGACGAAGAACCACTCACATACTGGCCGGTTCGATGCTACGCCAGCAGGGTAGTGAGTGGCGAGACGAGGATTCCGTGTTTGAGGGGCGGGAAAGCGTGGGAATACCCTCGCCCACCCGCACGGAAACCCGAGCCGAAAAACCCCGCCCACGGGGATCGGGGCGGCTGGGGCGGAGCCGGCCCGCGGCGAGCGGCCGTCGCCTCGCCTGCGCCCCGGTCACACCGTGCCGGTACACGGCTGCGGGGGGTATCGGATGGGCGGAGGCCCGGGGTACGCGCGAGAAAAAGCAGATCCGGTCCGCGGTCGCCGCCGGGGGGCGCATAGTGGAAGCAGCGGCCGTCACCTCTGCGTCCTCACGCGCGGGCGGCCGGTTCCACCGGGGTGCGCCCCGCGGGCAGGAAGTCCGTGGTGCCCGGCGGCGGACCGTGGTGCCGAGGGCCTGGCCCGGAAGGAAGTCTCACCGTGACCGACCAGTCGTCCGGCCTGCCGGACGTGACCAGCCTGCTGCTGAGCACCCAGTCCTTCGAGGAGTTCCTGCAGGCTCTCGCGGACAGCGCGCTGGAGGTGACGCCGACCGCGAACGGGGCGGGCATCACCGTCGAGCAGGAGCACCGGCCGGTGACCGTGGTGAGTGCCGGCGCCAACGCCCGCGACCTGGACGAGGCGCAGTACGGGCAGGACGACGGGCCCTGCCTCTCGGCGCTGCGCTCGGGTGAGGAAGTCCTGGTCCCGGACATGCTGGGCGAAGGCCGCTGGGGGCCCTATCCCGCCTACGCCGCCTCCTGCGGCACGCTGTCCTCGGTGTCGTTGCCGATCGCCGCCCACACCCACACCGCCGGCGCGCTGAACCTGTACTCCCCCAAGGCGCAGGGCTTCGCCGACCTCGATCTCGGTGACCTGCGGAAGCTGGCCGCCCAGGCCTCCGGGGCCATCGCCATCGCCCAGCGCATCGCCGACACCCGGCAGTACGCCGCCGATCTGCAGGAGGCGATGAAGTCCCGCAGCGTCATCGACCAGGCCATCGGCGTCATCATGGGCCAGCAGCGCTGCCCCGCCGACGAGGCCTTCGGGCTCCTGCGCTCCGCCTCCCAGCGCCGCAACGTCAAGCTGCGCGACCTCTGCGCCGAGTTGATCACCAACGTCGGCGGCAGCCCCGCCGGAGAGGGCCGGCCCCTGCGTCCCCGCCCCTGAGCGGTGCGCCGGCGGGGACTGCCGATCCGTCCCGACGCCGGCGGCGCCGATCGCGGTGCCCAGGACAGAACGCGTCACTCCGTTCGGCAGGCCGGCGAGTCCCCGGCTGACCACCACCGGTCTGGAGAGGTGGTTCGACGTCCCCGGTGTCCCGGCGAGACCGCCCGCCCGGTGGAAGATGTCGCTGACGACCGTCCTCGCCGTCGACCCGTTCGCCCTGCTGTACGACGGCCTGGTCACGCAGTACTTCCACGACTGGCCACTGGCGTGGCGAACGGCGGTCTTCCCGCTCGTCCTCGCCCCCCTGCTCCCCTACGCGGTCATGCCCTGGCTCAGCCGGTCGCTGCGGCGGTGGCTGTATCCGCAGTCGTGAGGGCGCCGGAGCGGCGGGCGGCGAACCGGACGGCGAACCGGGAACACGGGCAGGTCGCGCCCCGTCCGGCCGCAGCCGTGCGCCGGCTCACGACCCGGCCGGTCACGGTCGGGGACGCAGCGGCGGGCGGGGTTTCGGCGGCTGTCCGCCCACCTCGGTCAGCAGGCGGGCGCACACGTCGCGGAGCTTGGCGTTGGTCTGCTGGGACAGGCGGCGCAGCAGGTCGAACGCCTCGTCCTCGCCGCACTGCCGTTGCTGCATGACGGCGCCGATGGCCTGGTCGATCACGGTGCGGGACCGCAGCGCGGCCTGCAGGTCGCGGGTGAAGTCCTCGGCGTCCGCGAGGCGCTGGGCCAGGGCGATGCCGCCCCCCGCCTGCGCGGCCACCTGCCCCAGCCGTGCCATGTCGCACTCGGCGAAGGCGTCCGGACCGCAGGCGTAGAAGTTCAGGGCGCCGGCGGCGCCCTCGCTTCCCATGGGCACGGGCACGGACAGCGAGGAGCGGATGCCGAGCGAGGCCGCGTAGTCGGGGTACGGCCCCCAGCGGGTCTCCTGGAGCATGTCGGGCACATGGACCATCCGGCCGGTGCGCAGGGCCTGGAGGCACGGCCCGTCGTCCTGGCCGTACTGCTTCTCGTCGAGCTTGTCCGCCACCCCGCCGGTGCTGACCACCGTCAGCGGGCGCCGAAGGCGTTGCAGCGTAGCCCCGCATCCGTCCGCGCCGGACACACGAACGGCCTCGTCGACCAGGTTCTGCAAGAACTCGCGCAGCGAAGCGGTCTCCAACAGCCAGTCCACCACCGGCACCACCGTGGTGCGCGGCCCCGCAGCCTGCTCCCGCACCGCTCTCCACCTCCCGAAGCCTGCCTGAACTCCACAGCGCTTTCACACCTACCCACAGAATCCTCACGGGCAGCCTCGGCGCGCGGACGGCGGGCGGAAGCGGCCATCGGCGGGCCGAACGCGGCGAGGCGGTCAGGCCGCACGGGTCCAGTGCCGGGGCGTGGGACGGGCCGGCTGCCGGCGCACGGCCGGGGTGCGCACGGACCTGACGCGGTAGATCGTCCGGGCCGGATCCGTGAGGGGCTCGCCCAGAGCGATCCGGCCGCTGGAGTGCAGCATGTCGCACGCGGCGGTGGGCAGGGAGACGTAGCAACTCCCCTTGCCCGTACGCGGGTCGTGGGGCTGCCAGTAGCTGTACCTGCGCCGGCCGTCGGCGTGGACGGTGAGGAACACGGGGGTGCCGGGGTCGGAGATGATGCGCAGCAGGTCGGCCCCGGTGGGGATGAGCGGGGCGGCCGAGCGGCTGCGGTGGGGCAGGAGCAACGTCAGACCCTCCCGACCGTGACGGGGATGACTGCTCTTCTGGTGGCGCGGGTCGACACCTGGTCCGCCGTGCGGCCGCCGCCGCGGACGCGCCGCCTCATGTCCTGCGCCCTCGGCGGCCTGCCGCCGACGTGCGGTCGCGTGGCCGACGCGGGCCTGTGCCGGTCCGGGGATGGGTGCATCATCGATGGCCTTCCTGGAGACGAGGACTCGGGACCGTCTACCCGGCTCGGCCCGTCTTGATCGCGTCTTGATCGCGACGCGTGAGCGGCATCATGCGGCCGGGCCCCGGCGACCGGCCGTGCCGGGCGCCCGAATTGTCGCGGTGTCAGCCGGTCCCGGATGCTGCCGGCCCGGGGCCTCGGGCTCATCTCCCGCCTTTTCCAGCCTGGTTGACTGGTCTATACCCTTGACTGGTACGGACCAATCCGGTTGAGTGTGCTCCCACACCCCCCACCACGGTCGCATCCCACGCCGTGCCCGGTCCGGCCGGCGCGTGCGGAGAAGACTTCGTTCCACCCTGTCCTCGCGGGGTGCGGCCGTACCCTGCCGAGGAGTTGATCCCTTGTCGAGGCGTCGCATATCCGCCGTCGTGACCGCACTGACGCTCGCGGGAGCCGTTCCCGTGCTCCTGCCCGCCACGCAGGCCTCCGCCGCCACCTGCTCCAGCTACCCGAACTGGGTGGCCGGCAAGTCGTACCGTGCCGGTGACGTCGTCCGTTACACCGACGGCAAGGCCTACGTGGCCGAACACGACAACCCGGGTTACGACCCCATCATCAGCACCTGGTACTGGGAGCCGTACGCCTGCGACAGCGGTGGCTCCCAGACGCCGGCCGGGACCTTCCCGGTCACCGAGGCGCAGTTCAACCAGATGTTCCCGAACCGGAACAGCTTCTACACCTACAGCGGCCTCAAGGCCGCGCTCAGCGCCTACCCCGGCTTCGCCAACACGGGCAGCGACACCACCAGGAAGCAGGAGGCCGCGGCCTTCCTCGCCAACGTCAACCACGAGACCGGCGGCCTCGTCCACGTGGTCGAGCAGAACACCGCCAACTACCCGCACTACTGCGACTGGAACCAGCCCTACGGCTGCCCCGCCGGCCAGGCCGCCTACTACGGCCGCGGCCCCATCCAGCTCAGCTGGAACTTCAACTACAAGGCCGCCGGCGACGCACTCGGCATCGATCTGCTCAACAACCCCTGGCTGGTGCAGAACGACGCCTCCGTCGCCTGGAAGACCGGCCTGTGGTACTGGAACACGCAGTCCGGCCCCGGCACCATGACCCCGCACAACGCCATGGTCAACGGAGCCGGCTTCGGCCAGACCATCCGTTCCATCAACGGCTCCCTGGAATGCGACGGCCGCAACCCCGCCCAGGTGCAGAGCCGCGTCGACGCCTACCAGCGCTTCACGTCCATCCTCGGCGTCAGCCCCGGCGGCAACCTCTACTGCTGAGCGGGGTGACGTCCGCCGCCCGCCCGCCGGCCGGCCTTCCGGGGCGCCCGGGCCGGACGGGCAGGGCAGCCGGCCTCCGGTGCCCGGCCGGCCGCGGCGCGGACGCTTCGCCGCGGCCGCCTGAAGCGGCGGCCGCGGCACTGCGGACGACGTCGGCGCGGGGCTCATTCCGGGCCCCGCGCCGACGGTCAGGGCAGGATCGAGTCGACGTAGCCGCCGTCGACGCGGAGGGCGCCCCCGGTGGTGGCGGAGGCCTGCTCGGAGCTGAGGTAGACCACCATGTGCGCGATCTCCTCGGGCTCGATCAACCGCTGGAGCAGGGACTGCGGCCGGTGCTCGCGCATGAAGACGCGCTGGGCCTCGTCCCAGGGCAGGTCGCGGTCGACGAGCTGGTAGACGAAGTCCTCCACCCCTCCCGTGTGCGTCGGGCCGGCGATGACGGAGTTGACCGTGACGCCGGTCCCGGCCGCCTGTTTGGCGAACCCCCGGCTGACCGCCAGCAGCGCCGTCTTCGACATGCCGTAGTGGATCATCTCCGCGGGGGTCACCACCGCGGAGTCGCTGGCGATGTTCAGCACGCGCCCCCAGCCGCGTTCCGTCATGCCGGGCAGGAGGAGCCTGGTCAGCCGCACGGCGGCGAGGACGTTCACCTCGAAGTAGCGCCGCCACTCCTCGTCCGTGATCTCCAGGGGGTCCGCGGTGCCGAAGACGCCGAGGTTGTTGACGAGGACGTCCACCTGGCCCAGGGTGTCCACCGCTCGGTGCGCGCCCTCCTCGGTGGCCACGTCCGCGGCCACCGGCACCAGCTCGGCGCCGGGCACGTCCCTGAGGAGCCGGGCGACGGCCTCCTCGGTCCGCTCGGCGGAACGGCCGTTGACGCCCACCCTGGCACCGGCCCGGGCCAGGCCCTCGGCGATCGCCGCGCCGATGCCCTGCGTCGAACCGGTGACCAGCGCGGTGCGCCCCTTCAGGTCGATCTGCATACCGTCTCCACCCTTCGTGTGTTGCAGGGAGCGGCCGAGTACCCGGGAACGGCCGCGCGGTCGACCGATCGGACCGGAACGGCCGAACACCCGCTCGGGGCGGCGGGACGGCGGCCATGCGATCGACCGCTTCGCGGTGGCGCGCCGGGCGCGGTGACCCCGGCGGGGGGTGCGGTGGGCGCTCCGCCCGGCGGGTCGCCGCACTGCCGTGCTTCCCGGGCGGAGTGCCCGTGCCGGCGTGCTCCGTCCCGCATGGTCGAGGCTGCCCGGCGGTGCGACGCTGGGTGGAGACGTGGCCGCCGAGGGAAACCCTGGAGGGCCGATGGGACGAGACGTCCCGGCGCTGGTCTTCACCCGGGAGGACCGCCGCCGGTACCGGATCAAGATGCAGGAGTGCCTGGACGCGTTCGCCCAGATGCTGCGCGAGTCGCGCTTCGAGTCCGAGCGGCCCCAGGTGGGGCTGGAGATCGAGCTGAACCTCGTCGACGACGAGGCGGAGCCGGCGATGCGCAACAGCGACGTGCTCCAGGCCATCGCGGACCCCGCCTGGTCCACCGAGCTGGGCCGGTTCAACCTGGAGATCAACGTGCCGCCCCGCCGGCTGACGGCTGGCGGTCCCGACGCCTGGGAGTCCGAGATCCGCCACGCGCTGAACCACGCGGAGGAGCGCACCAGCTCGGTCGGCGCGCATCTGATCATGGTCGGCATCCTGCCCACGCTGCGGCAGGAGGACGTCGGCGAGGCGGCGCTGTCGGAGAACCCGCGCTACCGGCTGCTCAACGACCAGGTCTTCGCGGCCCGGGGCGAGGACCTGCGCATCGAGGTGGACGGCGCCGACCGGCTGCGGACGTACGCGGACACGATCACTCCGGAGGCCGCGTGCACCAGCACCCAGTTCCACCTCCAGGTGTCCCCGGAGGAGTTCGCCGGCTACTGGAACGCGGCGCAGGCGATCGCGGGGATCCAGGTCGCGCTGGCGGCGAACGCGCCGTTCCTCTTCGGCAAGGAGCTGTGGCACGAGACCCGCATCCCCCTGTTCGAGCAGGCCACCGACACCCGTCCGCAGGAGATCAAGGTGCAGGGGGTGCGGCCCCGCGTGTGGTTCGGGGAGCGGTGGATCAACAGCGTCTTCGACCTGTTCGAGGAGAACCTGCGGTACTTCCCGGCGCTGCTGCCCCTGTGCGACGAGCAGGACCCGGGGGACATGCTGGACCGCGGTGACATCCCGGAGCTGGCCGAGCTGACCCTGCACAACGGCACCATCTACCGCTGGAACCGGCCGGTCTACGCGATCTCCCACGACAAGCCGCACGTGAGGGTGGAGAACCGCGTGCTGCCCGCCGGTCCGACGGTCGCCGACACCCTCGCCAACGGCGCCTTCTACTACGGCCTCACCCGCGCCCTGGTGGAGGAGGACCGGCCGGTGTGGTCGCGGATGTCCTTCTCGGCCGCCGAGGACAACCTGCGCACGGCGGCGCGGCACGGCATCGAGGCCCGCCTGTACTGGCCGGGGATGGGCGAGGTGCCGGTCGCCGAACTCGTCCTGCGGCGCCTGCTGCCCCTGGCGCACCGCGGGCTGGAACGCTCGGGCATGGACGAGGCCTGGCGCGAGCCGCTGCTCGGCGTCATCGAGCAGCGGTGTGTCACCGCCCGCAACGGGGCCGTCTGGCAGAAGGAGACGCTCCACCGCATCGAGGCCTCGGCCCACTGCGGCCGCCACGAGGCCCTGCGGCGGATGACGCGGCTGTACATGGACTACATGCACCTCAACGCGCCGGCCCACACCTGGCCCGTCGACTGACGGAGGTCACCGGCCGGCTGGACATTTCCCGGCGCGGTGCCCGCGACGGCGCACGTTTTGCGGCACCAGAGGCAGTCATACAGGACGAAAGTGAGTGATTTGGTGACAGGGCCAGCCATGCCGGACCATGGGTTCGTCCCGGCGATCCCGGACGTCAGTTCGACGAGAGGCACGACCCCATGCACGACACCGGAACCGTCCGGCCATCGGCTCCGGCCCCGCAGAGCGCCCCCACCCCGTCCGAGGATCCGCCCGGCAGCAGCGGCAGCCACGCCCGCCGCTTCGGCCTTCCCGTCGCCACCGCCCTGGTCATGGGCAACATCATCGGCGGCGGCATCTTCCTCCTGCCGGCCTCCGTCGCCCCCTACGGCACGGTCAGCCTGGTCGCCTTCGCCGTCCTGACCGTCGGCGCCGTCGCCCTCGCGCTGGTCTTCGGCCGGCTCGCCCAGCGCCACCCCAGCACCGGCGGACCCTACGTCTACGCCCGCGAGGCGTTCGGCGACTTCGCCGGCTTCCTCGCCGCCTGGGCCTACTGGATCACCACCTGGGTGTCGAACGCGGCGCTCGCCGTCGCCGCCGTCGGCTACCTCGACGTGCTGATCCCGGTCAACGGCCACCGCTGGACCGCTTGCCTGGCCGCCCTCGTGCTGCAGTGGCTGCCCGCCCTGGCCAACTTCGCCGGCACCCGCTACGTCGGCGCCGTCCAGCTCGTCTCCACCGTCCTGAAGTTCGCGCCCCTGCTGCTCGTCGCCGTCGGCGGCCTGTTCTTCTTCGACCCCGGCAACCTCGGCCCGTTCAACGCCACCGGCACCGGTACCGTCGGCGCCGTCTCCGCCTGCGCCGCGATCCTGCTCTTCTCCTACCTCGGGGTGGAGTCCGCCGCCGTCAGCGCCGGTGAGGTCGACAACCCCCGGCGCAACGTGGGACGCGCCACCGTCATCGGCACCGCCGGCGCGGCCTTCGTCTACCTCCTGGGCACGCTGTCGGTCTTCGGCACCGTCCCCCACGGCCGCCTCGTCGACTCCACCGCGCCGTTCTCGGACGCCGTCAACGCCATGTTCGGCGGCACCTGGGGCGGTGTCGCGGTCGCGCTCGCCGCGCTGGTGTCGATGACCGGCTGCCTGAACGGATGGACGCTGCTCAGCGCCCAGACGCCGTACGCGGCCGCACGCGACGGCCTCTTCCCCACCCCGTTCGCCCGCAAGCGGCGAGGCGTCCCGACCGTGGGCGTCGCCGTCACCGTCGTCCTCGCCTCGCTCCTCACCGTCTACAACTACACCTCCCACTCGGCCAGGGTCTTCGACATCCTCGTGCTGATCACGACCTTCACCGCGACCGTGCCCTACCTGCTGGCGACCGCCGCCCAGATCTTCCACCTCGTCTCCGGGCACGGCGAGCGGGTCGACCGGGCCCGCCTGGTGCGCGACGGCGTGATCACCGCCGTCGCCGCCGCCTTCTCCCTGTGGCTCATCGCGGGCGCCGGGTACGCGGCGGTGTACCAGGGAGTGCTCTTCCTCCTGGCGGGCGTCATCGTCTACGCCGTCATGGCCGCCCGCCGGCAGCGGACGACCGCCTGATCCCGGACACCGCCGCCGGCCCGCACGGGGCCGGGCCCCCGCCTCGAGCGGCCGGGGCCCGGCCCCGTCCGGCTGTGGACGGGCGGTCGACGGGCGAGGACGCCGCCCGCCAGCAGGAGGAGGATCGTCGGGACGGTGGCGGTGGCGAGCACCAGCCCCAGCGCCCCGGCGCCTCCGCCCTGCCCGATGACCGCGTAGGCCAGGGCGAGGGGGGCCATCGCCGATCCGGTGGCCGAGATCAGGCCGGCCGCCAGGAAGCGCCGGAAGGCCGGGACGCCCCACGGCGTGCCGCGGGTGGCCGGTGGTGAGTCCGCGGCGGTCTTCATGATCTCCCTCTGGCTCGGCGCAGCGAGCACCCTAGTGCACGCGGGGCCACCGCGAGAGTGGCCCGTACACGCGTGCGCCACGGCAAGGGTGGGCCCCTGCACGCGCACGGCACGGCGATCGTGTACGGCGCCGACGGCCGCGCTCGCGGCGCGCGCGTGTGCGGATGTGAGCCCCGTACGCGCCCTTCACCCGCGCGGGAGGAACGCGCACCGTCGGCAGTGACCCGGCTCCCCTTCCCACCGCCGGCGACTTTGGAAGAGGTCGGTTGCATGCTGCTGCGTCTGCCCACGTCCGTGTCCGAAGCACAGCGGTACCTGGCCGAGGGAGCGGTGCCCGTGGGCGGGGCCACGCTCGTCTGGGCCGTGTGGCAGCGGGACGGCTTCCCCGAGCAGGCGATGTCACTGCGCGACGTCGCCGAGGCCAACGTGATCGGACGTGAGGCGCTGGGCGCGGCGGTGGTGCTGCACCGGATCGACGACCGGGTGCCGGAGGTGCTGCACCGGGCGGCGGCCTCGGTCGGGACGGGGGCCGTGCGCCGCGCGGCGACGGTCGGCGGCAACCTCGTCGGCAGCACGCTGCGCTGCCTGCTGCCCGCGGCACTCGTCCTGGACGCGTGGGCCACCGTGCTGGAGCCGGACGGTGTCCGGGTGACCGACCTGGCCGAGGTCCTGGCCAAGCGCCACCTCCTGCTCTCCCTGCGCTGGCGCGCCCCGCTCGTCAGCGGGTACCGCAAGCTGCCCGGCGCGGCGGGCGGCGCGCCGCCCCTGGTGGTCGCCGCCGCCGTGCACGACGACGGCGGCGGCCGGCGCCGTCTCGTCGTCGCCGTCCGGGACGGGTACGAGGTGGTCGGCGAGAGCACGGCCTGCGAGCGCGGCCCCGGGCAGGTCCTGCCGCTCCTGGAGCGCACGGGTCTCGGCTCCCTGCCGCCCTCGGCGTGGGACGTGGTGCGCCGGCAGGTGACCGACGTCCTGGAGCGTGCCGCCGGCCGGTGACCGGCGTTCCGCCCGCGGTCGTGTGCCCGGGGCGGCCGAGGTGCCGCTCCGGCCGCGGCCGCCGCGTACGCCGTTGCCGCCTTCGGCCGCCACCCGTCGCAGGCGCTCGGGGAGGGGGCCGGGCACCCGCCTCGACCGGTTAGGACGGCGACGCCGGGCTACTCGGGAGTGCATGACACACAGCACCTTCATGCGCCGGGCCACGGAGGCGGCCGGCCGGGCACTGCCCGACGCGTCGGGGCCCGGACGCGTCCTGCGTACCACCGACAAGCTCGAGCGGTTCTCCGGGGCCGACCGGATCGTGCGGCAAGTGCAGCGGCTGGTGCGCGCGGCGCCCCTGGGCCGCGCCCGCGACGCGCTGCACGGGCGGTGGCTGGGCCACCCCGTGCATCCGCTGATGGTGCAGGTGCCCATCGGCAGCTGGATGTCCGCGGCCGTGCTCGACACGATGCCCGGGCAGCGGCGCGCCGCACGCACCCTGATCGCCACGGGCATCGTCGCCGCACTGCCTGCCGCGGTGGCGGGCTGGGTGGACTGGGCGGAACTGCACCGTCAGCAGATGCGTGTCGGCCTGGTGCACGCCGCGGCCAACGTGGCGGCGCTCGGCCTGTACACCGGGTCGCTCACCGCGCGCCTGCGCGGCCGGGAGGCACTGGGCCGGCTCCTCGCCCTGGGCGGGCTGAGCGCGGTCGGCGTGGGCGGCGCGCTGGGCGGTCACCTGGCCTACCGGCAGGCGTCCGGCGCCAACCACGCGGAGTTCGTGCCGCACCTGGTCACGCCGGGCTGGCACAAGGTCGCCGATCTGGCCGGGCTCCCGGAGGGCCGGCCGGTGCGCGGCGAGGTCGACGGCGTCGCCGTGGCGGTCGTCCGGGACGCCTCGGGGTCGGTGCACGTGCTGGCCGACCGGTGCAGCCACATGGGCGGCCCCCTGTCGCAGGGCACCGTCGTCGACGGGTGCCTGCGCTGCCCCTGGCACGGCAGCGCCTTCCGGCTCTCCGACGGCTGGAACGTGCGGGGTCCGGCCACCGCGCCGCAGCCCTCCTTCGACACCCGCGTCGTCGACGGCCGGGTGGAGGCGCGGCTGCGCTTCTCCGACGTCCCGTGATCCGGCTCCGGCTGCCCGCACCCGGCGCGTCCCGGCCGGGCGGCGCCACGGCCCTCCGTCCGGCCTCCGGTCCCGCGACCGGAGTCCGCCCGGCGCCGGCGACCCGGCGGAACATGCCGCGGGAGAGCGACGGCCCCCTCCTGTACGTCCGGCGTGACCGGGTGGGGCCGGCGACGGTGCGGAGTTTCGGCGCCGACGGGCCCGGCGCGGGCGGGCGCACGGTGGTGCTGATCCCCGGACTGGGCGCGCCGGGATATCTGCTGCGCGCCGCCCGGGAGTGCGCACGGCATTCCCCGGTGCGCCTGCTGGACCTGCCCGGCTTCGCCGATCCGGACGGCCCGGCCTGCCCGGAGACGCTCGGCGCGCTCGCCGGGACCGTCGCGCGGTGGCTGGCCGCGGCACCCGGCGGTCCCGTCGTGCTGGCCGGGCACTCCACCGGGGCGCTGGTGGCGCTGCACGCCGCCGCGCGGGTCCCCCACCGGGTGGGCACCCTGGTCCTGCTCGCGCCGGTCTTCCCGCCCTGGCTGCGCCGTGCGCTGCCGCTGGCCGCCGCGTTCGCCCGTACCGCGGTGCACGAGAACCCCGCCGTCCTGCCGGCCCTCCTGCCCCACTACGCCGGAGCCGGGGTCGGCCGCCTGGTGCGCTACCTCCGCTCGGCGCAGGCGGACAGCCCGGAGGACGCGCTGCCGTCCGTGGCCTGCCCGGTGCTCGTCGCCGGGGGCCGGGACGACGCGCTCTGCCCTCCGGGGTGGATGCACGACCTGGCACGGCGGGCGCCCCGGGGGCGAGTGGTGGTCACCTCCGGGGCGCACGCGTTCCCTCACTGGTACCCCACCGGCACCGCCGCGCTGCTGCGCGTGCCCTGACGGACGCAGGACCGCCGCGGCGGTGCGGCGGCGCCGCGCTTCGGGGGGTGCCCCCTGGCTGTTGGTTTCCCGTGGAGCAGAGTCAGGGGGCGAGGAATCCCGTCGGACCCTCACCGTCCTTTCGGCTCGGAAGCGGTGCGCGGATGCGCCGGATGCGACGGATCGACCGATTTTTCCGGTGGTCTGTCCGACGCCTCCGGCCCGTCACGCGGCTGGTCACGAGGACTGGTTGAGTGGCGGACGGCCGACTGAAAATGCTTGCAGCAACTTGCAGCAACGCCGTGCGGCGGGGCAGTGTCGGGCCGTCACCACCACCCGGCCGCTGGGGCCGGGGTCCGGCAGACCCGAGGGAGCCCGCCGATGATCCCCAGGAGTTCGTTGCCCAGGCGGGTGGCCGGCGCGGCCGCGACGGCCCTCGTGCTCACCGCCTTCGCACCCGGCCCGCGGGCCGAGGCCGGCCCGCGCGGGGACACCGCGGCACCGGCATGTGTTCACACGTATCCCGGCTGGCGGTACACCACGGTCGTCAACGACTGCGACACGGTCGTGCACGTCACCGTGGACTACGCCGACGGCCGGTCCGTGCCCTGCCGCACGCTCGCTCCGCACGACATCGCCACGTTCCCCGGCTACGGCCCGGAGCTCGACCACGTCACCGGCACCCGGGAGTGCGTGCCCGGGACCGCCCGGGCGGCAGGACCGGCCCGGCTCACCGGGTGAGCGCCTTGTTCCGGTAGCCGGCCGGGCAGTGCTCGGTGAACTCGACGGCCCACGCCGGCAGGAGGACCGGGACGACCCGGTTGCTCCGGTCGCCCGGCCCCCGCCCCTCAGCCGCCCTGTCAGTCGAACACGCGCGTGAGGCAGGCCAGGACGTCCAGGTGGCCGACGGGAGTGACGCGGACCCCGATGTGCCCGTCCGGCCGGATCAGGACGGCGGTCGATTCCTCGACGCCGTACGCGCGGCGGAACTCGCCGGCCGTGTCCCGGACCGCGGGCAGCAGCAGCCCCGGGGCGCCGGCGTCCGGGGCGAGGATCGCATAGCAGGTCAGCTCGCCCCTGGCCGCGTTCGACGCGACGGCGGCGAGTTCGTCGAAGCCGGCCGCCTGCCCGGCGGCGCCGGCGTAGAGCAGCAGCACGTGGTCGCGTTCCCGCAGCAGGTCGAACAGCCGCAGCGGCCAGGAGCAGAGCGGATCGCGCAGTCCCGCGCAGTCCGGGGCGCGCTCGCCGGCGAGGGGTCCCCCTCCCCCGAGGCCCGGCTCGATGATGGGGCTGCCCCGGTAGGAGACCAGCAGCTGGGCCTCGCGCATCATCACAGTGGTGGCGTCGTCCCGGTCCGCCCGCACGCCCTGGGCGGCGTGCCGGACCGTGCGGCCGACGACCTCCTCGCCGACCGGCCTGCGCTCCGCCGTGTAGCTCTCCAGCAGCCGGGGCTGCGCGAGGCCCTTGACGGCGAGCGCGAGCTTCCAGCCGAGGTTGTAGGCGTCCTGGACACCGGTGTTCATGCCCTGGGCACCGGTCGGCGGGTGGATGTGCGCGGCGTCGCCCGCGACGAAGACCCGGTTCTCGGCGTAGCGGTCGACGATGCGGTGGCTGACCCGGAACACCGACGACCAGCGCAGTGCGGTGGCGGTGACGGGTGCGGGCGCGAGCCGCGCGAGCGCCGCCTGGACGTGGTCGATCCGCAGCCCCTCCCCGTTGCCGAGCCCGTGGGCCGGCTCCTCGGCCTGCGCCACCGGACCGGGCCGGTCCCCGGACAGCCCGGGCGGGGCCAGGGTGGTCACCCGGTAGCGGGACCGGCCGGGCAGCGGGATGCAGACGAGCAGGTCGTCGGCGGCCCCGTCCGCGGTCCGGCGCACGGAGCGCACCGCGTAGCCCGCGGGCAGGTCCCAGTCCAGTTCGACGTCGGCGAGCAGGTACTCCTCGGGGAAGGCACCGCCGTCGAACGACAGCCCCAGCTGCCGGCGCACCACGCTGTGCGCGCCGTCGCACCCCACGAGGTACTCGCTCCGCACCTCCTTCTCCTCGCCGACGGCCGTGCGCAGCCTGCTGGTCACGCCCTTCGCGTCGTGCGCGAAGGAGACGAGTTCGGTCTCGCGTTCGATGTGCGTGCCGTGGCAGGCGAGCCGCTCCTCCAGGATGCGCTCGGTCTCGTACTGCGGCAGCGAGGCGAAGCCGTAGGGCACCTGCGGGGGCAGGGCCAGCTCGACGCGTGCCTGCTCGGTCCCGTCGACGTGGAGAAGCTGCCCGCGGATGGGCACCGCCGCGTCCAGCGCCGCGCGGGCCACGCCGACGCGGTCCCAGATCTCGAAGGTCCGGGGCTGGATGCCCACGGCCTTGGCGTACGGCAGGCGCTGGGGCAGGCGGTCGACGAGGCGGCAGTCCACGCCCCGGCGCCGCAGCTCCAGGGCCGCGGTGAGGCCCACGGGACCGGCGCCGGCGATCAGGACCTGGGTGTGGTCGGTCATGTGCGTCCTTCCGACGGTGCCGTCGTGCGGACGGTGCCCGCGTGCACAGTGCCGTCGACGGCGCTGCCGGGGCGTTGATCCACTCCCTTTCCATGGTGGCGCCGCACGCCGTGACCGGCCACCGGGCGGTCCGCGCGGCCGCCCGGTGGCGGTGCCCTGCCGGGCGGGGTGCGTCAGCCCTTGCGCCCCACTCCCCCGAACATGGCGACCTCGGGCAGTTCGCCCTCGTCCGCGTCGGGACGCCAGCGGTTGCAGGAGACCACGCCGGGCGGGAGGAGCTCCAGGCCGTCGAAGAACCGGGCTACGGCGCCGGGGGTGCGCTGGGTGAGCTTCGGCGTCCCGTGCTCGTTCCAGAAGGCGACCGCGGCGTCCACGTCCGGCATGTCCGGCCGCGTGACCGTGTGCGACAGGACCAGGAAACTGCCCGCCGGCAGGGCGTCGACGAGGCGCCGCACGGTGCTGTGGGCCTCCTCGTCGTCCTCGAGGAAGATGACGACGCCGAGGAGCATCAGGGCCACGGGCCTGCTCAGGTCCAGGGTGCGCGCGGCGTGCTCCAGGATGGTGTCGACGTTGCGCAGGTCCTCGTCCAGGTAGTCGGTGCTGCCCTCGGGGGTGCTGTGGAGCAGGGCCGCCGCGTGGGCGAGGACGATCGGGTCGTTGTCGACGTAGACGATGCGGGACTCGGGCGCGATGCGCTGGGCGACCTCGTGGGTGTTGTCGGCGGTGGGCAGCCCGGTGCCGATGTCCAGGAACTGCCGGATGCCCTCCTCTGCCACGAGGTGGCGGACCGCCCGGCCGAGGAACTCCCGGTCGGCCCGGGCGTAGTCCCCGATGCCCGGGTGGAGCCGGCGTATCTGGTCGCCCGCCTGCTGGTCGACCGTGTAGTTGTCCTTGCCGCCGAGCCAGTAGTTCCAGATGCGGGCGGTGTGCGGCTGGTCCGTCCTGATCCGCCGCAGTGCCTCGTCCACGGGGAGTCTCTCGGTCACGTGATGTCCTCCGGGGTCCGACCGTTGATCGCCTGACAGGCAACGTAGCGGCGGGAGTTGGGAAAAGCGACCGGCTTGACGCAGCGCGCCGCGGGAAACGGGACGGGCGACCCGCCGGTGCGGCGGGCGCGCCCGGCCGGTGCGGCGGGCGGCGAGGCCGGACACGCCTCGCCGCCCGCCTGACGCGCCGTCAGGAAGGCCGAGCCGCCGCCGGTTCGCTCCGCCTCAGGCGCGGCGCGGTGCGGCGGCCGGCGGGGCGACGGCGGCGGGCGCGGGGCGTCAGCCGCCGAGCGCCCGCAGGACGACGTCCTTGGCCTCGTCCTGCACCCGGCCCAGGTGGTCGGGCCCGAGGAACGACTCCGCGTAGATCTTGTAGACGTCCTCCGTGCCGGAGGGGCGGGCCGCGAACCAGGCGTTCTCGGTGGTCACCTTGATGCCGCCGATGGCCGCGCCGTTGCCCGGGGCCTCGGTGAGCACGGCGGTGACCGCCTCCCCGGCGAGGGTGTCGGCGGTGACCTGGGCCGGGGACAGCTTGGCCAGGCGGGCCTTCTCGTCGCGGGAGGCCGGCGCGTCGATGCGGGCGTAGGCGGGTTCTCCGAAGCGCTCGGTGAGGGCCGCGTAGTGCTGGGACGGGGTCCGGTCCGTGACGGCCGTGATCTCGGAGGCGAGCAGGGCCAGGATGATGCCGTCCTTGTCGGTGGTCCACACCGATCCGTCGCGGCGCAGGAAGGACGCTCCCGCGGACTCCTCGCCGCCGAAGCCGAGCGAGCCGCCGATCAGCCCGTCCACGAACCACTTGAAGCCCACGGGCACTTCGACCAGCCGGCGGCCGAGGTCGGCGGCGACCCGGTCGATCATGCCGGAGGAGACGAGTGTCTTGCCCACGCCCGCGTCGGCGGGCCACTGCGTGCGGTGGGCGTACAGGTAGGAGATGGCCGTGGCGAGGTAGTGGTTGGGGTTCATCAGGCCGGCGTCGGGGGTGACGATGCCGTGCCGGTCGGCGTCGGCGTCGTTGCCCGTGGCGATTTGGAAGCGGTCGCGCCGGCCGATGAGCGAGGCCATCGCGTACGGCGACGAGCAGTCCATGCGGATCTTGCCGTCCCAGTCCAGCGTCATGAACCGCCAGGTGGGGTCGGTGAGCGGGTTGACCACGGTCAGGTCGAGCCGGTGCTGCTCGGCGATGCGGCCCCAGTACGCGACGGACGCACCGCCCAGCGGGTCGGCGCCGATCCGCACGCCCGCGGCCCGGATCGCGTCGAGGTCGAGGACGTTCGGCAGATCCGAGACGTAGGCGCCGAGGAAGTCGTAGCGGCCGGTGCCCGGCGCGGCGAGCGCCCGCGGGTAGGGCACGCGCCGTACGTCCTTCAGCCCGCCGGCGATGATCTCGTTGGCCCGGTCCTGGATCCAGGAGGTCGCCTCGGAGCCCGCCGGCCCGCCGCTCGGCGGGTTGTACTTGAAACCGCCGTCGGCCGGCGGGTTGTGCGAGGGGGTCACGACCACGCCGTCGGCCAGGCCCGAGGTGCGGCCCCGGTTGTGGGTCAGGATGGCCAGCGAGACCGCCGGGGTGGGGGTGTAGCCGTCCTCGGCGTCGATCAGCACGGTCACGTCGTTGGCCGCGAACACCTCCAGGGCGGTGACCTTCGCGGGCTCGGACAGGGCGTGCGTGTCGGCGCCGAGGAAGAGGGGCCCGTCGGTGCCCTGCGCCTTGCGGTACTCGCAGATCGCCTGGCTGGTCGCGGCGATGTGGTCCTCGTTGAAGGCGACCGCCAGCGACGACCCGCGGTGCCCCGACGTGCCGAACGCCACGCGCTGTCCCGGCTCGGCCGGGTCCGGGTGAAGCGCGTAGTAGGCCGTCACCAGCCGTGCGACGTCGATCAGGTCCCCGGCCGCGGCCGGCTTGCCCGCTCGCTCGTGCTGCATGCGCAGACTCCTCCATGTCGGTCGTGCATCCGCTCGCGCTCTCATCTTCCCCCTTACCAGCAAGAACAGCCGTACGATCCCGGACCGGCGGCCGGCGGGCAGTGTCGATGGCGGGCAGTGTCGATGGCGGGCGGCGGGCAGCGGTGCCGCGCGCGGGGCCCGCGGCGGCAGCGGCCCCGTCCCCCGGCGTGGGCCGGTGCGCCCGCGGCCCTAGGGTGGAGGCATGACCGCGGTGGAGGTGGTGCAGCTCCTGGTGTCGGCCTCGCACCGGCTGGCCGGGCGGCCCGCCGACGGGCCGGCGCCCGGGCCGTCCGACGAACGCGTGCCCCGCGTCGAGGTGCGCAGCGGCCTCGGACTGGTCGGCGGCCGCTACTTCGCGCGGCCCGCCCACCGGAACGCCTCGGTGACCATAATGGCCGCCGAGAGCCTGCCCCTGGACATCGCTCCGGGCGCCGATCTGCGGCACACCCGCCGGAACATGCTGCTTCGCGGCGTCGACGTCGACGCCTTGGTCGGTGCGACGATCGCCCTGGACTCGGGTTCCGGGCCCGTGCTGTTCGCGGTGAACCGGCCGGCCCGGCCCTGCGCCTGGATGGACGTCACCGTCGGCCCCGGGGCGCAGCGCGCGCTGCGCGGCAGGGGCGGGGTGCGGTGCACGCCGCTGAGCGACGGGGTGATCGAGCTCGGCCCGGCGACGTTCCGCGTCGTCGCCGGGCGCGACGCCACGGGGTGACGGCGTCGGCGGCCCGGACGCCGGCGTTTTTCGGCCGCCGCTGCGTACGGCTGGACCCGGGCGCAGCGGCTACCGGCCGGCGTACGGCGGCAGCTGGGCCGGACTGACCCGCTCGCCCAGCACCTCGGTCATGAACTGCACCAGCCACCGCTGCGAAGGGCTGCGCGAGGACTCGTGCCGGGCGTACAGGGCCACCTCGATGGGCTCGGTGTCGAACGGCAGCCGTACCAGGCGCAGGCCGTGCGAGGCGGTGAAGACCTCCCCGACGTACTCGGGGACGATGGCGATGAGGTCGGTCTGCTCCAGCAGGTAGGGCAGCATCGAGAAGCGGGTGGCGTCCACGACGACACGGTCCAGCAGCCCGTGCGCGGCCAGCACGGCCCGGGGCACCACGTGCCCGCTGGGGCCGAACACCGTCGCGTGGTGCTCGGCCTCCAGGTCCGCCAGGGTCACCGCCTCGCCCCGGACACGGGGGTGGTCGTCGGCCACCATGCCGACGTAGCGCTCGTGGAAGAGCGGGATGCGCACCGTGCGGTGCGAGGTGAGCACCGGGGTGGCGACGAACGCGTCGAGGTCGCCGCGGCGCAGCTGGCTCTCGGCGTCCTCCACGTCGAGCGGGCGGACGGTGAACGACACCCGCGGCGCGCGGGCGCGGGCCGCCGCGAGCAGGCGCGGCAGCAGGGTCGCCTCGCCGAGGTCGGACAGCGCCAGCGTGAAACGGCCCGCCATGGTCGCCGGCTCGAAGGCGTCGGACTGCCGGATCGTCCCGTCGATGTCCGCGAGGGCGCGCTGCAGCGGCTCGTAGAGCCGGCGGGCTCCGGCCGTCGGTGTCAGGCCGCGCCCGGTGCGCCGGAACAGCTCGTCGCCGAAGTGGCGGCGGAGCTTGGCCAGGCTGTAGCTCACGGTGGGCTGGGTGACGTGGAGCGTCTCGGCGGTGGCCGTGACGCTCCCGGTCTCGTACAGCAGCACGAAGACTCGGGCGAGATTGAGGTCGAAGTTCCTCACATCGACGGACTCTATATCGCCACGTCGGAACATCTATTAGTGCTCTCGTCGGGCGTTGCCTAGCGTGTCGGGCGTCACCCCGAAAGGAACGTCCGTGCCTACCGTGCGCCGTGTCTCCCACGACTTCCTGGAGCGCCAGGGACTCACCACCGTCTTCGGCAACCCGGGCTCCAACGAACTGCCCTTCCTCGCCGACCTCCCGCACGGCTTCCGCTACGTCCTCGGTCTGCACGAGGGCGCCGTGGTGGGCATGGCCGACGGCTACGCCCAGGCCACCGGACGCCCCGTCCTGGTCAACCTGCACGCGGCCTCGGGATCCGGCAACGCGATGGGCGCGCTCACCAACGCCGTGGCCTCGCGCACCCCGCTCGTGGTCGTGGCCGGCCAGCAGGTGCGGTCCGCCGTCGGCCCGGAGGCCAACCTGGCCAACGTGGACGCCCCGGCGCTGATGAAGCCGCTGGTCGGCTGGGCGGCCGAGCCGGCCTGCGCCGAGGACGTGCCGCGGGCCCTGGCGCAGGCCGTGTTCGAGGCGCGGCTGCAGCGGCGCCCGACCTACCTGTCCGTGCCCTACGACGACTGGGAGGCCGAGGCCGGGGACAACAGCCTGGCGGTCCTCGACCGGCAGGTGCAGCGCGCGTCCGTGCCGAGTGCCGAGCAGGCCGGCGCGCTGGTGGAGCAGGTCACCGCCGCCCGGCGGCCCGCGCTGGTGCTCGGCGGCGACATCGACTCGGCGGGCCTCTTCGACGACGCGGTCCGGCTGGCGGAGCGCCTGGGCGGTCCGGTGTGGGCCGCCCCGTCGCAGTTCCGGCTGCCCTTCCCGAACCGTCACCCGCTGTTCCGCGGGGTGCTGCCCGCGGGCATCGCGCCGATCTGCGAGGCGTTCGAGGGCCACGACCTGGTGCTGGTGCTCGGGGCGCCGGTGTTCCGCTACCACGAGTACCTGCCCGGCCGGTACCTGCCCGAGGGCACGCGGCTGGTCCAGGTGACCGAGGACGCCTCCGCCGCCGCGCGCGCCCCGATGGGCGAGGCGCTGGTCGCGGACCCGGGCGCGGTGATCGACCTGCTGACCGAGGCGCTCGGCGGGCTCGCGGCGCCCGCGGACGTCTACCGGCCGGCGCCCGAGCCGCCGGCGGCCGAGGGACCGCGGATGCACCCGGAGCAGGTCTTCGCCGCGCTGCGCGACGAACTGCCCGAGGACACGTCCTACGTCGTCGAGTCCACCTCGACGAACTCCTCGTGGTGGCGCCAGATGGACCTGCGCCGGTCCGGCTCCTACTACTTCCCGGCGGCGGGCGGACTCGGCTTCGGGCTGCCCGGCGCGGTGGGCGTCGCGATGGCCCAGCCCGACCGCCCCGTCGTCGGCGTGATCGGGGACGGCTCGGCCAACTACGGCATCACCGCCCTGTGGACGGCGGCCCAGCACCAGGTCCCGCTGACCGTCGTGCTGCTGCGCAACGGGACCTACGGGGCGCTGCGCTGGTTCGGCGGCCTCCTCGGCGTGCCGGACGCGCCCGGGCTGGACATCCCCGGCCTGGACTTCACCCGCATCGCGGAGGGCTACGGCGTGCGGTCCCAGCACGTCGGCGGGGCCGACGAGCTGCGGGCCGCGCTCGCCGAGCGACCCGCGCACCCCCGGCTCATCCAGGTGGACACCGCGCTCACCACCCCCTCCTGACGCTCACCCCGTCCACCTCCGGCACAGCTTCCACCCCTTGGCAGAAAGGGAAACCGATGACACTCCTGGACAACGAGGTCTGGGGCAAGCGCTTCTTCAGCGACGGCTGGCGGGAGTCCGCCCTCACCCACCCGGTGACCGAGCCCGCGACCGGGGACCAGCTCGGCCTGGTCGGTCTGGCCACGGCCGACGACGCGGGCCGGGCCGCCGCCCGGGCCGCCGAGGCGCAGCGCGCCTGGGCGGCGACCTCCCCGCAGCGGCGGGCCGCCGTCCTGCGCCGCGCGGGCGAACTCCTCACCGAGCACGCCGCGGAGATCGAGGACTGGCTGACACGCGAGGCCGGCTCGGTGCGGGCGAAGGCCGGCTTCGAGGTGCAGCTGGCCGTCGGCGAGTGCTTCGAGTGCGCGGCGCTGCCCACGCACCCGCAGGGCGAGGTGCTCACCTCCGAGGAGGCCCGCTGGTCGTTCGCCCGCCGCCGGCCCGCCGGGGTGGTCAGCGTCATCTCGCCGTTCAACTTCCCGCTCGTCCTCGGTCTGCGCTCGGTCGCGCCGGCGCTGGCCCTGGGCAACGCGGTGCTGCTCAAGCCGGACCCGCGCACCGCGGTCAGCGGCGGCGTCGTCATCGCCCGCGTCTTCGAGGAGGCCGGGCTGCCCACAGGTGTCCTGCACGTGCTGCCGGGCGACGGCTCGGTCGGGCAGGCGGTCGTCGAGGCGCCGGAGATCCGGGTCGTCTCCTTCACCGGCTCCACGCCGGTGGGGCGGGCCATCGGGGAACAGGCCGGCCGCCTGCTGAAGCGGGCCCACCTCGAACTGGGCGGCAACAACGCCCTCGTCGTGCTGCCCGGAGCCGACGTGGCGAAGGCGGCTTCCGCCGGCGCGTTCGGCTCGTACCTGCACCAGGGCCAGATCTGCATGACGACCGGCCGGCACATCGTCCACGAGTCGCTCCTCGAGGAGTACACGGCGGCGCTGGCGGCCAAGGCCGAGGCGCTGCCGGTCGGCGACCCGGCCCGCGAGGACGTGGCGCTCGGCCCGCTCATCGACCGCCGTCAGCTGGAGCGGGTGCACGGCATCGTCACCGAGAGCGTCGCGGCGGGCGCGACCCTCGCCGCCGGCGGCGAGATCGAGGGGGCCGGCTACCGCGCCACCGTCCTGACCGGCCTGACGACCGACATGCCGGCGTGGCGCGAGGAGATCTTCGGTCCCGTCGCCCCCGTCATCGGCTTCTCGACGCTCGAGGAGGCCGCGCGCATCGTCGACGACTGCGAGTTCGGGCTGTCCGTCGGCATCCTCGGGGACGTCGGGACGGCGATGAAGCTCGCCGACCGCATCGACTCCGGCAAGGTCCACATCAACGAGCAGACCGTCAACGACGAGCCGAACGCGCCCTTCGGCGGGGTCAAGGCCTCCGGTACCGGGTCCCGCTTCGGCGGTGCCGCGGCCAACGTGGAGGCGTTCACCGAGACGCAGTGGGTGACCGTCCGCCCGGACATCGCCGACTACCCGTACTGAGCCGCCCGCCCGGTTTCCCGTCCCCCGCCGGACCGGCCACCGTACCGGCCGGCGCCCCGATTCTCCCGTAGCCGCCTCAGGGGAAGACCACCATGTCATCCATCACGTCCTCCGCCGCGCCGGCGCAGACCGGCACCGACAGACGCAGCACCTGGACCGTGGTCCTGTGCTGGATCACCGTCCTGCTCGAGGGATACGACCTCGTCGTCCTCGGCGCGATCATCCCGACGCTGCTGAAGACCCACCACCTCGGCATGACCGCGGGCGACGCGACCACCGTCGCGACGCTCTCCCTGGTCGGCGTCGCGATCGGCGCCGTCTGCGTCGGCCCGATGGCCGACTGGCTGGGCCGGCGCCTGCTGCTCATCGGGTCGGTGGTGCTGTTCTCGCTGTTCACGATCCTGGTGCCGCTGGCCGGCTCGGTCACGATGTTCGCCGTGCTCCGCCTCATCGCCGGTGTCGGCCTCGGCGCCTGCATGCCGGTGTCGCTGACGATGATGGCCGAGCACATGCCCGCCGCCCGGCGGGCCCGGGCCAGCACCCTGACGATGACCGGCTACCACACGGGCGCCGTGATCACCTCCCTCCTGGCGCTCCAGGTGACCGACAACTGGGAGATCCTCTTCTACGTCCTCGGCGTGGCCGGCTTCGTCATCGCCGGCATCCAGTGGTTCCGCCTGCCGGAGTCGGAGGCGTTCGTCCAGGCCAAGCAGACGAGCGGGGCGCAGCGCGTCCCGTTCACCGAACTGCTCAAGCCCGCCTACCTGCGCGCGGGAATCGGGGTCTGGGTCGCGTCCTTCATGGGGCTGCTGCTGGTCTACGGCCTGAACACCTGGCTGCCGAAGCTGATGAACGACGCCGGCTACCCCGTGCCCACCGCCGTCACCCAGCTCCTCGTGCTCAACGTCGGCGGCGTCGTCGGCCTGGTCCTCGGCGGCTTCGTCGCGGACCGGCGCGGCATCAAGGGCACCACGCTCGGCTGGTTCGGGGTCTCGGTGGTCATGCTGGCGTGCCTGAGCATCAGGATGAACAGCGACCTGCTGCTGAACACGGTCGTCTTCCTCACGGGCGTGTTCGTCTTCTCCGCCCAGGTGCTCGTCTACGCCTACGTGACGAACTTCTACCCGGCCTCCGTGCGCGGCACGGCCCTCGGCTCGGCCTCGGGCATCGGCCGGCTCGGCTCGATCGTCGGCCCGTCGATCACCGGCGCCCTGGTCACCGCCGGCATCGGCCACCCCTGGGGCTTCTACTTCTTCGCCGCCGTCGCGGTCCTCGGCTTCCTCGCCGTGCTGACCCTGCCGCGGCGGGCCGGGCACGCGCCCGCGGAGGCCACCGAGCCCGCCGTCTGACGCTCCCCGGGGCGACCGCCCCGCTCCGTGCGGCAGCGGCACGGGTCCCTTCCCGGACCCGTGCCGCTGCGGTACGTGCTCCGCGCCGCCGGTCACCGGCCACGCCGCTCGGCGGGCTCAACGGGCCCGGCACCGGCCCGCCGGGGCTCGACGGGCCCGGCATCGGTGCGCCGGGGCCCGGCGGGCCTCGGGGCACCGGTGGGCGGCACCCTCCCTGACGGCGCCGGGACCGCGCAGGGATGCTCGATCCGGCCCACCGGCCCGGCCCCGCGTTTCGCGGCCGGCCGCACCCCGCGGTCCGCATCCGTCTCGGCCCCGCGGTCCGCGGCCGGCTCGGTCTCCGGCTCCGTCGCCCCGTCCGCGGCCGGCTCGGTCTCCGGCTCCGTCGCCCCGTCCGCGACCCTCTCCGCAGCCGGCGTCTCCGCAGCCACCGCCGTCTCCACAGCCGCGACACTCTCCGCAGCCGCGGCCGTCTCCGCGTCCACGGCCGGGCCGGGATCGCCGAAATCCTCCGGCAGTTTCTGTTCCGCCCAGATGACCTTGCCCTGCGGCGTGTACCGCGTGCCCCAGCGTTCCGTCATCTGCGAGACCAGGAACAGCCCGCGGCCGCCCTCGTCGGTCGTCGCCGCGTACCCCAGGTGCGGGGCGGTGCTGCTGCCGTCGGCCACCTCGCAGGTCAGCGTGCGATCGAGGATCAGCCGTACGTGGATCGGCTCGCAGCCGTAGCGGATCGCGTTCGTGACGAGTTCGCTCAGCACGAGTTCCGTGGCGAAGCCCAGCTCGGTCAGGCCCCACTCGTCGAGCTTCTCGGACAGGGCGAGGCGCACCCGGGAGACGGCGGCCGGATCCGCCGGCACGTCCCAGTGGGCGATCCGGTCGGCCGGCAGCGCACGGGTTCGGGCGATCAGCAGGGCGACGTCGTCCTGGGGCCGGTCCGGCAGCAGCTCGTCCAGCACCGCCTGGCAGCTCTGGTCGGGCAGCCGGCCGGGGTGGCCGGCCAGGGCCTCGCGCAGCAGCTCCATGCCCACGTCCAGATCGCGCGCGCGGTCCTCGATGAGGCCGTCGGTGTACAGGACGAGCCGGCTTCCCTCGGCGAGCTCGAACTCGGCCGTCTGGAAGGGCATCCCGCCCAGTCCGAGCGGCGGGCCGCCCGGCAGGTCGAGGAAGGTCGCGCTGCCGTCCGGGTGGACCACCGCGGGCGCCAGGTGTCCCGCCCGGGCCATCGCGCAGCGGCGCGTCACGGGGTCGTAGATCGCGTACAGGCAGGTGGCGCCCACGACGGCCGCGGCGCCTCCCGAGCTCGCCTCGTCCTGGTCGATCCGGCCGACCAGGTCGTCGAGGTGGCTCAGCAGTTCGTCGGGCGGCAGGTCGAGCGTGGAGAAGTTGTGCACCGCCGTGCGCAGCCGTCCCATGGTGGCGGCCGCGTGCAGGCCGTGGCCGACGACGTCGCCGACGACCAGCGCCACCCGGCTGCCCGGCAGGGGGATGACGTCGAACCAGTCGCCGCTGACGCCCGACTGGGCGGGGAGGTAGCGGTAGGCGACCTCGAGCGCGCTCTGTTCGGGCAGGGCCCGCGGCAGCAGGCTGCGCTGGAGGGTGACCGCGAGGGCATGCTCGCGGGTGTAGCGGCGGGCGTTGTCGATGCTCACGGCGGCGCGGGCCACCAGCTCCTCCGCCAGGGACAGCTCCTCCTCGTCGAAGGAGCCGTGTTCCTTGGAGCGCCAGAAGTTGGCCGTGCCGAGCACGACGCCGCGGGCCTGGATCGGTGCCGTGATCAGCGAGTGGATGCCGTAGTCCATGATCTGCCGGGTGCGCTCGGGATCCTGCGCGTGCCAGTCCCGCGCCGTCGACAGGTCGGGCACCAGCTGGGCGCGGCCGGTGCCGTAGCCGCGTCCCTGCGGCGTCGACGGCAGGAAGTGGATCAGCCGGTCCTTCTCGTAGAGCGGGTGGTCGTCCCGGACTCCGGCCACGGCGATGCGGCGCATCCCGGAGGCCGGGGCGTCCGGCTCCTCGCCGTCCAGGACCGCGTCGGCCAGGTCGACGGTGGCGAAGTCGGCGAAGCGCGGGACGGCGACCCGCGCGAGCTCGTCGGCCGTCCGGACGACGTCCAGACTGGTGCCGATGCCCAGGCCGGCGTCGTAGAGCAGCTTGAGCCGCTCGCGGGCCAGCTCGGCCCGGCCGGAGAGGGCCTGGAGCTCCGTGGAGTCGCGCAGGGTCACCACGGTGCCCGTGGGGCCCTGGCCGCGGTCCGTGGGCCGCTGGCTGACCGCCAGCAGCCGCGGCCCGGCGAACAGGACCTCGTCGGTCGCCTCGCGCCCGGAGGTGAGCAGCTCGGCGATCCCGGGTTCGAGGAGCGCCGGCTCGGTCACGTGCCGGCCCTCGGCGTCGTCGGGCAGGCCCAGGAGCTGCCTGGCCTCGTCGTTGGCGAGGACCAGCCGTCCGTCCTCGCCGATGATGAGCACCCCTTCGCGCACGGAGTGCAGGACCGCGTCGTGGTGGTCGTAGATGCGCGTCATCTCGTCCGGGGCGAGGCTGTGGGTCTGCCGGCGCAGCCGCCTGCCGACCAGCGCCGTCACGGCGGTGGCCAGGCCGAGCGCGCCCGCCCCGGCGGACAGGATGATCGGGATCTGCCGGTCGACCTGGCTGGCCACGTTCCTGACCTTGAGGCCGGCGGAGACGAGCGCGACCACCTTGCCTTCGGGGCTCTTGACGGGGACGGTGGCCTGCACCTCGTGGCCGAGCGGGCCGTGGACGCTCTCGGTGTGGACCTTCCCGGCCCGCGAGGGGGCGATCGTGCCGACGAACCGCCGGCCGATCCGGTCCGGCAGGGGGTGCGTGTAGCGGATGCCGTTGGTGTCCATGACCACGATGAAGTCCACCCCGGCCGCCTTGCGCCCCGCCTCCGTCAGCGGCTGGAGCACCTTCGACGGATCGGGGGCCCGCAGCGCGGTGAGCACGCCCGGGGAGTGGGCGAAGGTCTGCGCGACGGCCACGGAGCGGCGTCGTGCCTCGGCCTGGGTGTCGCGCTGCGACTGCAGGACGAGGGCGAAGACGGCGAAGGCCACCAGCAGCACGACCAGTGCCACCTGCAACACGAACACCTGCCCGGCGACACTCCGCGGGCTCTTTCCCGCCAGGGAGCGCAGCGATACACCCCGAAGCCGGGCAAAACGGTCTGCCATCCAGCATTTCTAACACTGCCGGTCCCGGGCCGTCACGGCCTCGGCGAACTGGATCATCGGGGGGCCCGGCCACTCCCCCTCAACCCGCACCGGCCCCCTCCCCGCCCCGGCCGCCCGGCGGCACCGGCGGCTCGACGCAGCGGGCGTCCGGGCCGGTGTGCGACCCGGCCGCCCGTCGTCACGCCGCGGGCCTTGCCGCGGCCGGCCGAGGGGTGACCGCACGGCGGCCGGGGGATCACAGCCGGTGCGGGCCCTGGGGCAGTGCGGAGGGGTGCGGAGGCAGCGCGGGCGGGTGCGGCGGCAGCGCGCCGGCGGGTGCGGGGCGCCGGAAGGCGTCCGAGGGCTGCCGGAAGGCGTCCGAGGGGTGTCCCGTCCTCATCACCCCCTCGAGTTCGCGCCGTATGCTCTCGGCCGCGTCGCGAACTCGGGCGGGCACATCACCGCGCTCGGCGACGAGCTGGTGATAGATGGGGGCGTCCTGGAACACGTAACTGAGCCTTCCTGTCTGCGGTTTCACCGCACTGCAGCAGCTGCTGAGTCTAGGCGCAGGCTCGTACGGCCCCGACCACCGCGGTCCCGCCGGCCGGCCGGGTTCTGCCGGAGCCCCCTGGCCGACGCCGTGCCGGACGGCCCACGGCACGCCCCGCTCCTGTTCCGTGGGGGGCCGCCGGCCACCTCCGGGGCTCCCGTGCCGCGGGTCCGGAAGTGCTCGTGCGGCCTCATCGGCACCCCCGTACGTCGCCCCGGTGCCGTGCGCGGCGGCCGCCGGCGCCACCGCAGGACGCCGGAGGGTCCGCGCGCGCGGCGCGGTGTCCCCGGCCCGCGCGGACCAGCCCCCGACCGCGCGGGTCAGTCCGCTCCGCGGGCCGCGTGTGCCTCCGCCACGACCGCCGCCAGCAGCTCGGCGTCCAGCAGGGAGGCGTCGGCGAGGCGGGTCGCGGCGCTCAGGGAGTTCAGCAGCGTCTTGGTGACGCGTAGGGCCGCGGCGGGGCGCCTGAGGACGGGCCGGGCCCAGGCGGTGACGGCCGCGTCGAGCTCGTCGGCGGGGACGGTCCGCTGGAGGACGGACAGCGCCTTGGCCTCTTCGGCGGTGAAGACGCGGCCGGTCAGAATCAGCTCGCGCACCCGGGCGGCGCCCGCCTCGCTGATGAGGCGGGGCAGCAGCCCGCCCCAGGCGGTGGGCAGCCCGAGGGCGAGCTCGGGCAGACGGAACGTGGCGTCCTGCGCCCCGACCCGCAGGTCGCAGGCGAGTGCGAGGGCGAGGCCCGCCCCGATGGCCCTGCCGTGGACCCGGGCGATGGTGACGGCGGGATGGGCGGTCAGGGCGTCGCACACCCGCCGGGCCTTGGCCGCGGAGACGCGGACCCCGGCGGCCGTCGGATCGTGGGCGAGGTGCTGGGCGAACTCGGCGCGGTCGCCGCCGAGGCAGAAGTCGTCCCCGGCGCCGGTGAGCACGACGACCTTCACGGCCGGGTCCTGGTGGTTCAGGACCGCCAGGAGGTCGTCCAGCATGGCCTCGGTGACGGTGTTGCCCTGCTCGGGGGCGTGCAGCTCGACGGTGAGGACGTGCCCCTGCTGCCGGGTGCGCAGGGTCTTCAGGATCCGTTCGTCCGGGTCGGTGGTCAGGGGCAGGGCAGTCATGTCGTCACCTTCAGGGAAGTCGCGCGTCGGAAGACCATACGGGGCTCGTAGACCGGCGGTGCGGTCGGCCTCAGGGTGCTGAAGCGTTCCAGCAGCCGGGTGAGCAGCAGGCGGGCTTCCAGACGGGCCAGGGCGGCTCCCAGGCAGTAGTGTGCGCCACCGCCGAAGGTGAGGTGGCTGCCGCCCCGGCGGATGTCGAAGACGTGGGGGCGTTCGTTGCGGCGCGGGTCGTGGTTCGCGGCGCCGTAGAGGACGTGGACCATCGTGTCCCTGGCGACCGGGACGCCGGCCAGGACGGTGTCGTCGGCGGCGACGCGGGAGTTCAGGTGGATGGGCGGGTCGTAGCGCAGGACCTCGTCGATGGCGTCGTCGATGTGCTCGGGGTGCCGGCGCAGCCAGCCGGCCCGGGCGGGGTCCTGGGTCAGGAACCACACGGCGTTGGTCAGCAGGGTCGCCGTGGTCTCCAGGGAGGCGATGGTGATGAACATCGTCAGGTCGTAGAGCACCTGGTCGGCAGCCGCGCGGTCGTCGGGGTACTGGGCGTCCCAGTGGTGGATCCAGCCGGTGACGACATCGTTGCCAGGGTGCGCCCGGCGCCGGCGGACCAGGTCGGTGAAGAAGGCCCTCATCTCCAGGGTGGCCTCGGCGGAGACGGCCAGTTCGCTCTTGGTGGGCAGCAGTTCCTGGGCGTGCACCTGGCGGTGGGTGAAGCTCAGGATGTGCGGGTGGTGCTCGGCCGGGATGCCGAGCCACCCGCCGACGGTGCGGATCGGCAGCTGCTCGCTGACGGTGGAGACGAAGTCGGCCTCGCCCTTCTCCCGCAGCCGCTGGTCGAGGTCGTCGAGGAGCCCGGTGACGTGCGCGGCGATCGCGGGCCGCATGGCGTCGAGGGTGCGGCGGTCGAAGAGGTTGCCCAGAGCGCGTCGTTGACACGTGTGCGCGGGCGCGTTGAGCCGGGACAGGGTTCGTGTCATCTCCCGCGTGGCGGGGGCCTGCCAGCGTTCCGGGTCGGGCCGGCGCTCCTGCCAGGCGAAGTCGGGGGCCAGCCAGTTCCTGCCGCGCAGGACCTGGCTGCAGGTTTCGAATCCGGTGACGAAGTAGCCGCCCCAGGGGGCGGGCACCACGTCGCCCAGGGCACGGAAGTCGGCCCAGACGGGCAGGGGGTTGGCCTGGCCCTCGGGCGAACGCAGGCGACGGAGGAGGGAGATGACGGCTCGGCGGTCGGTGGTGGTGCCGCGTATGTCGCCAACGACGGTCACGCGAAGCTCCTTTGTGCTGGGCGCTACCGGTACCGCCGGAATCTACCCCTCCTCTCACCTGCGCCATGCGCCGCTGCGTGTTGCTCCCGTCACATGCCGTGGACACGGGACGTGCGGTGTGAATCGTCGGGGGCCGCGGTCCGGGCGCACGTGTCGGCCGCGGAGCCGCCGGCCGGCGGCTCCGCGAAGTTCCCGGCGGGTACGAGCGGGTGCCCGTGGCGCCGGCTTCCCCTCCCCCCGCGGCCGCGCGCACCCGCCCCCGCGGCCGCGCCGATCCGGCGCCGTGTACCGGGCCGGCGGGCGGACGCGCGACGGGTCTCAGACCCGGAAGATGTCCAGGAAGCTGCTCCAGAAGCCCTTCCTCCTGGCCGGCTCGCGGCGGGCGGCCGCGGTGGAGGCCGCCGGGGGCGGCTGTTCCGCGGTCGCGGCGGTCCGGTTCTGCCGCAGGGACGCCATGCGGGTCGCCGGCGTCGGGCCGAACGCCACGGGCAGGGCGACCAGGGCGCGGTGGAACGGTCCGGGCCGCCACTGCAGGCCCTGCTCGGGCGCGGCCAGCGTCATGTCGGGCAGGGCGTTGAGCAGGCGCTCGATCGCCGTGGTGGCGATGACCTGGGCCGGGTCCTTGGCCGGGCAGGCGTGCGGGCCGGCTCCCCACGCCAGGTGGGCGCCCTTGCTGTGCTTGCGGCGGGCCTCGGCGAGCGCGGGGTCGCTGTTGGCCGCGGCGAAGCTGATGACGACCGGGGTGTTCGCCTCGGCGACCACTCCCCCGAGGTCGACGTCCTGGACGGGGTAGTGGGTGGCGTAGTTGGCGATCGGCGTCTGGTTCCACAGGACGTGGTCGAGCGCCTCCTCGATCAGCATGCCGGCGGCGCGGCCGCCCCCGCTCGGCGAGAGCAACAGGAGCAGGGCGTTGCCGATCAGGTTGCGCTCGGGTTCGACGCCGGCGCCCATCAGCATGACCAGCTGGTCCTTGAGCTCCTCGTCGGTGAGCCCGGCGGGGTGCTGGATCAGCCAGGAGGTGACGTCGTCGCCCGGCTGGCGGCGCTTGAGGGCGATCAGCTCCATCAGGCAGGCGGTGAGCTCCTCGTTGGCGCGCAGGGCGTCCTTGCCGTCGAAGATCGCCGACATGGAGCTGGTGAGCCTGTCGCCGATGTCGGCCGGGCAGCCGAAGAGCTTGTTGAACAGCAGCAGCGGCAGCAGCTTGGCGTAGTCGTTGAGGAGGTCGGCGCGGCCGAGTTCGCTGAACCGGTCGATCAGGTAGTCGGCGATCGGCTCCACGTCGCGGCGGATGCGGGTCATGTTCAGCTTGGCGAGGCTGTCGGTGACGGCCTTGCGCAGCCTGAGGTGCACCGCGCCGTCGGTGAACAGGCAGTTGGGCCGGTAGGCCATCATCGGCAGCACGGGGTTGTCCATGCCGATGCGGCCTTCGCCGAGGGCCTTCCAGCGGCGGGCGTCCCGGGCGAAGAGCGTGGAGTTCTGCAGCACGCGCAGGGCCACCTCGTGGCCGACGACCAGGGTGGCGTCGACGCCGGGTGCGAGTTCGACCGGTCCGGCCGGACCGTGGGCGCGAAGGCGGTCGTAGACCTGCTGCGGGTCGGCGGCGAACGCGGCGTCGTGCATGGGGCATCTGCCGCCGGCGGGGGCGGAGACTGTCTGACGGTCCATGGGAATCCTTATGCTGGTCCCGGACCTCGCGGTCCGGGCGGGTGGGCGTGGCGGATCAGGCTGCGCGGTCGAGCAGGTGACGCACCAGCGCGATCAGCGCCCGGGCGGAGGACTGCCGGTCGCGGGCGTCGCAGTAGACCACGGGGGTGTCGGGGAGCAGGTCGAGTGCCTCGCGCACCTCGGACTCCTCGTACGCCTTCTCCGGTGTGAAGCTGTTGACCGCGATCGCGTACTCGAGTCCGCAGCCCTCGACCAGGTCGATGACGGGGAAGGTCTCCTCCAGCCGGGCGGGGTCGACCAGGAGCAGCGCTCCGAGCGCGCCGCGGGCCATGTCCTCCCACAGCTGCATGAAACGCTGCTGGCCGGGGGTGCCGAACAGGTAGAGCACGAGTTCGTCGCTCAGCGTCAGGCGGCCGAAGTCCAGAGCCACGGTGGTGGTGGTCTTGTCCGCCACGCCCCTCAGGTCGTCCACGTGGAGGGACGCCTTCGTCATCTTCTCCTCGGTGCGCAGCGGGGTGATCTCCGACAGCGAGCCGATGAAGGTCGTCTTGCCCACGGCGAAATGCCCGACGACCAGGATCTTGGCAGCGTTGGTCACCGCGCTGGAGACGTAGATGGATCCATTGGCCGTCTCAGCCGATGAGGGAGTGGAGTCCATTCAAAACCTTCTCGAGGATCGCTCGGTCAACGTTCTGCGCCCTGGGCGGTTCGGCGCGGCGCAGGAGGTGCCCCTGTTCGAATAAATCGGTGAGCAGGAGCCGGGCCACCCCGACCGGCAGGCCCAGGTGGCCGGCCACCTCGGCGACCGACAGGTAGCCTCCCGCGCACAGGTTCCAGATCGCCTTGACCTCGGGGCCGGCCCCCAGCGGAAGGGTCCGCTCGGGAGCCAGGGTGACCAGGGTGTGCAGGGCCAGGTCGTCGGAGGCCGGCAGGCTCCGGCCGCCGGTGATGACGTAGGAGCGGACGAAGTCGCTGGTGACGGACCCTTCCTCGCCGGGGGTCGTCATGCGCCGACACCGTTGTCCGAGCGCGGCGCCACACTCATGGCCTTGCTCAGCGCGGCCACCGTCTTCTGCATCCGGAACGACATGGCCTCCATGTCGACGTCCAGCGCGGCGGAGACGGCGAGGTAGGCGCCCGAGCCGGCGGCGATCAGGAAGATCCAGCCGCCGTCGTACTCCAGCAGCGTCTGCTTCCATATCCCGTGGCCCGAACCGACGAAGCCGGCGACGGCGCGGCTCAGTGACTGCATCGAGCTCATCGCCGCGGCGTTCGTCTCCGCGTCGTCGCGCGAGATGTCGTCCGAGCGCTGCAGCAGCAGGCCGTCGCCCGAGACGAGGACCGCGTGACGGGCCCCGCGCACCTCGAGCACGTCGTTCAGCACCCACGACAGATCGGTGTTCACTGGTTGTCAGGTCCTTCCGTGGTGTTCGTGGTCCGACCGAGCTGAGTGCCGCGGGCGAAGGCCCCGAGACGCGATGCCGTGACCTCGCTGTCCGGCTCGGAGGTGACGTCCTCGGGCGTGGGGGCGTCCGGAACCGGGACCACCGAGACGGGGCCCGACCGGCGCCGGCGCTTGGGCAGACCGCCCTGCGTCGTGCCCACCACGTGCGAGGGGCCCACGACGGGAACCGGCGCCAGGCGCTGGGGGGCGGGTTCCTGGTCGCCGGTGTCCTGGGTACCGGCGGCGGGCGCGGGGGCGTCGGCCGCGAGGAGCTCCTCGGGTACACGAATCACTGCACGCACTCCGCCGTAGGGGGAGACCGAGCCGACGGAGACAGTGAAGCCGTAGCGCGCGGCGAGCATGCCGCACACGGCGAAACCGAATCGGGGCGGGTCACCGAGACTGGTGATGTCGACCGGGCCGTCGGCGGACAGCAGGGTCGCCGCCCGGTCCTTGGTCTCCTGGTCCATGCCGAGGCCGGCGTCGTCGACGATGAAGCAGACACCGGTGGGCACGGCCTGGATGTTGACCTCGACCGGGGTGCCGGGGGCGCTGTAATTCGTCGCGTTGTCCAGCAGTTCGGCGAGGACGACCGCGATCGGTTCGACCGCCTTGCTGGCGATGGAGACGTTGACCTGGGAGTGGACGCCGACCCGGTTGAAGTCCTTGATCCGGCCCTGCGCGCTGCGGGCGACGTCGTAGACGGTGGCGGCGCCGTCGCGCCGGCCAAGCCATCCGCCGCAGAGGACCGAGATGCCCTTGGCGCGGCGGCCGAACTGGCTGCCCGTGTGGTCGACCGACATGAGGTCGGCGAGGACCTCCGTGTCGTTCCCGTACTTCTTCAGGAGGCTGTCCAGCAGGACCTGCTGCTCCTCGGCGAGGGACTGCAGGGTGCCCATGGCGGACTTCAGCACCGCCTTGGTCGCCGACTCGGCGTCCGCGCGGACGTCGGCGAGGTCACGCTGGTGCTGTGCGCCGAGGGCCGACACGTGGGCGTGGAGCTGACCGACCTCACCGCGGGCCTCGCCCAGTCCTGTCTCCAGGTCCTTCTTCGTTCTTCGGAGCGCCATGTTGGTTCTCCGCGCCCGCATCACTGCGATCACCGCAGCCGCGAGCACCACAATCAAGATCCACAGCAGTGGATCCCGGATCAAAGACGTCATGAGACTCTCTTCAAGTCGCATCGCACAGCGTGCGCGGGCAGCCCACCGGTCCGGGTCGGGGCTCTGCTCTCGAACACCCGCGGTCCTGCCGGCGGACCAACACTCACTCCTTAGCGATGGGGCCTACGAGACTGTCCCCCGTACGCGTTCATGACACGCCGTCAGCCTACCGAAAAGCGGGATGATCTTATCAGCCGCATATGCTCAACGAGCTTGACGGGCACCGCAATTGCAGACCGTCACAAGAACCACACACCCATCCTTGCATGACGCGGAACCGGCGGGTGGACGACCTCCCCGGCCGCTCGGCGGCGGGTCCGACGCCCGCACCGCCGGACGCGGCACCCCGGTGGTGACGCCCGGGGGAGGGGCGGAGGAAGAGCGGGCGAACCGCGCGCACTTCACGGGTTCCGGCGGGACCGCGCGCGTGCCGGACGGCGCGGAGGACGCGGGCGACTTCCCCGCACGAGCGCCGGACCTCCGTGACCGCCCACGGCACCGCCCCGGCCGCGAGCACCCCAAGGGCGAACCCCGCGGGCCTGCCGCCCCCTTGGGAGCGGAACGACCCGATACACCCCCTTCGCCCGGTCGGACAGCGAGCCCCCTCGCGGCGGACGCCGCCTCGCCACCCGCACCGGGAGACCCACGTCAGGACACCCAGTGAAAGATCATCACGGCATGGGCTTAGCATATGAGCGCCACCTAGCTCGAAAGATGACTTCTGTGACTGTCAACGACGACGCGTTCACCGACTGGAAGACCCGCGAAGAGATCGCGGAATCGATGATCCCGATGATCGGCAAGCTGCACCGGGAGCGGGACGTCACTGTCCTGCTCCACAGCCGCTCCTTGGTGAACAAGTCGGTGGTCAGCATCCTCAAGACCCACCGCTTCGCCCGGCAGATCGCCGGCGAGGAACTCTCGGTGACGCAGACCCTGCCGTTCCTGCGGGCTCTGACCACCCTCGACCTCGGCCCGTCCCAGATCGACATCGGCATGCTCGCCGCGACCCACCGCAGCGACGGCCGCGGGCTGTCGGTCGAGGAGTTCACCGCGGAGGCCGTCGCCGGCGCGACGGGTGCCGACAGGATCGAGCGCCGCGAGCCGCGTGACGTCGTCCTCTACGGCTTCGGGCGCATCGGCCGCCTCGTGGCGCGTCTGCTCATCGAGAAGTCGGGCTCCGGCAACGGTCTGCGGCTGCGCGCCATCGTCGTGCGGAGCGGCGGCGGGCGGGCCGCCGAGGACCTCGTCAAGCGCGCCTCGCTGCTGCGCCGGGACTCCATCCACGGGCAGTTCCAGGGAACCATCACCGTCGACGAGGCGAACAGCACGATCGTCGCCAACGGCAACGAGATCAAGGTGATCTACGCCGACGACCCGGCGTCGGTGGACTACACCGCGTACGGCATCGACAACGCCATCCTGATCGACAACACCGGCAAGTGGCGCGACCGCGAGGGCCTGTCGAAGCACCTGCGTCCCGGCATCGACAAGGTCGTGCTGACCGCGCCGGGCAAGGGCGACGTCCCCAACATCGTCCACGGCGTCAACCACGACACGATCAAGCCGGACGAGCAGATCCTGTCCTGCGCCTCCTGCACCACCAACGCCATCGTCCCCCCGCTGAAGGCGATGGACGACGAGTACGGCGTCCTGCGCGGTCACGTGGAGACCGTCCACTCGTTCACCAACGACCAGAACCTGCTGGACAACTACCACAAGTCCGACCGCCGCGGCCGCTCGGCGCCGCTCAACATGGTCATCACCGAGACGGGTGCCGCCTCGGCGGTCGCCAAGGCGCTGCCCGACCTCAAGGCGCGGATCACCGGCAGCTCGATCCGTGTCCCGGTGCCGGACGTCTCGATCGCGATCCTGAACCTCCAGCTGGCGCGCGAGACGACCCGCCGGGACGTCCTCGACTACCTGCGCGAGGTGTCGCTGACGTCGCCGCTGAAGCGCCAGATCGACTTCATCAGCGCGCCGGACGCGGTGTCGAGCGACTTCATCGGCTCGCGCCACGCCTCGATCGTCGACGCCGGCGCCACCAAGGTCGAGGGCGACAACGCGATCCTCTACCTGTGGTACGACAACGAGTTCGGCTACTCCTGCCAGGTCGTCCGGGTCGTCCAGCACGTCTCCGGCGTGGAGTACCCGACGTACCCGGCCCCGGCTGTCTGATCCAGCGGACCGGGCCGGTACCGCCGTGAGGTACGGGGCGGACCGGACCGGTACGGCCGTGAAGCATGGGCGGACCGGCCGGGTACGGCCGTGACGCAAGGGCGGCGGTGCGGTGGCGGGCGGGCGGCGGCCGGTGCGAGCCGGTCGCCGCCCCGCCCCCCGCACCGCCGCCCTCTCTCGTGGGAGCCGTGTGCGGTTTCGTCCGGCCGGTCGACGCACTCACGGGTGACTAAGGGCCGGCCGGCCGGACCGCGGGGGCGGCCGCTGTCAGGACCCGCCGACCGGGTCCTCCCGGTCGGCGGGCAGCTCGTGCGGCGCCAGGGCGGGCGCCCGGTGCTGCGGCGATCCGGCGCGCAGCCGGCCGGTGGCCCAGAGGGCGACCGGCTCGGTGTAGCGGGCGGTCAGCGGGCCGACGACCACCAGCAGGAGGACGTAGGCCGTGGCCAGCGGGCCGAGCGAGGGCTCGATCCCGGCGGTGACGGCCAGGCCGGCGATCACGATGGAGAACTCGCCGCGTGCGACGAGGGTGCCGCCCGCCCGCCAGCGGCCCTTCGCCGATATCCCGGCCCGCCGTGCCGCCCAGTACCCGGTGGCGATCTTGGTGAGCGCGGTGACGGCGGCCAGCGCGAGCGCGGGCAGCAGCACCGGCGGGATGCTGGCCGGGTCGGTGTGCAGGCCGAAGAAGACGAAGAACACGGCGGCGAACAGGTCCCTCAGGGGCGCCAGCAGGGTGTGCGCGCCCTCGGCGGCCTCGCCGGACAGGGCGATGCCCACCAGGAACGCGCCCACGGCCGCGGAGACCTGCAGCTGCTGGGCGATGCCGGCCACCAGGAGGGTGAGGCCGAGGACCACCAGGAGCAGCTTCTCCGGGTCGTCGCTGGAGACGAAGCGGGAGATGTGCCGTCCGTAGCGCACCGCCAGCAGCAGCACCAGCCCGGCCGCCCCCAGCGCGATCGCCAGGGTGACACTGCCGGCCGCCAGTCCGGTCCCCGCCAGCAGCGCGGTGACGACCGGCAGGTACACGGCCATGGACAGGTCCTCCAGGACGAGGACGCTCAGGACGACGGGGGTCTCGCGGTTGCCCAGTCGGCCCAGGTCGCCGAGGACCTTGGCGATGACGCCCGAGGAGGAGATCCAGGTGACGCCGGCCAGCACGACGGCGGCCACCGGTCCCCAGCCGAGCAGCAGGGCCGCGGCGGCGCCGGGCAGGGCGTTGAGTGCCGCGTCGACGAGTCCGGCCGGGTACTGGGTCCTGAGGTTGGAGACCAGGTCGCTGGCCGAGTACTCCAGGCCCAGCATGAGCAGCAGCAGGATGACGCCGATCTCGGCGCCGATGGCCACGAACTCCTCGCTGGCGCCCAGCGGCAGCAGCCCGCCCTCCCCGAACGCCAGGCCGGCGAGCAGGTACAGCGGGATCGGGGAGAACCGCAGGCGCCCGGCGAAGCGGCCGAGCAGCCCCAGGCCGAGGATGATGGCGCCGAACTCGATCAGGAAGACCGCGGAGGAGTGCATCGCGCTCACTCCCGGCCGAGGATCGCGGCGGCCGCCTCCACACCCTCGCGGGTGCCGATCACGATGAGGATGTCACCGCCCGCCAGGCGGAAGTCCGGTCCGGGGGAAGGGAAGGCCTCCGCCCGGCGCAGGACCGCCACGATCGACACGCCGGTCTCGGTGCGCATCCGGGTCTCGCCCAGCAGCCGGCCGTTCCAGTGCGACGCGGCGGACAGCTCGACGCGCTCGGCCACCAGTCCCAGTTCGGTCGTCGACAGCAGGCTGGGGCTGTGGTGCCCCGGCATCATCGCGGCGACCAGCGCCTCCGCCTCCGGCGAGGTCAGCCGCACGGACAGCGCGCAGGCGTCCGGATCGTCCTCCCGGTAGGCGCTCAGTGTGCGCGAGCCGTCCCGGTGGGCGACCACGGACAGCCGGCGGTGCTCCCGCGTCGTCAGGTCGTACCGGACTCCGATGCCCGGCAACGGCGTGCTGCTCATGCGCATGGCGCCCACGGTCACCCTCCCCACTTGAACGTTTCTTTAGTCAACCGTGGGAGTCACTTTATCGATCTGTCCGGAGCGCCCGTACGAGGGGCCCCGCAGGACGATCATCCGGCGCCGCCCGCCGGAGCAGGGCCCGCCCCTCACAGGAAGTGTCGGATGGGCGTGACGACGGCCTCCCGCGCCCGCTGCGCGAGGGGACGGCGACGCCAGCGGGTGGGGTCGATGGCCTCACTGCGCGCCAGGTCGTTGTCGAAGTCCTGATCCAGCGTGGCGGTGAAGTCCTCGTCCAGGACGGCGAGCATGACCTCCTCGTCGTGCTCCAGGGAGCGCCGGTTGAAGTTGGTGGAGCCGATCAGCGAGGCGACGCCGTCCACGGTGATGATCTTCGTGTGGAGCATGGTGGGCTGGTACTGGCGGATGTCGACGCCCGCGTCGAGCAGTGTCTGGTAGTGCTGCTGTCCCGCCAGCTGGCACGCGCGCTGGTCGGTGTACGGACCGGGCAGCAGGATCTGCACCGCCACCCCGCGCCGGGCCGTCTCGGCCAGCAGCCGCACGAAGTACGTGTCGGGGGCGAAGTACGCGGTGGCCAGCCGGAAGCTTTCCTCGGCCGACGTCAGCACGACCCGGATCAGCGTCTGCATGTCCTGCCAGCCGATGCTGGCCGACCCGCGGACCACCTGGACGGTGGCCCGGCCCGGCTGCTCGTGCTCGTTGAACCGGTCGCACTCGTCGTAGAGCGTGTCGTGGCACTCGGCCCAGTTCTGCGCGAAGGCGGCGGCGATGCCGTCGACGGCGGGACCGCGCACCCGCACATGGGTGTCGCGCCATTCGCCGGGGTTGCGGGCGTCTCCGCACCACTCCTCGGCGATGCCGACACCGCCGGTGAAGGCCACCGTCTCGTCGACCACGAGGGCCTTGCGGTGGCAGCGGTGGTTCTGCTTCAGCGGCGACAGCCGCAGCGGCTTGCGGAACCACGCCACCTGCACGCCCGCGTCGTCCATGGCGTCCAGCAGGTCCTTCTCGATCTCCCTGGCGCCGAACCCGTCGAGCAGGAGTCGCACGCGCAGACCGGCACGCGCCCGCTCGGCCAGCGCGTCGGCGAACTCGCGGGCGATCTCGCCGCGCCAGTAGACGAACGTCATCATGTCGATGGTGTGCCGCGCGCCGCGGATCGCCTCGAGCATGGCGGGGAAGATGGCGTCGCCGTTGCGCAGCGGCACCAGCTCGTTCCCCTCGGTCGCGGCGATGCCTATCAGACGCTCCAGCCGTCTTCGCAGACGCTGCTTGCGGAGGTCGGCCGTGTCCACCGCCTCCATGGCGGTGGTGTCGATGCCCTGGTGGTGTTCCGTCGCCTGTCGCACGTCGCGTTCCGTCTCCCGGTGGCCGGTCATGTCTGCGGGGTGACCCCTCCGAACCCGAAAAGCACTCCGAGCCGCTGGTCGGCGTACGTATACCAGGTTTGCCCCGGTCGCATGCCCGGCGGCTCGCGGCCACGGCGCCGTCGGCGCGGAGGCGCCCCGTCCGTTCCGCCGGCGCGGGGTGGGCCGCGCCTGGCCGGCGTGGCACCGGTCCGTCCGTCCTCCCCCGCCGCACGGACCGGGCCACCTGGTGGCGAGCGGCAGGCCGCCGAGTGGCCGGCGAGGAGTGGGGTGGCGGGCGTCCGGTGTCCTCGCGGCGGGCGGTGGCGGGCGGTTCCGGCAGGCGGTGGCGGGCGGTTCCGGCAGGCGGCGTCACGCGGACGGCCCGGGCGGACGCGAGGGCGGACGAACCCCGGGGCAGGCGGGCACGCGGACGAACCCCGGGGCAGGCGGACGCGGGTGGACCCAGGCGCGGGCGGACGCGGGTGGACCCAGGCGCGGGCGGACGCGGGTGGACCCAGGCGCGGGCGGCGGATGGTGCCGGTGGGTCAGCCGGTCAGTGCGAGGACGGCCGTGACCCATTTCCCGGCGGCCGCGGAACTGATCTCCACGCTGTGGCAGAGCGCCTTGACGATCTCCAGGCCGTGCTGGCCGACCCGGCCCGGGTCCGGTGAGCGGGCCACGGGTTTCGCCGGGCTGTCGTCCCAGACCGCCACCTCCAGGACGTCGGCGCGGGCCTCGAGGCGGAGCTGGCACGTGCCGTGCGCGTACTTGAACGCGTTGGTGACCAGTTCGCTGACGACGATCTGGGCGGACGCGATCACGTGCTCGGGGACGACCGTGCCCCGCTGGGACCGGGTGTGCACCAGGACGCCCCGCACCAGATCACGGGCGTCGGCGATGAGCCCGGAGGTCGAGCCGCCGTAGGCCGCGGCCGCTCGAATCGGCTGCGGCAGCGGCTCACCACCGCGGTCACCATCCGCTGTCTCATGCATGCGTTGCGCCTCGTCCTTGCCTGTTCCAACAAGCCACTGCCGTCTTCCTCGCCGGGCTGCGGCCATGCAGGAGGTTACCGGGCGTCACCCGTACGGCCGACCGGGGGGCGAAGGTCCCCGAGCGCGGGCGGACGGCCGTCCGCCCGCGCGCCGTGCGTCATCTCGCCGTGATGACGAGGGCCGCCTGGTCGTCGTCGACGTCGCCGCCGCCGGTGAAGAAGTGCACGTCGCCCGTCACGGCCCTCAGGACGTCCTGGGCGCCCGGCCGCCGCGGGGCGGAGGCCAGGGCGCGGGCGAGGCGGGCGTCGCCGTACTGCTCGGGCCCCGTCGCGGTGCGGCACTCGGTGATGCCGTCGGTGTAGAGAAGCAGACTCTCGTGCGGCCGCAGCAGAAGACGGCAGGGGGACACCTGCGGGTCGATGCCCCCGCCCAGCAGGGCGCCCCGCGCGTCGATGGTGCGGACGGTGTGCCGGTCGTCCAGCAGCAGGGGGAGGGTGTGCCCGGCGCGGACGAGGTCGACGGCCAGGCCCTCGGGGGTGGGGGTGAGACGGCCGTAGATGAGGGTGACGAAGCCGTTGCCGTGGTGCGGGGGGCGGTTGTGCAGCGCCCTGTTGACGGCCCTGACGACGTCCACCGGCCCGGGCAGGAGCGGGGCGACGGCGCGCGCGGTGTGACGGACCAGGGCGGTGGTCGTCGCGGCGACCGCCCCGCGGCCGCAGACGTCGCCGAGCACGAACCCCCAGGTGCCGTCGTCCAGGGCGAAGACGTCGTAGAAGTCGCCGCCGATGTCGAGGCCCTCGCCGGCCGGGTGGTAGTGCGCGGCCAGTTCGGCCCCGGGAATCTCGGGCAGGTCGGGCAGCAGCAGACCCCTCTGCAGGTCGCGGGCGAGAGCGGCGCGCTGGGTGTACAGGCGTGCGTTGCGGGCGGCGGAGGCGGCGCGGCGGGCCAGTTCCTCCGCCATGCCCACCTGGTGGCCGTCCAGGCCGTGGTCACCGCTGGACAGCAGGGTGAGGGCGCCGAACGGCCGTCCCCGGCCGGTGAGCGGGACGCACACGTAACCGGTGACACCGAGTTCCCGCCAGGGGCCCGGCTCGGTCGGGGGGCGGCGGGCCACCTCCGTGACACCGGAGCGCAGGACACGGGCCACCGCGTTCCGGGCCGGGTCGTGGGCCGGGACGTGGGAGGACAGCAGCGCGCGGTCGCGGGCGGCGGGCGCCACGGCGGCGACGCGCCGCACGCGGCCCTCCTCGACGACGTCGACCGTGGCCATGGGGGCCAGGTTCGGGGAGCACAGGGCGGCCAGCCGGTGCAGTGTCTGCATCTCGTCCAGGCCTGCGGCCAGGGCGGTACTCGCCGCCAGGAGGAAGGCGAGGTCCTCGCGGGCCGCCTTCTCGCGGGCGTCGGCGGCCCGGCGGGCCTGTTCGACCCGGTGCCGCTCGATGGCGAGCGCGGCCGTGTCGACGAAGACGCGGGCCAGGGCGAGGTCCGCCTCCTGCGGGGCGCGCGGGGTGCGGTGGTACATCGCGAAGGTGCCCAGCAGTTGGCCGTCGCGGGCCAGGATGGGCGTCGACCAGCAGGCCGCCAGCCCGGCCCGGTCCGCGAGGTGGCGGAAGTCGCGCCACAGCGGATCGCCGGCGATGTCGGCGACGATCACCGTCTCGCGCCGGTGGGCGGCGGTGCCGCAGGATCCGACGCCCTCCCCGGCGGCGATCCCGTCGATGGCCTGGTTGTAGAAGTCGGGCAGGCTCGGGGCCGCGCCGTGCCGCAGCCGGCCCCCGTCCGGATCGGCCAGCAGCACCGAGACGAGCACCTCGGGGGAGAGTTCCTCCATGGCCCGGCACATGCCGTCCAGGACGTCAGCGAGCGGCGCCTCCCGGGCGATCTGCTCCAGCAGCACCCGGTGTTCGGCGGCCAGCCGCTGGGCGTGCTTGACCTGGGTGGTCTCCACCCCGATCATGCACACGCCGACGACGTCGCCGCTCTCGTCCAGGCGCGGTTCGTAGGTGAAGTCGAAGTAGGCCTCGCGGGCGGCGGCACCTTCGCCGAGGACGATGCGGGCGTTGCGGCCGACGTGGCGCTCGCCGGTGCCGTGGACGCGGTCGAGCAGGGCGAGGAAGCCCTGCCCGGCCAGTTCCGGCACCAGATCCCCGAGCGGCACACCCGTGCGTTCCCGTTCACCGCCGCCGATGGCCGCGAAGAAGGTCGCATTGGCCGATTCGAGTACGTGGGCGGGCCCCGACATGAGCGCGAAGGCCGCGCGGGAATGGCCGAAAAGCGTGGACAGATCGTCCTTGGCGGTGCACTGCGCCGCGGCTCCGCGCCGGGCTCCGGAGGCATCGGGCCTCGCCACCGCGAGGAAAGCCGGTCGCCGCTCGGGCTCGGCTGTCACGTCCTCCGCCTCCCTTCCCCGACGGCGCGCTGTCCCGCCGCGGCGGCCGCCGCACCGTCCGGTACAGCATGCCCCACCGGCCAGGCCAGTGCCGCGTCCAGGGTCGGATGCACCGCGATCGCCCGGTCCGAACCGGTCAGGACGAAGGCGCGCCGCACGGACGGCGGCGCGGCCGCCACCCGCAGCACCGCGCCGTCGCGGGACAGCCGCTGGTAGAGGCGGACCAAGCCGCCGATCCCGGAGGAGTCGCAGAAGGCCGGCGTGGAGCATTCGACGACGGAGAGCGGGGCGCCGCCTTCGGCGAGAGGTGTCGGCGGCCTCGTCGAGCTGCACGACGCTGTCGTGGTCCAGCTCGCCCCGCGGGGCGAGCACCGCTACGTCGCCGGACCACGCCACCTCCACCACCCGGAACACCCGTAGCTCGTCCTTCGCGTCGCCTGCCGACCCCTGTCCGCCCTACCTGTGCCGTCCGCCCTACCTGTGCCGCACTCGCGGACCCGGTGACGAGGCCGGCACCGACCGGCATGACGGGCGACGGGCCGGCCGCTCCCGGTCGCGCCGGTGCGCGGTCGTCCCGTACCCGGGGACCCGGCCTCGGACAGAAGGGTGTCAGCCGGTGGAGAGCATGCCCTCGCGCAGGTTCTTCAGCGTGCGCGACAGCAGACGCGACACGTGCATCTGCGACACCCCCAGACGCTCCCCGATCTGCGCCTGGGTCAGCTCCTCCACGAACCGCCAGTGAATGATCTTCCGGTCCCGCTCGTCCAGACCCGCGATCAACGGAGCCAGCGCATGGAAGTCCTCCACCAGCTCCAGCGCCGCGTCATCGGTGCCGATGAAGTCCGCCAGCACCGTCTCGCCGTCCTCACTGCCCCCGAT